>DASTMJ010000308.1:0-2302 GCA_035714205.1 Flavisolibacter sp. | reverse complement strand
TATCCTGAAAACCGTTGACAAAAGACAGCGTGATGATCATGACAGCCACACTGATAACGGTTGCAGCTATGGAAAGTCGAATAATGAAACGGGAAAAGGATTTTTGTCCATCGGCAGGGAGGGATTTATCAAAAGCAAGTCGGCGAGCTATAAAAGAAGATACGTTCACAATAAAAAGTTATAATGCCCCTATGCCGATTGAACTAATTGCTCATTTCTTTCGTCTTAAAGGCAGCGAAATATCATTTTACATTTCAGGTAAAAATAGTTCTCGTTTGGAAATAACTTATTTTTAAATTAATGAAAAGCATCGTATCAGCCTTTATAGTTTTGATTTGTTTTCAATTGCCTGTTATATCTCAAACCACCACTGATTTAGGCTCCGCAATTAAATCTGTCAAATTATATATACCCGGCGACCAGGCCTCATTCCCGGCGGTTGCGTTAAACAGCAACGAAGTACTTCAACTGGATTTTGATGATATGGATAACCGGGTGAAAAACTATTATTACACCTTCCAGCTTTGTAATGCCGACTGGACACCAAGCATTTTGCATCCTTTTGAATACATCAAGGGGTTTCAGACGGTGAGGATCTCAACCTATCGTAATTCTTCAATAGCCACAACCCGGTATATTCATTACCAGGCATCTTTCCCCGATCGTAATTGTTATCCATCCAAATCAGGTAATTATCTTTTGAAAGTTTTTTTGGATGGCGATACTTCTAAGCTGGCATTTACAAAACGTTTTGTGGTTTATAACAACCAGGCCACTTTAACAGCCCAGGTGCAACAACCTTTTAATGCCCAATATTTCAGAAGCTATCAAAAGCTTTCTATTGCTGTAAAAACAGATCCCCGCATACAGTTATTCACTCCAAGCGATTTAAAAATAGTTGTGTTGCAAAACAATAACTGGCAAACCTCGCTATTCATTGATCGTCCAACCATTTCAAGAGGTAATTATTTTGAATACAGCGATGAAAGTATAACAGCCATGCCCGCCAGTAAAGAATTCCGTTGGGTGGACCTGCGGAGTCTCAGATTGTTAAGCGACAGGGTACAGCGAATGGAAACTGTGAAGGATACAACAGTGATCTATGTAAAACCAGACCCGTCACGCAACGGTCAGCCCTATATTTATTACCGTGACCTGAACGGGAGCTTTACCATTGAAACCATGGAAAGTATAAATCCTTTCTGGCAGGGAGATTATGCCTGGGTTAACTTTACTTATTTTCCGCCAGGGAACAGGCAGGTGCCGGGAAGGGATCTTTACATTTTTGGTGAACTGACTGACTGGGCTTCAAAAGATAATGGTAAGATGGTTTTTAATGCTGAAAAAGGTGCTTATGAAAAATCACTTTTTTTGAAGCAGGGCTACTATAATTATGCATATGTAACCAAACCTTCAGATGGTGCCGGTTACCCGGATTTTAGCCAGACGGAAGGCGATTTCTGGGGCACGGAGAACAGCTACATCGTATTGGTTTATTACAGGCCTTTTGGTGCCCGGGCCGATGAATTGATTGGGATTACATCCTTGAGTTCTGCCTTTCAACGCAGTGGTTTTTAATATTTGCCGGATGAATGATTATTCAGTTCAACCATGCACAGTGCCGGGTAACGCTGGCCGATATTTTATTAGATTGAAAAAAAACTCTTTAACATGAAACTTGGATGTTCAACATTGAAACTTCCCTATATTTGCACCGGCAGGTCTTATACGGCCAGCTCCTGCTGAACTCCCCCAGGATCGGAAGATAGCAAGGGTAGGCGGTTGTAGCGGTGCGATGTAAGTAGCCTGCCATTTTTTTTCCGCTCAGGCGGATTTTTTTATTCCCCAACCCGCTGCCTAATTCTTCTATATTTGCCCCATAATTTAAGAAAAATGAAATTTTTTATAGACACAGCCAACCTGGCCCAGATCAAAGAAGCAAACGAACTCGGTATCCTCGACGGGGTGACCACCAATCCCTCCCTGATGGCCAAGGAAGGCATCAAAGGAGAACAGGCCGTAACCCAGCATTACAAAACGATTTGTGAAATGGTGCATGGCGATATCAGCGCCGAAGTGCTCTCTACGGATTTTGCAACCATTGTTGAAGAAGGGAAAAAGCTGGCTGCCATTCATCCAAATATCGTGGTGAAAGTGCCTATGATCAAGGAAGGGGTAAAAGCTATCAAATGGTTTACTGATAATGGCATCCGCACCAATTGCACCCTGGTATTTTCGGCCGGACAGGCAATACTTGCTGCCAAGGCCGGGGCTGCTTACGTTTCACCCTTTATTGGCCGTA
>DASTMJ010000307.1:0-3374 GCA_035714205.1 Flavisolibacter sp. | reverse complement strand
AATCATTAAAGCTGCCGCCGCAATATGAAGGAGACAGGAAACATATTGAAGAAACATTGCCACCTGTTTCTCTTAACATCGACAATTATAAATAATTATGCACCAGAAAAATATAATAACGGCAGGAAAGGAATTGCAACCCGGCAGTAAGGTGTTGGTACTGTTACATGGCAGGGGCGGAAGTGCAGAGGACATTTTATCTCTTTCCGCACACCTTAATGTCAGCGATTTTACACTGATAGCACCACAGGCCAACAACAATACCTGGTATCCGTATTCTTTTCTTGCTCCGCCTGTTCAAAACGAACCCTGGCTTTCATCGGCATTAGCATTGTTGAAAGAACTGGTAGACGACCTGTATAATAAAGGCGTATCGCCGGAGAATATTTACTTTTCAGGTTTTTCGCAAGGCGCATGTTTAACCCTGGAGTTTGTAACAAGGAATGCCAATAAGTATGGCGGAGTTGTTGCCTTTACAGGTGGGTTAATTGGTGATAAGATATACAGCGAAAATTATAAAGGTGACTTCCAGGGAACTCCCGTTTTTATTGGTACCAGCGATCCTGATCCTCATGTGCCGGTGGAAAGAGTGTATGCCACTACCAATATTTTAAAGAATATGAATGCGGATGTAACAGAAAAGATTTACAATAATATGGGGCATACCATCAACCAGGATGAAATTGAGAATGCCAATAAACTTGTATTCAGCAGGTGACCTTAATTATAAAGCATATGGTAAAACCAGTGCCAGCCTGAGTTGTGGTTAAGTATATTTCGCCGGTATAAACCGGTAAAAACCGGATTTTTAACGTGGAAGATTTTTACAGATAGTTTACCTTTCAATTTCTGTCTGATATTGACTATCTGTTTAAAGGTCCATGAAAATAGTTTTTTCCATATTCTTTATCATATGCCTGTGTTTATCCGGATCGCAGGCCCGGGCCACGCCTGCCAACCCTTTTTTTGTTCAGCACTATGATAATCAAAACGGGCTTTCCAACAGTTCCATCAACTCTATTTATAAAGACGCCAGTAATTTAATATGGGTAGCCACCTGGGACGGGTTAAATCTGTATGATGGTTACTCCTTCCATGTTTTTAATTACAGCCGTGAAAACGATTTTAAGACCATAGGAAGTAATGTTATCCAGCAAATAACAGAAGACGGGAAGGGGAATATTTGGGTGAGCACTATTGAAGGTGTTTCCAGGTATGAAAAAAAAACCGGGCGGTTTTATAATTATTTCTATGACAGGTCCCGCGGTAGTAAAATAAGCGAACAGGAATATTCAATTGCTGTTGACCATACCGGTAAACTCTATTGTCTTACAGAAACGGATGGTTTGAATTATTATGATCCAAAGACAGATAGTTTTAAAAAGTCTACGTTTTTACAATCAAATAAAGGGATCTCAAAAATCTATTTTGATGAGCTGAACCAGTTATGGGTTTTACATGCAGATGGTAGCTTAGAAGTGTATGATACCGGTGTAAAACCTTTTGCAAAAAAACAAAGTTTCAAACAGAAGAACAGGATCACCAACTTTTTCCATCTTAATAAACGTACATTCTTTTCAACCACGGATAACCAATTATATGTTGTAAATAACAATGGGCAGGATTCGGAACCCGTATTAAAACTGAAACATGCCCTCAGTTCTATGATCTTTTATAAGGATCATTATATTTTGGCATGGGCCACAAAGGGATATGATGTTTACAGTGCAAAATTCACTTCAGCTGCTTTACTGGAAGACCAGGTAAATAAAATGAAAGATATCAAGATCACATCCATGACCCTGGGAAGTGAGGATATACTTTGGTTTGGTACTGACGGTAACGGGCTTATAAAAATTTTCCCTAAAACAAAATCGTTTGCCACTATTACTACTTCTGACAATGGAATGCCTTATAATAAATCGGTCAGAGCATTTTGCGAAGTTGATAACCATTTATGGGTGGGTACAAAAGGTGGCGGCATTATGGAATTGCAGGATTTCTGGTCGGGCAGCAAAACATTGGAAAACAGGAATTATTTTATTGCACCGGCCGAACTGGAAAACAATTCGGTTTATGCCTTATTAAAAGGAAAAGATGATCTTGTTTATATTGGTTCGGATGCACAAGGCATTGGAGTGTATGATCTGAAACGGAAAAAGTTCTTCAAATGGCAGCACATCCTTAATGGAGAAAACTATCCTTCCTTTGGTTCTGTTTATGCCATCAGGCAGGATAAGGATTCATCATTGTGGCTGGGAACCAGTGGCTATGGATTGGTGCATTTAAAATTGAAAAAAAATAAAGAAGGATCACTGGAAGTTGTATCTCTAAAACGATTCACCTATCATTCCAATGGAAGCGGACCGGCAAATGATATCATTTATGCCCTGGCGGAAGGTGAGAACAACCAGTTATGGATCGGTTGCCGATATGGAGGTCTTAGCCTGCTTGATAAAAAAACGCTTCGGTTTACCACCTTCAAAGCCTTTACCTATGAAGGCAGCTTATCAAACAACGATGTATTGTCTTTATATAAGGACAGCTATAATAAACTCTGGATCGGGACCAGTTATGGACTCAACTGGATCAGTCTTGCTGACGCGTCAAAAAAAACGCCTGTATTCCAAAAACTGAACACTTCAAATGGTTTGCCTAATAATACCATTCATGCTATACAGGAAGATAGCAAAGGGCAGATCTGGGTAAGTACCAACAAAGGATTGGCCAAAGTGAACCAGGCAGATCTCAAAATTTCCTATTATCAACAGGCCGATGGTTTGCAAAGCAACGAGTTCTCTGATGGGGCCGTGTGGAAAGATTCCACGGGCCGTTTGTTTTTTGGAGGCACCTACGGTTTTAATTATTTTCTTCCACAGGATATACGGAAGTCAGAATTAAAACCCAACCTTCTTATATCAGATCTGCTGATGGGTGGAAAAAACAATAGTGAAAACGGGTTGATTGTTGTTCCTCCCGGGAAGTACAAACCACTGGTTTATGCTATTAACCGGAAAGACAATTTTTTTGAACTGGATCTGAAGGCCATTAGTTACCTGAATGCGGAAAAGTGTGAGTATGCTTATTTTTTAGAAGGCTATGATAAGATCTGGCATTATGCCGGTACCAATGGAAAAATTATTTATAGCAATCTATATCCCGGCCAATACAAACTCAAAATAAAATGGAGCAATGGTGAAGGAACCTGGACAGAAGAAGTGGCCTTGTTTTCCTTGAAGGTGAATAACTATTTCTGGCTTACTCCAATAGCCATTACCTTTTATATTATTCTGCTGGCAGTGATCGGGTATATTATTTATAAGTACCGGAAAAATAAACTGGAGATCAAACACCAGCTGGAGGTTGAGCATTTA
>DASTMJ010000306.1:0-27985 GCA_035714205.1 Flavisolibacter sp. | reverse complement strand
GTTATGTTTTGTGTATGCGATGCAGCGATCACGGATTCTAGTGCAGCCGTAGCACAAAATAGAACAATGAAGCCTGAAGAGGTTAAAAAAGACTGGGTTTCAGGGCTTTTACCGGGAATCCAGGTTGTGCCATCCGGGGTTTGGGCACTAGGCCGTGCGCAGGAGCATGGTTGCTCTTACTGCTTTGCCGGATAATGTTTTTGTGGGTGGAACAGGATTGCTCAAGACTTTTAAAAGAATCCCGGACCACTCACTTTTTTATTCGACAGGAAAAAAGAATAATTTTTTTGGAGCAACCCGATGCCTGAATCTTCTGTCTCTTTATTTTTGAAAAAAATCAATTGCTTCAAACCTGTTACCAACAAGAACTTTTAGAGGCCGGCTGTGATGAGGCCGGACGGGGATGCCTGGCAGGTCCGGTGTTTGCCGCAGCAGTTATTCTACCAAAAGATTTTTATCACCCGCTACTGAATGATTCCAAACTGGTTTCGGAAGAGCACCGGTTTGAATTAAGAACCGTTATTGAAAAAAAAGCAATTGCTTTTGCTGTAGCCAATTTGTGTAATAAGCAAATTGATAAAATTAATATTCTTAGGGCTTCTTTTAAAAGCATGCATCTTGCAGTTAAACAGCTTACCCCCCAACCCCAGTTATTGCTGATTGATGGAAACAGGTTTACACCTTATAAAAAAATACCACACAAATGTATTGTACAGGGCGATTGCATGTATGCATCGATTGCAGCAGCCAGTATTCTGGCAAAAACCTATAGGGACGATTATATGAAAACACTGCACACAAAATACCCACGTTATAATTGGGCATCTAATAAAGGATATGCTACAAAAGAACACCAGGAAGCCCTTGACAAATGGGGACCCAGCAAGTTTCATCGTAAATCGTTCAGGCTTGATTACAGCGAGCCCGACCTTTTTGAGTCTGCTGATTTTTGATGCCTGAAGCAGCGTTTTGAAGGCTTTTTGCTGTCTTTAAGTTGTGCTGCATCTTTAAATGATCTGCCGTAAAAGAATGGTTGAAGGTTAACAGGCATCGCTATTTCTGGCGATGCTTTTTGTTGAATTAAAAAACCCATTCCCCCGCCCCTTCTCTTACCATTTCGGGTTCTCCTTTGCTAAAATCAATGATGGTAGAAGGCTCAATTCCTCCAATTCCTCCATCAATCACAAGGTCAACCCTTTTTTCAAACCGGTCATGAATAATATCCGGGTCGGTGTATTCTTCAACAAATTCACCTGGTAAACTGGCACTTAAAATTGGATTACCTAGTTCCTTCACAATACACCGGGCAATTTTATTATCGGGAACACGAATACCAACCGTGTCTTTTTTGGTTTTCAATATTTTGGGAACTTCTTTACTGGCTTCCAGTATGAATGTGTATGGACCCGGTAAATGTTGTTTCAGGTTGCGATAGACCGATGTAGTTAACTGTTTTGCATATTGACTGAGATCGCTCAGATCATAACATACAAAAGATAAATTAGCCTTTTGCGGTTGAACACCTTTTATCTGGCAAATACGTTCTATGGCTTTATGCTGAAAAATATCACAACCAAGCCCATAAATAGTGTCAGTGGGATAAATAATAATCCCGCCGCTCTTCAAAATAGCTACTACCTGCCTGATCAACCGTTCCTGCGGATTATCCGGGTGTATATGGATCAACATAAATACCTGTTTTTATTACTGCCAGAAACTATATTGAAGGCAAAACAACAGCCAAATTTACAGCTCATTGAAAGTACACTCTTTTTCGGGTTACCGGTATGTAACATTTTATAACTCACTGATGTCTTCCGCTGTTTCGTAAGGCACGCAATTCACCATTACTTCAATAAAAAATGCCGCAATCAGCGGCATTATCTATGGAGAATGATTTTTTTATGCAATATTCCAGACCTCGTTCCCTCTCAGCAACTTATCAAGATCTGCAACTTTTTTACTTTTTGCAGTTTCTATCTGTTGTATCATCATATCCTCGTAGGTAGGTCGAATGGCCTGGTAAAAAACACCAAAAGGTCTTGGCAGGTGATGTTCCTCTTTGGGATCATCAAACATGCGTGTTAAAATCTGTGCCTTGTAAATATCATTTTCATCATGCACCCAAAGATCATCAGTACTGGCGCCTTCGTTAAGGTTAACCACAACTGGTGTAAAACCATCCAGTTTGATTCCTTTATCCTTATTGGCACCAAAAATTAATGGTTGCCCGTTTTCTAAAAATAAAACTTCATCGGCTTTCGTGCTTTTTTCAGTAAAGATCTCGAAGGCACCATCATTAAAAATGTTGCAGTTCTGGTAGATTTCCAGGAAAGAGGCGCCATGATGTGCATGAGCCCTCAACAACATTGTTTGCAGATGTTTCGGATCCCGGTCCATGCTGCGGGCTATAAAAGTAGCGTCCGCACCCAAAGCCAGGGCTAATGGATTAAATGGATGATCGATACTTCCAAATGGAGTTGACTTGGTGATCTTATTTTCTTCTGATGTAGGAGAATACTGTCCTTTGGTTAAACCATAGATCTGGTTGTTGAACAAAAGAATATTTACATCAAAGTTGCGGCGCAGCAAATGAATGGTATGATTACCCCCTATACTAAGGCTGTCACCATCACCCGTTACAATCCACACACTCAGATCGGGGCGGGAAGCCTTTAGCCCGCTGGCAATAGCTGTTGCCCGGCCATGTATGGAATGCATTCCATACACGTTCATATAATAAGGAAAACGGGAGGAACAGCCAATACCGGAAATAATTGCAATATTTTCTCTTGGAATACCTAAAGTAGGCATCACCTTTTGTACTTGAGCTAAAATTGAATAATCACCACAACCGGGGCACCAACGTACTTCTTGGTCGGTTGCAAAATCTTTGGGAGTAAGTGTTAGGTTAGGTGATAAAGTAGTTGTTTCCATATTTGTATATCTAAAAGGGAAAAGGGTTCGTAACAATGAGTCTTTTCCCGAATATTAAAAAGTTCTTTGTCAACTTGGGTTTACAGTCAATGGAGCTAATTCAAAAACAAAAACTCAATAAATCAAACCATCTCTGCCTTTCTAAGTTACTCAATCAACAATAAAAGTCAAGCAGAAATTAATTTTTTGCCGGCTCCATTGTTGCCGGTTCACCTGCCGCTATTAATTCTTCCCAATATTCGGCAGCTCTTCTTGTGTGCGGAATCACAATGGTTCCACCAACAATATTAGCCACAGCAAATATCTCGTACATCTGCTCAGTAGAAACGCCTAATTCATACGACTTACCAAGATGGTATTTAATACAATCGTCGCAGCGAAGGACCATGCTGGCAACCAGCCCAAGCATTTCTTTTGTTTTTTTATCCAAAGCACCTTCTTCATAGGTATTTGTATCCAGGTTCCAAAGGCGTTTCATTACCAGGTTATTCTTACTCAGAATGACCTCATTCATTTTTTCCCTATAACTGTTGAATTCTTTAACCAGGTTCGACATTCTACCATTGTTTGATGATGCAAAAGTACTAATAGATAAGCTCCCGATCATTGTTTGAACGTTAAGGGAAGATTTTTCTATAAATTCATTGAAAATTTTAACGGTTTATGAAAAAATCTTTCCTGGTTACTTTGTCTCTTGTTTGCCTGGTTATTCTGTCGCTGTCATTTACTAAACAAAAAGATCCGGTCTATAAAAACCTGAAAGTGCTGCCTAAGGATATTACCAAAGAACAGATGGATAGTGTGATGCATCATTTTACAGATGCCTTGAATGTAAAATGTGGTTTTTGCCATGTACGGAACGAAGAAACTAAAAAATGGGACCACGCATCAGACGATAATAAACACAAGTTGATTGCCCGGGATATGTTGAAAATGACCAACCAGATCAACGATGATTTTTTTAATTATACCGGGGAAAAAAGAAACATTAATACGCAATTGATGGTTACCTGCTACACCTGCCATAATGGTAATAAAGAACCCAAATCCATTCCACCAAAAGAAGAAAAACCCAAACCGCAGGAGATAAAAACAGATACTACAAAAACAAACAGGTAAATTATGAATGCCGGCTATGATTTTGGTATGATAGGTATTGGTGTAATGGGTAGCAACCTTTTATTGAATATGGCCGATCATGGCTATGCTGTAATTGGCTTTGACCTGAAACAGGAAAGAGCCGATGCCCTTGTAACCGCCGCAAAGCAGGATACCATTGTTAAAGGAACCATTGATATTGCGGAAATGACCAGGGCGTTAAAAAGGCCGCGAAAGCTGATGATGCTGGTTCCAGCCGGCAAACCGGTTGATGATGTTATACAAAATCTTTTACCACACCTGCAGGAAGGAGATATAGTGATTGACGGTGGTAATTCTTATTACAAAGACACACTAAAGCGCATACAGTATTTACAGGACAAGGGCATACACTTTTTCGGGATGGGCATTTCCGGTGGCGAATCTGGCGCAAGGTATGGGCCCAGTATGATGCCTGGTGGCGACAGGGAAGCCTATCAATATTTAAAACCAATCCTGGAAGCCATTGCAGCAAAGGCTGATAATGTGCCATGTGTTGCCTATATGGGTAATGGCGCCGCTGGTCATTATGTAAAAATGGTGCACAATGGCATTGAGTATGCCATGATGCAAATGATCAGCGAAGTATATGATGTGATGCATCGTGGGGCAGAAATTGATAACAAGGGATTACACGATGTTTTTTCCAGTTGGAACGAAGGGCAGCTTCAATCTTTTCTAATTGAAATAACAGCCGAGATATTTAATACACAGGATGATGACACGGAACATCCGGCAGACTTCCTTGTTGATAAGATTTTGGACCAGGCTGGTTCAAAGGGCACCGGAAAGTGGACATCGCAGGAGGCAATGAACTTACCTGTACCTGTTCCTTCCATAGACATGGCTGTGGCCATGAGAGACCTGTCTGTATATAAAGAGCAGCGACAAAAAGCAGCCAAACTTTATAAGCCTGGAATTCTTACCATCAAATCAAACAAAGAATTTATATCAGACCTGGAGAACGCTTTGGCATTTTCATTTACTATTGCTTACATACAAGGATTAAGTATGTTATCTAAAGCATCAGATGAATTGAATATGAATATACCTATGGCAGCTGTAATCCAGGTATGGAAGTCGGGTTGTATTATCCGATCTGCTCTGCTGGGAAATTTTAGTGCTGTGTTTGAAAAAGATCCGAAATTACCTAACCTGCTGTTAGATAAGAACATCGCAGAACTTCTTCAGAACCGTGAACAAAGTGTGCGCAGCGTTGTTGCAACAGCGGTTCATTCAAAAATTCCAGTAGCTGCAATCAGCAGCGCACTGGCGTATTACGACGCTTATCTAAGTGAGCGGCTGCCTGTAAATCTCATACAGGCTCAAAGAGACTTTTTTGGTGCACATACGTACCGCCGTATTGATAAAGAAGGTGTGTTTCATACAGAATGGACAACGAATGCCGAGGAATAACATTGGTATAAACAAATAAAATTTTACACTTGCCTGAAAACCAACAAAGCCATTTACAGGAGCCTGCCATCATCTACATATTTGGCGGCAGCGGTGATCTTGCTTATCGTAAGTTATTGCCGGCATTGTATAACCTTTTTTTAGATGGTTATCTCCCGGAAAAATTCAGGATTATTGGATTAGGCAGATCTGTTTATACTAATACAGCTTATCGCAACCTTATAAAAAAAGGAATCATTGAACATTCAAGAAGAAAGGACTGCATTAAAATAGCATGGAAAGAGTTCTCCCAACATATTGATTATGCCAAGGCTGATCTTGAAAGCGATAAAACATACCGGTCAATCAGCAATACTATAAAAAAATGGCAGGAACAGTGGAAAGCTAAAACAAAAAGTATTTTTTACATGTCGGTGGCGCCGCAGTTGGTACCCGCCATTGCTGAACGTTTACACAAAACAAAACTCACTTCCGATCCCACCCGTTCAAGAATGGTATTTGAAAAACCTTTTGGTCATGATCTGAAAAGTGCCCGTGAATTAAATGCCATGCTTGGTAAAATTTTTAAAGAGCAACAGATCTACCGTATTGATCATTACCTGGGAAAAGAAACGGTTCAGAATATATTGGCACTTCGTTTTGCCAACGCTTTATTTGAGCCGATCTGGAACAGTAATTATATAGATTATGTACAGATAACCGCAGCTGAAAATATTGGTGTGGAAGATCGTGGTGGTTATTATGAACAGGCAGGTGCATTAAGAGATATGGTTCAAAATCATATTCTTCAATTGCTTTGCATGGTAGCCATGGAAGCCCCGGTTTCATTTGATGCCAATGAGATCAGAAACAAAAAGCTCGATGTACTGAAGGCTGTTCGTAAATGGAGCCGGGAAGAAGTGCATCAAAATGCAGTACGCGGCCAATACGAGGCAGGCTGGATCAATGGCAAACCAGTGAAATCATACAGGGGAGAAAAAAATGTTGATAAGGATTCACCGGTTGAAACATTTGCCGCCGTAAAATTTTTTGTAGATAACTGGCGGTGGAAAGATGTACCCTTTTATGTACGTACCGGCAAATCATTACATTCAAAAGCTACATTAATAACTATACAATTTAAACCGGCGCCTCAATATGCATTCCCTGCTGAAGCAGCAGAAACGTGGAGACCCAACCGGCTAACCATCAACATTGCGCCGCAGATGGATATTCGCCTGCGATTTCAAACAAAACAGCCCGGCCAGCAATTGGCCCTGCAACCAGTGAATATGGTTTTCAGTTATGCAGATGCATACGGTAAAGATGATGATCAGCCAGAGGCTTATGAAACCCTGCTGGAAGATGTGATTGAAGGCAATGCCACTTTGTTTATGCGTGCCGACCAGGTTGAAGCGGCATGGGAGATCATTCAGCCTGTCCTTGACACCTGGAAACTCAGACCACCTGTTGATTTTCCAAACTATGCACCAGGTTCGTGGGGGCCTGAAGACGCAGAAGCGTTAATCGCCAAAGACGGGTACCATTGGGTGAGCCTACCTGAAGAACCAAAGAAAAAATGATCAGGTCTTTACTATAGACCGCAAATGATGTTATACATTCTTCATTCTATCAACTCCTTCTTCCCACTAACATAAGAACAATTTGCTGCCTACATGAAAAGCTGTATTTTTTCGGCATGAAATGGTTTTTGGGTTTGTTAGTTTGGGTTAGTATCGCTTCGTGCAACGAACATAGAAGTCAACCTTCTCCCCGTCCTACGCTTGTTTCAAAAGATTCAAATCTTCTGCAATCAGATAGCGTAAATCCATATGCGCCGGTTGATGTTTCTCCTATGGATATGAGTTACTTCCCGGTTGATTATCCTATTCAGAAAATGTCTGGACAGGTAAAAAATGCCCCGATAGCTCGTGTTATTTACAGCAGGCCTCACCGGCAGGGAAGAAAAATTTTTGGTTCGTTGTTGAAATATGGAGAGCCCTGGCGTTTAGGTGCTAATGAAGCAACAGAAATAGAATTCTTTCAACCCGTTTCCATACAAGAAAAAAGGGTGGGCAAAGGCAAATACATTATGTATACGATTCCGTACCAGGATAAATGGACCATTGTTTTTAATACTAATCTTAATTCCTGGGGCTTAACACCTAACGCAGAGGATGATGTATTTAAATTTGATGTGCCTATTCAAATAGCCAGCCAGTCAATTGAATATTTCAGCATGGTTTTCCAGGCAACAGAGGCAGGTGCTGACCTGGTTATTGCTTGGGATAACATCGTGGCCCGTTTACCCATTCAATTCTAGAATTTTATTTCATGTGTGGTATTGCAGGTATCATTTCCAAAAACCCGTTACTGGTATCAACCCGGCGCATAAAAAATGCCACCGATGTATTACAGCACCGTGGCCCGGAAGGTGAAGGATTTTATATTAATACCCAAAAGACAGTAACCCTGGGCCATAGGAGGCTTTGCATTATTGATCTTTCCGATGCTGCTGCTCAACCTATGTCTTACCTGGATCGTTACCAGATAATTTTCAACGGGGAACTCTACAACTACATTGAAGTTAGAACACTATTGAAAGACGATGGCTATCATTTTTTCACTGGTTCAGATACAGAAGTAGTTGTTGCTGCCTTTGCCAAATGGGGCGCTGAATGCCTGCAGCAGTTTGATGGTGCGTTTGCATTTGCCATATGGGATGAAAAGGAAGAAGAGTTGTTTGCTGCCCGTGACAGGTTTGGTGAAAAGCCATTTTACTTTTTTTATAACGAAGAACAACTTGTATTTGCCTCGGAAATGAAGGCATTGTGGAGCATGGATGTAAAAAAAGTTGTAAACACTAAAATGCTTTACAATTTTCTTTCCATAGATTATTTAAACAACCCCGGCGATCCACAGGAAACCTTTTTTAACGACATACACAAACTTCCTGCAGGCTCTTTTCTCACCTATTCAATCAACAAACATGAATTAATTGTTCAGAAATACTGGCAGGTTTACCCCGAAACTGATGATTCCATTTCAGGGGATGAAGTCATAGATAGATTTACCAGCCTTTTTGCTTCATCCATTTCAAACCGAATGCGGAGCGATGTACCTGTTGGCACAAGCCTGAGTGGTGGCCTGGATAGTTCAATGGTAGTAGCTTTTTGTGATGAAAAGAGCTCCACTCAATATTCGCATAAATGTTTTACGGCTGCCTTTAGCAATTTTGAGAAGAATGAGTTACACCACGCTCAAATGATAGCTAAACAATTCGGCCTGCAGCATTATGTCACTGAGATTGATGAAAACAAGATCATTTCGTTGATGGACCATGTAATGAAACAACAAGAAGAGCCCATCACCTCTGCCAGCGCTTTGGGCCAATACGCTGTATTTCAAACAGCAAAAGAAAATGGTGTCACGGTATTGTTCGATGGACAGGGCGCTGATGAATTGCTGGCTGGTTATCAAAAATACTATAGATGGTATTGGATGGAACTTTACAAAAAAAAACAACTAAAGAGAGCAGGCGAAGTAAAAGCAGCCCAGTTGTTAGGTATTGGTCAATCCTTTCCGGTTTCATCTAAAATAGCAGCCCTGGCCCCACATCTTGCCAGCAGCCTTTTACAAGGCCGGAAGCAAAAAATGGCTTTTCAAAATACCGATCTCAACCGCGATTTTGCGTTTAGCCATAAACGTGATCTATATTACAGTACACCTTCTCATTTTGATCTTAACAGTGCGCTATATTTTAACACCTTTGTACAGGGTTTGGAAAACCTGCTACGTATGGCAGACCGAAACAGTATGGCCCATGCTATAGAAGTTCGACTACCTTTTTTACATTATAAACTGGTGGAGTTTTTATTTAGTGTACCGTCACATTATAAAATTCATAATGGCTGGACTAAATGGTTGTTGCGTAAAGCTGGCGAAACAAAGCTGCCTAAAGAAATTGTGTGGCGAAAAGATAAGATCGGCTTTGAGCCTCCCCAAAAAAAATGGATGCAACACAAAGATGTACAGCACCACATAGTAATGGCAAAACAAAAACTGGTTGAAGAAGGAATCCTGGATAAGACAGTTTTATTAAAAAAAATTCAGCCACATGATGCGTATGTGGCTGAAAACAAAGACTGGAAATATTGGAGTGCTTCTTACCTTTTCAGGTAAAGACTTATGCTTTTTTTAATTTCTTTTCTGTAAACATGTTTCCAAATGCATCGGACTGTACATGTGTCCATGTTTTTTCATCTTCCAGGATAATGTAGTAAGTAACATCACTTTCTGTTGTAATTTCTGTTACGCCAAAAACTTTTTTACCATCATACTTTTTACTGAGTTTCGCCTGGATAAAAATGGGAAGATTTACAGAATAATAATAACGAATGCTTTTTACTACATTCCCTTCTTTATCATACATCACACGGTAGGTAATGTTGTTCTGGTTAAAGTTGGCTTCGTAGTTATCATTAACATCCTGCCAGCTTACATCTTTAACCTGGTTAAATGTTTTACTAAATGCTTCCAGTACTTTTTCTGTGGGCTCTGCGGCCATTGTTGTAGCGGAAAATAAGATTGCTGAAGCTGCGATCAATAATATCTTTTTCATGGTGAAAGGTTTTGATTTGAAATAATGATAGTGTGAAGCTAAGTCATACGAAATCTTTCGTCAACCGATTCTACTTCAGCGGCAGGCCCGACTTTTTTATGCCTACTGTGAAACAATTGTGATATTTTCTGAAATGCATAAAATTTGATTTGAAGGGTGATTTTGATAGCCTAAAGCATGTTTTACGTAGTATGCATTAGCGGTTAAGCATTTGTTAAACAAACAATCACGATGATGAACGGTTAAATGGTTCCTTCCCAAACATTGATTCTTATTCATCATCTTTGCACATCTTAAATAAACAATATGAAGCTTGGAACAAAATTCATTCATGCAGGTGTAGAACCAGATCCAACTACAGGAGCTATAATGACGCCTATTTACCAGACCTCAACCTATGTGCAGGAAGCTCCTGCCAAACATAAAGGATATGAATATGCCCGTAGTCAGAACCCGACAAGAACCGTCCTGGAAGCAGCTTTTGCCGCCATTGAAAACGGAAAGTTTGGTCTGGCTTTTAGTAGCGGAGTAGCCGCCACAGATGCCGTTATTAAATTATTACAACCGGGGGATGAAGTAATTGCCGGAAGCGATATGTATGGAGGAACCTACAGGCTTTTCACTAAGATCTTTGAAAAATTCGGCATCAAATTTCATTATGTAAATATGCATGAGGCCAATAACATACAACAATATGTAAACAATAATACAAAGCTGATCTGGATTGAAACGCCAACCAATCCTTTAATGAACATAACTGATATTGCTGCTGTTGCTGCTATTGCCAAGGATGCAAAAGCGTTGTTATGTGTTGACAATACGTTTGCTTCACCTTATTTACAAAACCCACTTGACCTTGGTGCTGATATAGTAATGCATTCCGTTACCAAGTATTTGGGAGGTCATAGCGATGTGATACAGGGGTGCCTTGTAATGAATGATGCAAACCTTAGGGAACAGCTATATTTTATTCAAAAAAGCTGTGGAGCCGTACCGGGTCCCCAGGATTGTTTTTTGGTTCTGCGTGGAATTAAAACCTTGCATGTACGAATGCAACGCCATTGCGAGAATGGTGAGAAAATAGCACACTTCCTTCGCAATCACCCCAAGGTTGGAAAGGTTTACTGGTGTGGATTCGAAGATCATCCCAATTTTGAAATAGCTAAAAAACAAATGCGCGGATTTGGAGGTATGATGAGCTTTACATTAAAAGACGATAGCGTAGACACGGCTAAAAGAGTGCTGTCGTCAACGAAATTGTTTGCACTGGCAGAAAGTTTGGGAGGGGTTGAATCATTGATCAACCATCCTGCATCTATGACCCATGCTTCCATTCCAAGAGAAGAAAGAATTAAAAATGGGTTAACCGATTCTTTGATACGCCTGAGTGTTGGGATTGAAGATGTAGATGACCTGATAGCCGACCTGGAACAGGCCATTGGTTGATTATCAAAATAAGATGGTAAAAGTTTCGCCATGGCGGAACTTTTTTTATTGAATGCTTTTACGTGAAAAAAAACCTCAAAGATTTTTTAGACAAAAAAGTGAATGAATATAACAAGCCTTCATTCATTGCTGCCGATCCTGTTTGTGTCCCCCATAGCTTCTCCAAAAAACAGGATATAGAAATTGCAGGATTTTTTGCTGCCATGTTTGCCTGGGGTAACCGCACGACCATTATTAATAAAACCAAAGAGTTGATGCAATTGATGGATAATGAGCCGTATCATTTTTGTTTGCATCCAACGGCAGAACGATTAAAAAAGCTAACAACTTTTAAGCACCGCACCTTTAATGTAACTGATCTTCTTTATTTTATTGAATTTTTTCACCTTCATTATTCAAAGTACGATTCATTGGAAACAGCATTTACCAAATGGATGCTTCCGGGTGACGATACCATTGAAAATGCATTAATAGGATTTCATCATTATTTTTTTTCATTGCCAGATGCACCACAGCGTACAAAAAAGCATATAGCCACACCTGAAAGAGGTTCTACCTGCAAAAGACTAAATATGTTTTTACGATGGATGGTTAGAAAAGATAGGAACGGGGTTGATTTTGGCATCTGGAATCAAATTTCATCGTCACAATTGGTTTGCCCCATTGATGTGCATGTGGCAAGAGTGGCCAAACGTTTTGACCTGATTCAGCGAAAAGCCCTTGACTGGCAAACTGCACTTGAATTAACTGATCATTTAAAACGCTTTGATGAAGCAGATCCCACCAAATACGATTTTGCGTTATTTGGCCTGGGTGTGGTTGAAAAATTTTAAAGCCTGCTTACCAGGTGCATGCAGCCCTTTAATTTATTGGCTGCTATTAAAACATAAATAACCTGTCCCTGCCACCAACTTTTTTAGGAGCACCCATATTACGAATGTTATACGTAAACGATAAAGAAGCAAAACGCTGCAAAACATTTGTTTGCTGATCCACAATCTGGTTTTGTGTGGTATAACGATACAAACCATTGTTACGGTCAAGAAGATCGAAAACGGACAGTTTCAATAGTCCTGCATCACCTTTGAACATCATAAGTGTTACTGCAGCATTCCACAAGACATTTTCTTTTGGTAAACCGGGCGCCACATCATTGCTTTTGCGGTAAGCTATGTTTGTTTCCCACACCAGTTTTTTCGGCCAGCGTACGATCAGCTCACTTTCAAAATATTGCGTAATAGCCTTGATATTTTTAAAAGAAGGATCGGTATAAGATGTTTTATTGATGCCGGGACTGAACTGGGGACGGAATTCAATGATGTCATTCCAGTTTAAGCCAAGGGTAAAATTTGGCCCAAATTGTACATTGGTAGCGGTGCTCACGTTCTCGTTAACATTCAACTTTCGCTTATCAAAATTCATGTACGGACTGATCCGGAAGCTGAAAATAAATTTCTGTTTGTTTTTATATTCCTTTCCAAATCCAACACCCGCATGAAAATTAATACTCCCATCGGCATTTACAGGAACTACAGATTGTACACCAGTGGCATCTACTATACGGCTCATCACAACATCATTATCTGTAAAACTTCCATTCAGGTAAAAATTATAGCTGGCACCCGTTCCCTGGAAAAAATTAAAATTGCTTATGTAAAAAGATCTTCGTTTTGCCGGTTTAAGGTAAGCATTTCCATACCTGATGAAGAATGGATTGGTGCTATCCGGCACGGGGGTTAAATACCCTATTGAAGGTGCTGATACGGTTTGATTATACTGTGCAGACAGTTGCTTCCAGTTAAAGGAAAAATTAGGCAATACATGAAACAACCGGGTATTGATCGGTTCATCAATATTCCTGAACTCATTATGAATATACTGCCACAACCCATTAATCCCCGCAGTAATCGTTATTTTGTTGATCTTGTATGATAAGGCAAGATTGGAATTAAAGCGGTTCTGCTGTCTTTCAAACCCGCTGCTTTTAGAATAGTTGATCACATCATACTTTGAATTGGTGGGATCTTTATCGTAAATACCAACGTCCTGCTTATCCTGCAAATATTCAAAGCGGTTATTAAACCGTAAGGTAAATTTGGACGATAGTGGTTCTGCAAAATTGGCCTGTGTATTCAAAGAAAGTGCTGGAACATCCTGCCGTCTCAACTGGTCAAAAATCCGGTCTTCGTACGTAGGATAAAAATATTGATACTCCGATTCTGTGATATACCGCTGCAGGTTTTTTGTGTAGGTAAGAAAATGATTGAAGTTGAATGTTCTTCCTTTTTTAGCCTTAAAACGGCGGGTTACAAAAAGGTTGTGATTGTAATTATTGTTGTAGCTGTTATTAAACTGGTCTCCTGATCCGTTGCTTACTTCCCCGGTTTTACTATTGGTTACTTTAATTTTCGCCAGCAGATCTTCATCAGTGCTGGAATAGGCATAACTCGACCTGAAATTTATATCTGTTAAAGTATCAGGTTTCAGGTTGGCACCGGTACTGAAGTTATGGGTAAAAACATTTTTGTTTGTAAGTGTATGGGTCAAAGTATTTACCGATGTATCATTAATAAACTGCTGGGTATTGTTTATCTGGTCAACATAGTTTTTGGTATTGCCGAAAAAATATTGAAGAAAAAATGATTTCTTTTTATTGGGTGCATGGTTCAGGTTAAACCCGCCACCAGACGTGCGGGCAATGCCGGCATCAAGGCCACCAAATGAAATACCGTTCAGCGCAAAACCTGTTTGGCCTCCCCTGTTTGTCATCATAACTGAGTTAAAACCACTTCGATTGAAACCTCCCAGGTCCTGAACTTCTTTCATGGAAAAGCCACTGCGGTTTAAGTTATTGCTAAACCCTATCAGGCTTAGCTGCATCGTATCCCGATAAATATTGGCGATGGCCCCGGCTTCGTATCTGTCACTGGTACCGGCACCTGCATACATTTTTCCAAACCAGCCTTTTTTAACCCCTTTCTTCAGCGTAAGATTGATCACTTGCCCAACATTTGACAGGTCGCCATCCGAATTTCTTGCTGCCTCATCTTTGTCTTCTGTCACCTGTATTTTATCAATGACGTTGGCAGGAAGGTTTCGTGTGGCCATTTTAGGATCATCCCCAAAAAATGATTTACCATCAACCATAATCCGGTTCACTCTTCGTCCATTGGCGGTAATATTACCATCCCTGTCTACCTGCACACCTGGCAGCTTTTTTAAAAGATCTTCTACCAACGATGTTGGTAATGTTTTAAATGAAGAAGCATTAAATTCTATAGTGTCTCTCCTTACTGTAACCGGGGGCCGTTCGGCAATTACCAAAACTTCATCCAACGATTTTGATATGGGGTTCAGGTAAATGCTATCCATATCTAACGGGTTTTCATCTTGTAACATGAATTCTTTCCGGAACGCATCATAACCTGAAAAAGAAATGACAACACGGCACTCAACATGCAATGGCAACCCAGGAACTTTGAATTCACCCTCGGGGTTACTTAACCTGTAAGTAACCAGGCTTGTGTCATTAGAGGTAAATACGGTTACTGTGGCCAATGCCAGAGGGTGTTTTGAAGCCGAATCAAGCAGTTTGCCTTTAATTGTTCCCTGAGACCAAAGAGTAGTTCCGCAAAAAAACAAAAGGACTGCAAGTGTAATTATTCTCATCATATTAGTTGGTCTGAAATTAAAGATCAATTATACGACGCCATTCGTAGAAGAAGTCGTTATTTTGGTATCAACGGTTAAAAATTGTGATAAGTACATCATATTTGCAGTTGCAATGCAAGCTGAAAAGGCAGAATTAATTATTGCTCAATTATCACTTCTACACAATGCTGATATCGACGAACCAGCAAAAGCTTCGCTGATAGAAAGCATCAACTATTTGTTGCTACATGATTTTAGCAGGCTTGTTCATATTCTTTACAGGGTTGACGTAGATGAAAAAAAATTGAAAGGGCTGTTACTGCAGCATACAAATACCGATGCCGCTATAATCATTGCAGAGTTACTAATAGAAAGAAATAGACAAAAACAGCAGGTTAAAAAACACACTCAAACTCCACCACCCGATATACCCGAAGATGAAAAATGGTAACCCTGCTTTTTAAGATTTGTTTACCCGGCTTTTATTCTCCCACAAATTGCAGGCATCATTTTTTTGACAATTATGAAAACTAATTTATGAAAAGAGATGGCGCCAGCAAAAGTCTTTGGCAGGATAAATTGGAATCATATGTTTCAGCCACCACTACTATACCAATGCACCGCTTTGATGTAGTTATAGTTGGAGGTGGAGTGACCGGTATTGCCACTGCCCTTGAGCTTCAAAAAGCGGGCAAAAAATGTATCGTGGCAGAAGCCCATAGTTTATGCTTTGGCACAACGGGTGGCACTACCGCACATTTAAATTCTTTTTTCGACACTTCTTACGACCAGATACTGAAAGATTTTGGGGAAGATGCTATACACCTGGTTGCCAATGCGGCTGGCAGGGCATTAGAACTTTATAAGCAAAATGTTGAGCAATACAATATTGACTGCAACTATTCTGCAAAAGATGGTTATGTCTACGCCAGGGATGATAAACAAGCTGAACAACTTGAAAAAATGTACGCAGCTTCCAGGCTTGCAGGTGTTGATGTTTCATACACCGACCGCATACCCCTGCCAATAGAATTTACTAAAGCGATTGTTTACAGGGAACAGGCGCAGGTTCATCCAACCCGTTATGTATATGCTCTAGCCAAAGAATTTGAACAGGCTGGAGGGATCATTGTTCAAAATTGTTTTGTAGAAGATGTAGTTGAAAATGATGGAACAGTCGTAGTTAAAACAAATATAGGTGTGATCCAGGGAAGTTATCTTGTTTATGCTACGCATATTCCACCGGGCATCAACCTGCTTCATTTTAGATGTGCACCTTACCGCAGTTATGCAATGGCGGTTAAATTAAAGGACAACCTTTATCCGGAAGCATTGGCCTATGACCTGGATGATCCTTATCATTATTATCGTACGCAGGAAATTGATGGAGAAAATTATTTTATTGCCGGCGGCGAAGATCATAAAACAGCACATGAAGAAAATACGAACGCTTGTTTCAACAAATTGGAGGCCCATATCCGCTCGCATTTTGAAGTGGACAAAGTGGTTTTTAAATGGTCATCTCAATATTTTGAACCCAGCGATGGCTTAGCCTACATTGGTTTACTTCCCGGCAGCGAAGGAAATATATTAGTGGCAACAGGTTTTAGTGGAAATGGTATGACGTATAGCCATATTGCTGCAATTTTACTTACAGACCTTATAACCAAAAAGGAAAATGCATGGGCGGCCCTGTATAATCCGAATCGTATAAAACCTGTAGCCGGTTTTTCAAATTTTGTAAAGGAAAATGCAGACGTTGTAGCCAATTTTGCAGGTAAAAGAATTTCAACCGAACATTTAAAAGAACTGGCAGATCTTGCCCCTGGTGAAGGGAAAGTAGTAAAATACCAGGGAACCAAACTGGCAATTTACAAAGACGAAACAGGCGTGGCGCATGCCCTGAATCCTGTATGCACTCATGCTAAATGCCTGGTTGGATGGAATAGTGCTGAAAAATCATGGGATTGCCCTTGCCATGGTGCCCGTTATTCTATACATGGAGAAGTGTTAACTGGTCCAGCCCGTAAAGATCTGGAAACAGTGGAACTATTTGACCTGGCTTTGAAAAAATAAAAAATGAAAGCCACTGAAAACAGTGGCCTTCTTAACTATTAAAAAAACCAGAAAAAATTAATACACGATCTTTTTATAAAAAAGACTGATCGTGAAAAGAAATTTTCCACCTCTTTCTCCTTGCGACTGTCCAATATGCTGAATTTCTATATGATTAACGGCAAGCCACTCTGCCACCGCTTTTTCTGCTTCTGCAGGATCATTATAAATAAAAAATTTAACCTGTGTTGATGTTTCTGTCTCCATCAATAAAGTTTCCTGAACTTCTGCAAGCATAGGCATCTATCTCATTTATAGAAAAAAACAATAAATAATGTAAAAGGTTCAGCCGACCCTGATATTTATAAAAAACCATAAACGTTTTTCACGATAGGCCGGTTGCCAACAATAAAAAATTTAATGTAAATTGAACAAAGCATATATTTAATTCTTCAACAGTATATTTTTCAATAATCTTTAAGAATGGATCCGCAAAAGCCTTTTATTATAGTGGTAGATGATGATGAAGACCGCTACCTGTTACATTATTCGTTTGCCGAAATGGGGCTGGATGACAATGTGAAATTTTTTGGAGATGCCCTTCAATTTATAAAATATACGGAGTTGATCTGCAGCCTGAATGTAAAACCTTCCCTTATTATATTGGATTATAAAATGCCTTACATGAATGGAAAGGCCCTTGTGAATTATTTGAAATCCAATGCCTATTTTAAGGAAATTCCTTTGATCGTCCTTTCTGCCAGTTTAACCGATGATACCAGGAAAAAGCTTTTTGAATTGGGTGTTAATGGTTGTTATAACAAAGCAGAAAATTATCCAGAGGTTATTTCGGAACTAACAGAGATTGTAAAAATAGCTGCACCTGCAGAGAATAAAAATTAATAGGGCTTCACAAATTTACCTGCTTTTTGCCCCTTGGTAAATTGAACAAAATAAATGCCTGCACTCCATTTTAATGCATCGGTGATTGTAACTGTATTATCACCTCTTTGCAAAGAAAGAGAAGTTGAATAAACAAGGCTTCCCCCGGCATTAAAAATATAAACACCGGTTTGTGATTTTGCTTCGCTGAATATATGCAACTGTAATCCTGTTGATTCGTTGTAAAAAATAGCAGCTTTCTCCAGGTGTTGCTTACCAATAAAAATGATTTTGGAATAAGTTGCTTCACTCCCGCGGAATACATTTTTGATCCGGTAATAAAGACCTTCGGAAAACTGTACACGATGTACAAATTGATATTCAGTTTTGCCCTCGGCTATAACACTGCCAACTGTTTTAAAATGAATTCCATCTGTTGAATATTCAACTTCATAATAAGAAAGGTTGGATTCATGTGCTACTTTCCACACTAACAGGCATTTGTTACCATCCGCAGTTCCGTAAAAATCAGAAATGCCTACCGGCAAAACAGAAAGTGCAAATGCTTCCGCAGCACCAATATCATACGATGAATAATACGGCACAGGGATACCGAAAAAATCACGATTGCCCATATTCAGAATTTCTTTCCCTGAATTGATCATGGGCGAAGTACTTTTTAACCTGTATCCCATCAATGAAGAAAAACTGCCTTTATCCGCAGGCCTAACCAGTCCGCCGGAACCGGCATCTTCCAATAATGGATCATGCGTTGAACCAAGAGATACAGAACCATTCATTTCCTGGCCTGCTGCTATTGATTTCCATTGTTGAAGCGAAGAGTAGGTGGTACCGTTCCATATAAAACTATAATTGCCTGGTACCGAATAATAATTATTGTTTTGAAAATGAATATTTGCTGTAGTAACCGGTTCAATAAAAGAAAGCATATTGACTCCTGGCTCTATATAAAAGATATTGTTCTTTACACTAATGCCATCCATAAAATTCGAGATCACTTCAACAGCTGAAGGTTTTCCGCTGACCAGGTTATTACCGTTTACATAAAAGGTATTGTTGTATACCTGGCAGTTTGAAATTCGGTGATCATTGTCTTCGCCATAAAAAATAAGAGCTCCATATCCATTTTTTCTACCATCGTTCTGGCTGATGTTGTAGCGGATAATGTTATTGGTAAAAACATTCGGCGACCCAAATTCCACCAATGCATAACCGGGGCCTTCGTTATCGTGACTGTAACAGTACTGTATAATACAATTTTCAGATCCACCATCTATATCAAAGCCGCCACCATCTTTATCCCTCCCTGCTTTGTTGTGATGACTTTCACAAAACTGGATGGTTATATTTTTTGTATCGTAAACCCAAATACCCACGGGTCCACCACCTTCCCCTGCATTGTTTTGCCCGTTATTGTAAGCCTCGGAATATTCAATAACACCGCCATTAAATCCCGACACTACGATTCCATTGCCGGTATTGTTTGATGTGATGGGCTGACCATAATTGTTATAGGCTTTACAATAAGCAATTTTTAAATTGGAATGGGTTATAGCAGGCCAGTTTCCATAGGTTTCAATTCCGGCAATACCATTATCATGAAACTGTGAATTTTGGATGGTAATATTATTAAAACCCATTGCTGTTCCGTCAGAACCTAATAATAATCCACGACCACCAAATCCGGATACTTCAACCTCATCGATGAATAGGTAGTCAATATCGGTTGAGGTCTGAGAAATGGAAATGGTAAGGCCGTTATTCGTATAACCCTGTCCATCGCCCTTCAAAACCAGGTTTCGCAACTCTACACCTCCTGCATTGGTTAAAAATATTCCCGACTGGTTAAACGCTTCTATCATTGCTTTACCACTTCCGTAAGAAGTAATTACTATCGGCTTCGTTGCCATTCCCACGTCATCTGCCTGTAATTGAATGGGGCCGGTGAATGTTTGTCCACCTTCAAAAAAAACAGAATCACCAGGCTGCAGATCAATCGCATTAATTTTGGTGGCTGATTGCCAGGCGGCTGCCTTTGTTAATCCATCATTGGCATCGTTACCTGTTGAACTGATATAATATGATTTTGTTTGGGCGGAAAGACTGAAAGCAAAAAAGAAAACAAAGGAGATACAGAAACTTATTTTCTGAAGCTTTATCATAGGAAAACTGGATTTTTCTTTCAATCAGGATCGAAAGCGGTTCACAACTACCGTCTGCGGTATTGTACTAATGAAATTACATAAGGCAGTTAAGAAAGAAAAGCTAATCGATAAAATATTATGGATAAGTAAAGGGAAATACTTAAAAAAAAGCCCCGCAACTTGTTCACATATAGAAAGTTACGAGGCATAAACACACATGAAAATGCTGTAGGGGGAGGAGTCGAACCTCCACGGGGCAGTTAGCTAAAAAGCAAAGATTTAGTGGTCAACCCTGGTCGGCCTTACCTGAGTAACGTCGGCTCTACTTTTTGTTTATCCTGTGATCCCCACCCCCGAGACAAGGGGGCATGTCTGCCTAAGGTTTCATCACCCCACAGTATAATAGTTGGAAACAATTCTAACATTGTAATTTGTTTCCTTTCAATGAACTTGACAGGTCAAAAATACAATGGCTATAATTATATTCAATCAATATAAAAATAATTTAGATTTCATTCAATATATTGCGATATCATTAGTTTTTATTTAAAGTGATACCGCATTATGCCCTCCGAATTAAATATTGACAAATTAGATCTGCAGATCATTCAGCAATTAATGTTGGACGCCAGCCCTTCTTATGCTGAAATGGGAAAAAAATTATTTGTTTCTGCAGGCACCATCCATGTACGCATCAAAAAATTACAGGAAGCCAATATTATACAGGGAATGAAATTTCATGTTGACCTTAAAAAACTGGGTTATGATGTAATTGCCTTTATTGGCATTTACCTTGAAAAAAGTTCATTGTATGATGTGGTGGCCAAAGACCTGAAGAAGATACCCGAAATTGTACGCATGAATTACACAACTGGTAACTATAGCATCTTTGCCGAGATTGTTTGTAAGGATATCGCCCAACTCCGCAGCGTTTTACATGATGAATTGCAAAAGATCAAGGGTATTGAACGTACAGAAACGTTCATCTCACTTGAAGAAAGCCTGAACCGCAACGTAAAAGTTTTAGTCTGATTAATGAAGCCAGTTTTGTTTTTTAAAGGTTTATCATGGCTGGTGGTGTTAAACCTCCTGGTTAAACCGGTTTGGATCTTTTTTATTGACAGGGAGGTACAAAACCAGATTGGCCATGAAGCTTATGGCCATTATTTTTCTTTATTCAGCCTTTGTTACGTGTTGTTGTTTATTGCAGATGCAGGTCTCACTAACATGATGAATCAACGCCTGGCTAAAACCATGCAGGTAAACACATTGCAATGCTTACGATTGAAATTGCTCTTAAGCCTGGTCTATCTGGTTGTGGTTTTTTTTATAGCAACTATTACAGGCATCAGGGAATGGTCCTTGCTGATTTATATAACCGGCATCCAATTACTTACTTCTCTTTTTATATTCTTAAGAGGCCTTATAACGGCAAATCAATATTTTTCAGCAGATGCATGGCTTTCCATAATTGACAAAACCCTTGTCATCGTTTTCTGTGCAGGGTTTATTTACAGCCCTGCGGTTTTTGGTGACATCAGTCTCTTACTATTTCTTCAGATACAGCTATTGAGTAGTTGTGCAGCAGTAATTTTTGCACTCTGGTTTATTCTAAGGAAGCAATTATTTATATGCCAGGAGAATGACAAACCTTTATCGCTCTTTCGGGCTATGACGCCGTTTGCCATAATCATTTTATTGATGTCGGTCCATTACAGGCTTGACGGTTTTTTACTGGAACGGTTACACACCAACGGCGATTACGAAGCTGGATTATATGCTTCTGCTTTCCGGTTGCTGGATGCCGGAAATATGGTAGGTTATCTTGCTGCAGGTTTCCTGGTTCCTTTTGCAGCCCGTAACCAAACCAATAAAACATTGCTTGAGAATTTAGTTAGCAGTATAACGTATTTTCTTTTGTTATTTGGTATTGCTGCTGCTTGTTTTTCCATTCTATTTCCAGGCTGGATACAACAGCTATTGTATCATTCCAATTCCGGATATCATTCAAAAATCATTCAGCTATGCATAGCTGTATTGCCAGCCTATATGATGATACATATTTATGGTTCTTTGCTTACGGCTACATCGCATCTGCGGGTCTTTATAATCATTTTGGCAGTTTGTGTTTTTATAAATATTGGACTTAACCTTTGGTTGATTCCAGGGAATGGGGCAGCAGGAAGCGCTATCTCAGCCCTCATAAGCCAATATTTATGTGCCATTGCCTGTTATAGCACAGTTGCAAAAATATTACACCTTTCTTTCAGGACACGATCAAACTGGATGTTGATATCAACAGCTTTTTTACTAGGCCTGTTTCTTTATTTTGGTAAACTGTTCCAGGTAAATGTTTGGCTTATTTTAGTGATAGCAGCACTGATGTTACTTTTAATTTTACTGTTACTGATTGGTTATAAAAAAATTATTCCTTTACATTAATACAATTACATGCCCGACCTGATTTTTATTTTTAGCAAACGATGGAAATTCATTTTAGGGTTTACATTGCTGGCGGTAATCATCGCCCTTATTGCCTCATTGTTAAGCAGCAAAAAATATCTATCAACTGCAACAGCATTACCTGCCAACAGTTTGTTAGCAGATAAAGCAAGGATTGGAAATCAAAACATCGAAGCACTATATTCAGAGTTGGGATTGCCGGACGAACTGGATAAACTGGAAGGAACAGCCACTCTGGATACGATATACATTGCAACCACTGAAAAATTCAACCTTGCCGGGCACTATAACATCAGATCTTCAGAAGAAGCCAGTTCAAAAGCAGTACTAAAACTCAGAAAGAATTCTCACATTGCCCGCAGTGGTTATGGTGAATTAAAGATTAAGGTGTGGGATGAGGACAGGCAAATGGCAGCAGACATTGCCAATAACCTGATGCATGAAATGCAGCAATTGCATCAAAATCTTCAAATGCAAAATGCAAAACTTGCCCTACAAAAAATAAAGGACCAGGTTAAACAGAAACAAGATCAGTTTCATTTTAATTCGCAAAATGACACGATAGCATCAGATCCTTCTATAACTAAACTTGAACAACAATTAAGCATTGATGAATTAAAGCACTATAAACAACTGATAGCCGAATATGAGATGGCATTAGCAGCAAACCCGCAGGCTTTGTTAATTGTTGAACCAGCCAGAGCATCGGTGTGGGCCGACAAGCCAAAAACGTTGCAGATTGTTCTTTTAACCCTTGCGGCATCTTTTGCCACTACCCTGTTGATGGCTGTGTCATTTGAAAAAAGAAAAGTGCTTTGAATGCAGGCTCAGTACATAAGGTTTTTATTGGGACAACAGTTGCTTTATTACTGTTGTCGGTTACTGCGGCAGCATATTTACAAATGCCTTTCCTGCTTTTGATCCCTCTTATTCTAGCGGCATTATTTTTATGGATTCAATACCCCGCCCTGCTTTTTTATAGTCTTTTAGCCACTATTCCATGGTCATTTGAATACCAGGTGAATTCATCACTGGCAACCGACCTGCCCGATGAGCCCATCATGATAGTAGCAGCATTTGTCGCTATTGTTCTAACGACTTACAATTCAGGCATTAGAAGCAAAAAATACATGCACCCGGTTTTAATACTGCTGACAGTACAACTGGCATGGACAATCATTACGGTTTGTACATCTACTTTCCCGGTAATATCCATAAAATATTTATTGGCGAAAAGCTGGTACCTGTTAGCATTTGTTATTTTTCCATTGTTCATCCTCAACAAAAAAAAGGTACTCAAAAATGGTGCAGTTGTACTTACAGTTTCAATGTTGGTTTTTATGACAGTTGCTTTGATAAAACATGGCCAGTACAACTGGGCCTTTGAAGATATCAATAGAGCCCTTTCTCCAGTTTACCGCAACCATGTCACCTATTCAGCATTACTGGTCTTTATCGTTCCATTATTGCTTGCTTTTATAAAAACAACTACACAACCACAACAAAAACTACTTTGGATAATTCTATCCATAACTATCATCGCCCTTTTCCTCTCGTATTCCAGGGGCGCATGGCTTGCATTCATCTTGGGATTAGTATCCTATACGTTAATAAAAAAGAAATTACTGGTCACTGCATATATCGCTGTTGCGGTTCTTATTATTAGCAGTGTAATTTGGTTACAGCATAAAAATAAGTACTTGCAGTTTGCACACGATTATACTTCAACCATTTACCATAGTAATTTCAGCGAACACCTTGTAGCAACCTATAAAATGAAAGATGTTTCCACCGCCGAACGTTATTACCGGTGGATAGCAGGGATACGAATGGGTACAGATAAATGGGATGTTGGTTTTGGTCCGAATACATTCTACCATAATTATAAAAGTTATACAATACCCGCTTTTAAAACCTGGGTAAGTGATAACAGGGAACATTCAACTGTTCATAATTATTTTTTGCTAGTGCTGGTTGAACAAGGAGTACCTGGTTTTGTTTTATTCCTTTTATTAGTGGGTGTATTGTTTTGGTATGCACAATTAATATATCACAGAACCAATGATGCCTTCTGGAAAAGAACCATTTCTACCATAGCCTCAATACTTGTAATGATCTGTACAGTAAATTTTTTAAGCGACCTGGTAGAAACAGATAAAGTAGGAAGCATTTTTTACCTGTGCATAGCCGTTTTGATCATTGCAGATACCCAGACAAAAAAGATACCAGGAGAAAATAAACCCACGTAAAGCCAGAAAGTGTTTGGGTCAAATCTTTCCTCTTACATTCAATGCATCCCTCAGCCCATTGCCCAGTAAGTTAAAAGCAAGTACCAAAAGCATAATAGCAAACCCCGGCGCAAGGGCCAGCATGGGATTTTGTGTAATAATGAAATTGTAATTTTCTTTGATCATAAGTCCCCAACTTGGTTGCGGTGGCTGTACACCTACACCTAAAAAACTTAAACCAGCTTCAATAACAATGGCAGAAGCAAAATTGGAAGCTGCAATAACCAGTATCGGACCTAAAATATTTGGAAGTATATGTCGGGAAATAATACGAAAATGAGAAAACCCAAGTACTGTTCCTGCTTCAACATATTGAAGCTCTTTTGCTGCCATAACCTGCCCCCGGACGAGTCTTGCAACATTTACCCACATGGTTAAACCTACAGCAATAAATACTTGCCAGAATCCTTTACCAAGTAGTAAGGTAATGGCAAATACCAATAGCAAAGTTGGAATACTCCAGATTACGTTGATCAGCCACATGATCAGGTCATCTAGTGTTCCTTTAAAATAACCAGCCATAGCTCCTAATGTTATGCCTACAGTTAAAGAGATCAACACCGTGATCAATCCAACACTTAAACTAACCCTGGTACCAATCATCAGTCGGCTTAAAATATCCCTGCCGTATTTATCAGTACCCAGGTAAAATTTTTTATGAACAACCGGGTTTTCAGCAACACCCGATAGAGGCATTACAACTTCCTCACTTAAACCTTCATCTATAAACTTCTGGAAAAAGATCTGATCACCTTTGATTGAATAACCTGTTATGGGTACGTATTCCCAGCCATCCTGTCTTCCCCCAATCAGTCGTTCAAATAGATTTGCATGAATTGTTTTCTCCTTTCGAACCAATACAAAAGATTGTTTATAACCTGGCTTTTCGCCTCCTATCTCTAGTATGATGCGATTGGCAAATGGTGAGGGATCGGGTGCCAGGAAATATCCAAACAATGCAATGAACAGGGCCATTACAATCAAAACCAGGCCGGCTATGGCGCCTTTATTTTTGCGTAAGCGTCTCCAAGATGATTGCCAAAACGAATGGGATATCTGGTTCATGTAAGGAAGATAAAATTTATTTTGTTTTACGATCTTTCCATTCATAGTTGCCAAACTGGCTGAACAATCCAATTACTACGGTATAGAAAATATGGAACGGTTGAAAAATGAAAAAATATTTAAGTAATTTTTGCTCACCAAAAAAACGGGCAACAGATCGAACGAACGACCATTCGATAATGGTTTTGATAATGAGATAGGCGGCAACAAACCACCAATAGATATTATTAAAAAAGGCCGCTGTTAGTAAAACGAAAAAAAGGACATTAAATATATAAACAAATATTAAAACTGAAATGATGCGGTAATCATCATATACTAATGTTTTACTGGCCCATCTTTTCCGCTGCATATAAAATTCTTTCCACGTCAACATAGGTTCTGAGCTCATGATGGCTGCTTTACTTTTCAGGTAAAACACGTTATGAGGGTAATGCTTTCTTATTTTATACATTAATAACATATCATCGCCGGATGCCACATGATCAATTCCTTCAAATCCATTAACTGACTGAAAACTTTGTCTTGTATAGGCCAGGTTGGCACCATTACACATCATATGAAAGTCAGCAGCCACGCTGGCAGCAGTAATTCCTTGCAGGGTTATAAAATCAAGAGCCTGGAATACCTCAACCCATTTATGGGTATGGGCTAGTTTTACCGGTGCAGCAATAAATGCGGCCCTTTTAGTAGTATAAAAACTATTAAGTGTTTTCAACCAATTTACTGGTGGAATGCAATCCGCGTCAGTTGTTACGATGAGATTGCCTTTTGCTATTCGAATTCCCGATTCAATTGCTCGTTTTTTAGAAGAGCCTTGTTCTGACTCAGGTTGTGTAAAAATAAGATTGGGAAGTGAAATATTTTTTATAACATCTGCAGTTCCATCGGTAGAAAAATCATCCACTACAATTATTTCAAATAAATGAATTGGATAAGATTGATTCCGCAAGGCCGATAATAAATGGCTTATGTTTTTTTCTTCGTTGCGTGCTGGAATAATAACAGAAATAAAGCTTGATGGTTCTACTTCAGCGGGCTCAAATTCTGCAAGTGTTTCCCAATTATATCTATAATAAAAAATAAGAACACCATAGAAAATAATAAATCCTAAACTGGTAACAAATAAAACCATGCACGGCAAATCTAACAAGGCAAACAAAGACTTTGCATTATTAATTTTCAAAAGCTTAAAAATCCAGCAGACTATAATTTAATAAACCGCTGCAAATAGTTTTTTGCATTGCAAGTCATCCTCAGTATATAAATGCCTGGGGACAGATCCGTGACATCTATCTTTAACATTGATGCTGTATCTCCATTAGAGATTTTTAATTCCTTAGTAATAACTCCTCCAATGTTTACTATCTCTATTTTTATAGCACCCGCATTAGAGTTTGACAACCGGATCAATAGTTGATCATTTACCGGGTTGGGATAAATATTTATAGATGTTTCTGTATCTGTGATAGCATTAAAAGAAGCAGGTGCCCCCAAAACAGACAGGCTTGTAAGATGCAATTCCCACCAATTCAAATTAAACATGCTGGTGATTTTACTACCATAAATGCGTAGGATCTGAATACCCTGTGGAAGGTTTACACTCACACTTACTGTTTGCCAGGTTTGAAGATTACCTGTGTTGGGAAGTTTGATAGTAGCCAGGATTGTTCCATCGGCCTTTCTCAATTGAAATTGCGAATTGGGTTTTAATTGGCTGGCGGCCACTCTAAAGCTGGCGGTGTAGGTACCGGCATAGGGAAGGTTGACAGAATAGTCCATCCAGTCGTTGGTATTAATGGAACTCACTTCCTCCATACCATCTATATCCGTGGTGGGTTGTGTTACAACTCCAGACATGATGGTATAAGACTCAGCCT
>DASTMJ010000305.1:0-7290 GCA_035714205.1 Flavisolibacter sp. | reverse complement strand
TCCTCTTGAAATCACCAATGAAACAAAAAGTGATTCTTATTGATGATGAACGTGATGCCCGCCTACTGCTGCGCCAGTATATAGAACCTTTTGAAGACTTTGAAATTATTAAGGAATGTGCTAATGGGAAAGATGCCGTGTCATCCATAAATGAACTGGAACCTGACCTGATTTTTCTTGACATTAAGATGCCGGGATTGGATGGTTTCCAGGTAGTACAACAGATCACTCATCTGCCACAGATCGTTTTTACTACCGCTTATGATCAATATGCATTAAAAGCCTTTGAGTCCAATGCCATTGACTATTTATTAAAACCTTATACGGCTGAACGTTTTAATAAAGCTGTTGTCAAACTTTCCATGTTCAATTCTGGTAACCAGGAAAAGATCTACCGGTTTGTTAATGATAATAACGGCAATAAATATTACGCGACCATTTTGGTTGAAAATGGAAATAAATATGTGAACATCGCTACAAAAGACATTTTATACATTGAAGCTGATAAAGATTATTCATGGATACATACCGGGGTAAAAAGTTATTTAAGCACCAATGGTATAGGACTTCTTGAACAACGGATGAACCCTGCTTCATTTTTTCGTATTCACCGGTCATACATCATCAACATTGAACAGGTAAAAGAATTGCACAAAGACGGAAGCACTGCCCAGGTTGTTATGAGAAATGAAAAACTTTTAAATGTAAGCCGAACTTATATGGAAGATCTTAAGAAATTGCTGTATTGATCATCTTTTAGAAATTGACAGTATTGAAAACAATAACTCAGGTTCATTGGTGGTAATATAATCAAACCCGTTCTTAATAAGCCATTGCATAGTTGGTTCATCATTTACCGTCCAGGCATTCAATGTAATCTTATTTTGTTTGGCAGTTTCTATCCATTCAGGATGTTGTTGAAATACAGAAAAATGATAGTCTGCTCCTTTAATGCCATCTGCCTTCAATTGTTCCGGCGGCAGGTCGCCATTTAAATACTGGGTGATGGCACTTGGATCGATCCCGATAATCTTTTTTAAAATGTCGTAATCAAAGCTGATGTAAACCACTTTTGACGCTGCGTTCATCAGGTGAACCATGGCATGCACCTTTTCAGCAATCAGCTTGCCTCTTTCCTTACTGATGCCTGATGGTTTTATTTCAAGAACAAGTAATGTTTGCGCATTCCCTTCAAGCCCGGCACGCAGGTATTGTTGAAGTGTAGGGAGCGTTTCTCCGTTGGATAAAGGGGAAGCTGCCAGTTCACTAAAATTTGTTTTTTCAATTTCAAGCTTGTTATAATGGGGGTCATGATTGATCACAAGAGAATCATCAGCGGTCATACGCACATCAAATTCAGAGCCGGTACATTTTAAACGTATGGCTTCCCTTAGAGCTGCAATAGAATTTTCCGGAAAATTATTTTTCTTGAATGCTCCCCTATGTGCCACCACTGGGTTGGGGGCGGTTGTAAAACCCGAAGTTGATTTTTTACCTGCAGAACAGGAATGCAACAAACCCACAAACAATAGCCAGATTAAATTTTTCATGCTGAAAACTTTTATCGTACAAAACCTGATATAGTATTATTTGCAACAAATTACCGAACAATCATCACCCAGCCCGTAAGTTTTGTTCCTGTTTCCCTGATATGGATAATGTAGGGATAGATACCAGTTGGTTGTTCCTTTCCTTTTATCCTTCCATCCCATGGTTTTGTTATTGTTTTGGAATGATAAACCTTTTGTCCATAGCGGTTAAAAACAAGAATCTCGTAATCAGTAAAAACATTTAAACCGGGAATATTCCAATAATCATTCAACCCATCACCATTGGGCGAAAAAGCATTGGGCACATAAATGCCTTTGAACACTTTAACTTTTACAGAATCCACCACAGATCCGCAACCTTCATTTGAACTTACTTCTAATATATAGGTTTGGTCGGCCTGAGGGTTAACTACTGGTTGCAGCGTTGATACATCATCAATAAACAAGTCGGGCGACCAGGTATAACTCACATTCGTTCCCCCAACCGTTCCGTTTAATTGGGTGGTTGATCCCAACAAAAGGTATTTATCGGCTCCCGCATTAGCAACAGGTTTTTTTAGCACATTTACAAGTACATAGGCTGTATCGCTACATGAAAATGAATTGCTCACTTTAACCATGTATTGAATAGAATCTGTAGGGGAAGCTAAGGTTACATCAGCTGCTGGTGAACTAAGAAAGACAGTAGGCAGCCATTGGTATTTTGTTCCCCCTGATGCCGTAAGGGTTGTTTGGTTCCCTTCACAAATACTTATCTCCGAAGGTTGGGCCATAGCAACAGGTTTGGGATTTATTTGCAAGGTTGTTTGCGCAAAAGCACTGCAACCGGCAGCAGTTGTTCCCTCAACCGAGTATGTTCCGGATTGTACTGTTTGCAGACCCGTAAAATTCAGAACGCTGTCTACAGAGGTAAAACCGGAGGGCCCGTTCCATGAATAATCTTTAGCACCCCTTACGGTAAGTACTGCATTTTCCCCTTCGCAATAAGCACCATTGCCCGACACCGTTAAAACAGGATTTGGGTTGATACGAATGGTTAACACATTGGAAGCCACCCTGCATACAGGTGTATTGCTGTTTTCAATTTTTGAGATGGTTAACCGGTATTGGTATTGAGCTGCTGTTGTTGTTGCATCAACATCTGCAGTATAACTAAGATCATTGGCACCAGCTATATCTGTCCATGTGTTGCCGTTTATACTTCTCTGCCATTGAAAATGAGGATCTGTAAACCCAGGAGATAAAGTGGATGAAAAATTGAATTGACCTGTCTCCCCTTCACAAAGATCAACATCGTTGGAAGGAAAACCATTAATAGCCGCAGTAGCCAGCGGTCCGCAGGGTCTGAACGTAATATCATCCAGGGCCAGGTCATTACCACAACCTCCCGGCGCATTGTTTATAATGCGAACCACTACGCGGCTTACATCAGCCGGTGTGGTAAAGAAAAATCCATATTGGCGCCAGGCAGGCACGGGTTCGTTGGGAATATTCCCGGTAGAAAATGTTTGAAGAACAGTGCCGTCTGTACGCTCGATAAGAAAAGTAAGATTGGGCTGAATTGGATTGCTGCTACAAGTGGTCAGCCGTATCATATTCATGATCCACGCAGCAAATTCATACGTGGTGTTATTACAAAATACATCCACTGTGTCAACGTAAAATGCACTGGGCTGCTGTGATGCGTTCACCAGCATAAAATACCCATTTGCATCGCCTGTATGATCAGATGAAATGCTATGCCAGGAATTTCCAAAACAGGAACTGGTTCTGTTTACAACAGAATAAAAGCCATCATCGGGGCAATCACCGGAGCGAAAAATATAATTAGTTGCCGCAGCAGATAATGAAGGACCGGGGTTAGGGCCCGCACCGAATGTAATATTTACAATAGGATCGCCAAGGCTACCCTGGCACAATTGGGCATGAAGCGATGGTATGGTAAACAACACCAGAAAAAAAAGCAAATAGGTTTTAGTTTTCATTGAAGGTGCAATGCCCAAACAAGTGCCCGGCTATTTTATCAATCAGTTATTAATCTTTGCAATTTAATCAATGCAGGCGGTGAATATAATTTGTACGAGATGAAATTTATTAACTATATCAATGAAAAAAATCAGAGCTTTTTTTCCTGAAATGACGTAAACAGGAATTTATACGTGTCTTATTCAAGCCCTTCACGAAGAATCACTAAGGATTTGTTTGTAGTGCCTCATGATTTTCTTCGAATTGCTTTTTCATTCAAATTCTGCAATCTATTTTGTACCCGTAATCACAAACCCCAAAAAGCTAACCTATGAAAACTATCGTTCAACTCTACAAAGGCAATCCCATAATTGCTCTGGTTGTTAACTGCATAGGCTTCTTTATCTGGGCCTCAACAATGATTTTGATGATGGTTATACTAACAGTGGCTTTTGCTGGTTAAGCTGCTGTACTTTAGGTTCAATACAAGGCCTTCTTCGGAAGGTCTTTGTATTTTATGGATGTTTGTATTTCAAAACCAGCGGTTGTAGTAATTTAAATTATGCGTTTAAGTGGTTTGGTCTGCCTTTTAATTTGCCAGTTCTTTGTTGCTGGTTGTGTTTTGCCCAAAGGACGTAATGTGAACCTGGCTACGAATTCTTCAAGCTTTAGTTGGGAAAGAGGTGCTATTATAAGAGGCTACACTGATAAAAAACAAATGGCTCTTGTTTTTACCGGTCATGAATTTGGAGAGGGCACCGGGTTTATTTTACAAACCTTACAAAATCAAAATGTAAAAGCTTCCTTCTTTTTTACAGGAGAATTTTATAAAAACCCCCAATTTGAAAATGATATTCGCCAATTACTACAGCATGGGCATTACCTGGGTGCACATAGCGACCAGCATCTTTTATATTGTGATTGGACAAAGCGGGACAGCCTGTTAGTGACAAGGGATCAATTTGTTGCCGATCTTGAAAAAAACTATGACAGAATGAAGAGGTTTGGCATTTCAAAAGCTCAAGCTTCTTTTTTTCTTCCGCCGTACGAATGGTATAATGATTCTATCGCTGACTGGACCAAAACCCTCGGATTGCAGCTTGTAAACTACACAAAGGGCACATTAAGCCATGCCGATTACACAACCCCGGCAGATAAAAACTACAGGAATTCTGACACCATCTATCAATCGATCCTTTTATATGAACAAAAGCAACCAGCTGGTTTAAACGGATTTATTTTATTGATGCATACCGGAACCGATAGTAAACGTACAGATAAATTTTATCGATTTCTGCCGCAATTAATTGAATGGTTAAAGCTAAATCGGTATCAACTGGTGCGAATAGATGAGTTATTAAAGTCATAATAAAAACCGGCAAAAGCATCAGATGTAGGTTTTAGGATAAAATAGAAGGTAAAAAGGTTAATTACTGACTGTAATTCCTCTTAACTTAACCTTAATTTTCTTTCATTGACCCGAATCATCTTCGGTAAACCACCCCAGTTTGTAAATTTGTGCGAAATTGAATTTCATGAAGTTTGAGAAAATTCATAATAAAGGCCAGGCGCAACTTTTTCAGAACCCAATGTTGGAAATGCTGACCAAGGCAAATCCGCTTGTGATCTGGGGAATGTATCTTCCCTTTATTATTGGCCTGCCTATTTATGCCTACAGCACCCTGCATTTTGGTGCTGGTAAACTGGCAGCCCTTTTCTTTGGCGGAATGTTTTTCTGGACGTTTTTTGAATACCTGGCCCACCGGTTTGCTTTTCATTGGATAGCTGAAAGCAAAAAGGCACAGAAGTTTGTTTATATAATGCACGGCAATCACCACCATTACCCCCGCGACAGGGAAAGGTTGTTTATGCCCCCGCTTCCAAGTATTATCCTGGCTTCTTCCATCTTTGGCATTCAATACCTTCTTTTAGGTAGTTATAGCTTTGTGTTCTTTCCGGGTTTTATTTTAGGATACCTGCTGTATGCCTCCATGCATTATGCTATCCATGCATGGAACCCTCCCTTTAAATGGATGAAACCGCTTTGGAGGAACCATCACCTTCATCATTATAAAGATGAACATAAAGGTTTTGGTGTGAGCTCTACATTTTGGGATCATGTGTTTGGAACCATGTTTGATCTTAAGAAGGAAAAAGAAGACAAACAAAAAGTCCAGGAATTGATGTTCGAAAAAAAATAAGTAAGAACCTGGATACCTTTTTTGTTTGAACTGCAAGTGATTTTATCCTTGCAGATTGTTGATAACTATTAGCCTTCACTTTATGGGTCAGAAAAAATTAGTACGGTTTGCCGAACTGGAAACATTTTCAAATGTGTTACAGTATCCTGTAGCCATGAGTGGTAGCTGGAGCGAATTTTTTGAGAATAAGAACCCTATTGTACTGGAACTGGCCTGTGGCAAAGGAGAGTATACGTTGGGGCTTGCTGAGTTGTATCCCAATAAAAACTTTATTGGTGTTGACCAGAAAGGTAACCGTTTGTGGGTGGGCTCCAAAAAAGCCACGCAACATGGACTGAAAAACGTGGCTTTCTTACGCATACAAATTGATCGCATAACCGATTTTTTTGGCACAGAGGAAGTGGACGAGATCTGGATCACCTTTCCGGATCCGCAACTGCGCATTTCAAAATCGAAAAAAAGGTTAACGCATCCTAAGTTCTTACGCCTGTATTACCAAATATTAAAACCCGCCGGGAAGATCCACTTAAAAACCGACAGCCCCGACTTGTATCGATTCACAAAAAGAGTGATTGATATGTACGGGTGTTCTTTATATAAAGACATGGATGATGTATATGCAGAACCTGGCATCTCAAAAGAACTCCACATTAAAACACATTACGAAGCGTTGGATATTGCCGGAAGCAACCGGGTTCATTATTTGTGTTTTTCATTACCCGAACAATTACCCTCCAAAGAAATGGATGCGGTACTACAACAGTTTTTGAAAGATGAAGCAGGAATTGATTGAGGGTGTTGATTTTTATTACACTGAAAAAGGATTGATCGCCTTTACAGCAAAATACTTGTTGCAACGTGGCTATTGTTGTGGTAATGGATGTAAGCATTGTCCCTTTAATTACGAAGGTGTCCCAGAACCCAAACGTTCTTATCTTTTAAATAAAAATAGCGGTAATAAGGATTAATTTGTTCAGGTAACCCAAACCTCATTTTCTCATGCCATCGAAAAAGAACAGCACCCCGCAAAAATTAAAAACAGTAACTCCCACGGGCAAAACTGACGAAAGTTTTTTTGAACTGGTGTTCAGCGTGGTGCGTCAAATACCCAGGGGAAGAGTGACATCGTATGGAGCCATAGCAGCCGCTTTAGGAGCCCGGTCCTCTTCCAGGATGGTCGGGTGGGCCATGAATGGTTCTCATAAAGTGAAGCCAAAGGTGCCGGCCCACCGGGTAGTTAACCGCCAGGGATTGCTTACTGGTAAAATACATTTCTCTCCACCCGAACAAATGCAGCAACTGCTGGAAAAAGAAGGTGTGAAAGTGGTGAATGATAAAGTTGCAGACTTTCAAAAAAAGTTTTGGGACCCTGTAAATGAGTTGGGTTTGGAGTGAAATAATTCAAACCTGATATACAAATTCAATTTGGTTCCTTATGGGTTATCCTTTTTTGTACTATCTGTTGCAGCTTTCTTTTTCTTAAAAAATCCACCCAGGGTATTCTTCAACGTGCCGGTTGCTTTTTCTTTTGTATCCTGTAAAGAGTTGCCCTGGTTTGCCGAGTCCTTATTGCC
>DASTMJ010000304.1:0-2271 GCA_035714205.1 Flavisolibacter sp. | reverse complement strand
ATCCACCTTTGCCTCTTCACAACAACAAGCCATGCTGGCTACGTTTTTTCTATTTATGATCTTCGTTTTGTTAGGCGGTTTGTATACTCCTATTGAAAGTATGCCTTTATGGGCTCAGTGGTTTACACGTGTTAACCCGGTAACTTATTTTATTGAAGTTATGCGGCTGGTGGTATTAAAGGGCAGTAGTTTGTCTGATATTGCCCCGCATATCGGTGTAGTATCTATCTATGCAGTAGTATTAAACGTATGGGCCGTATTCAGTTATCGTAAAAGAAGTTGACGCATGGTTTTCTTCCTCCAAAGAATTATTTAAGTACCTGCTTTTATCAATGGTTTTTTAATCGTAATATTGCGATTATATAGGAGTGGAGGGCAAGGTGATAAGTTTAAACCTAAGAATGCAATTACAATGACAGAAGAGTTATGGGAAAAGTATCATACAAAACTGAAGATGTTTATCTGCGAAAAAGTTCAACATGATGATTGTTGCCATGATATTTTGCACGACTTATTTCTAAAGATCAGGGATAATGAAGAGAAAATTGTCTTACTTCAGAGACCAATTTCGTACATGATAAAAATGGCTCAAAATGCAGTAATAGATTATTACAGATCGCAAAAAGCCAGAAAAACTGAATGGTGTGACTGCAATTACACGGAAATAAGCCAGGAATTACCCGATGGGCAATTCTATTCAATTTCAATCTTATCCTTTATTGACAATCTACCAGCAATTTACAAAGAAGCATTGGTATTGAGTGAACTACGCGGACTCTCTCAGAAACAGTTAGCTCAACATTTAAATATATCATATACGGGTGCCAAATCAAGAGTTCAAAGAGGTCGGCAACTGCTAAAAGAATCAATATTAAAATGTTGTGATTACAGGTTTGACAAATATGGAAACCTGATCGGTTGCTGTGAATAAATTCTTTGCGTCTTTTTTAATGACTCCCCGTTGTTAAGTTGATAAAAGATCAAATCAACTTAATTGCAAGAAACAATGAAAACAAAAATCAATGTTACAAGAATCTTATTGAGCATTTTTTTGACAGGTTTTACTCTCAACTGCTTTAGCCAATCACTCAAATCACTGGAGCCCTCTACACGTTATTACAAAACCTATGCTGCCTTAAGCGGTAAACCCAATACTTCAAGGGCATGGATGGACACCATTATCTATCCCTGGTCTGAGTATGGTCAGAATGCTATTACCTATTCTATGGTACGTACAGTTTATCTAACACAAACGGATGAAGCGAAGTTACCAGTGTTGGTCAATCCTCCCGCTAATAGCTCAGACCAGGTAAGAGCTGAATTGGATTATTTATTATCGCTTCAAAAAAGCAGAACTACAGAAGAAATAAAAAGAGCAGAATACATCGCCAACATCGGCTCCTGGTTCAATGTGATCAATCCAACAGATCCGGGTTTTATTGAAAACAAAGAGCAACTATTTTATATTGCAGAAGAGGTGGGTAACTGGTACAACTACCGGAACTTTCCTGCAACTGCTGAATTATTAATGAATTGCATTCAGGATATAAGAGTAACCGAATTCCGTTTGAAAATGACATTCAAACGTCCACGTCCTTATCATTTGGAACCAACGCTTCAACCACTTGCCCGCATCAAATCACCCTACTTTGCCAGTGGGCATTCACTTTGGGGATTTGCACAAGCCTTTCTATTTGGCGAGATCATCCCTGTTAAAAGGCTGGACTTCATTAAGAAAGCAGAAGAAGTAAGATGGTCGAGAGAATTAATGGGCATTCATTATCCAAGTGATAATGAAGCTTCAAGAATAATTGCATGGCACTTAGTGAAGTTCTGGTATAAGAACCCAAAGTTTGTAAAGGACCTGGAAAAAGCAAAGCGGGAGTGGACTAAAAAAGAAACAGACTTTCACCAATAAATCTACTGTATTATAAATCCCTTTATTTCTTTTTTGGAATAAAGGGATTGGTTTTAGTAATTGTACAACTACATACGGGCAGTTCAATCACTGTTACCAGGTCGTTTTTTCCAGGTACAGGTAAGGGCCTGCAGTTGATACATAGGCAATGCCCAGCAGTTTTTTGCCGTTGCTGTTTTCTATCTTCCAGAATCCTTCAACTGCCATGTCTTCCAGCTCGCTGGGGGTTAATTCAACTTCCCGGTTTCCTGTCCCCGTGCAATTCTGATAAAATTCAAAATACCGGCCTTCCGTAAACTGAATGGAAAATTTTTTGGTGTCGGCATCAAACTGGCACAGGCCCTTCCGGTACA
>DASTMJ010000303.1:0-5856 GCA_035714205.1 Flavisolibacter sp. | reverse complement strand
GGTACGATGTATGTGACGGCCGGCCCTGAGAGATCCGCAACGGGTTTTTAATTCCTGCAGGATCTACTTTCCAGATATCATAACGGTCATAAACATATACTGCCGAATCACCCTCATGCCAACCCATGACCCCATATGGATTAGGATCATCAGGAGTATCGCTTTCTTCGTTGAATAAAGGCACTTTAATTTTTGAAGTGATATTTTTTATGGTACGCCCATCCCACGACAAATACTGCCGCACTTTGTGATCATATAACAGGATATATTTCCCGGTAGCTGATGGATAGACCAGCCCGTCATGATTTTTTTTGACCAGTAGTTTTTTCCCGCTGCTCACATTTACCGCATATACATCTTTTTTGGTAGTACCGGTCCATTGGGATTCTACCCGTCTGCCGGTGTCGGTTACAGCAATAAAAATGGCTCCATCGCCTTCGTCAGTTTGAATAATGTTTGGAAAAACTTCTGATCCCAGGTGCTCCATTTTGTTTTCAGCCAGGTCATAAACAGCCAGGTAATTTCTTTTTAGTTCTGTGGCTAACCTTGATAATTGTTGTGTCTGCAAATAATCATCATTGTAATGCCAGATATCCAGTTTTACCAGGTCGATATCTACAAGCGAAGTATCTTTTGCAGGTGGAATGGGGGCCGTTCCGAAAAACAGCCGTTTCCCGCTTTTACTGAAACTTATAGTGCCATGTTCACTAACGGTCATGCCTAATTGCATGCCTACCGAATTTTTATCAATAAACAAACGGGCACTGTCGCTGCCGCTTTCGTATACATACAATCCATAAAATTTCTGGAGGGTTTTGGCGGCGGTATCTCTTTCAGCCAAAAAAGCCACAGTCCTTCCATCTTCGGTGATGGCAAAATTTTTAAACTCGTTGCCACCTTTTATAATGGTATCCACCCGGCCTGCTGCCAGGTCAACAACCAAAACGGCATTGGCAGTTGTTGAATCTTTGGCTGACCTTGTAACATGTAACACAAGTTTCTGTCCCTCCTCGTTAAACAGGTAGTCACGAACCCTTTTAAAGGTGCGCTCACTGCCCTTTTCAAGATTACGCAGAACAAGATCAGACCCTTCAATAAATGCAGGTGCGGATGAAGGTTCTTCATCTGCATCTTTTTCATCTTTGTTCCCAGCTTTTATATTTTTGATCTCGGTTACCAGTAATACCAGCGAATCAATGGTTTTGCGTAAGCTGTCAACTGTTTTTTGTGTAGCACCGTTTGATGACCTGGAAGCCGGTTCTTTTTCTTTCTGGTAGGCAACCCACCCGCTTGCTTTAGCGGGCAACTTAAAAGACCTGACCATAGCTTTTTTAAAAACAGTATCACTACCCAATGCCAGTATGCCAATGGAATCTTTGGGTAATTCATCAGCCTTTTTTTTCCTGATCCTTGCTTCCCTGGTATCTATATAAAAAGGTTTGATTTTAAATACAACAAAACGACTGTCTTCTGTGATCTGCGCATCGTAACCACGGGCAACCTGTTTTTTGTAATCGCCGCTGGCCGATTGAATAAAAAGATCAGCATCACCTTCCTGCGGTGTTACAGAATATACGATCCATTTTCCATTGTTGGAAATGAGCTTTTCACCAATACTTTGCCAGCCGTCATAAACAGAATGATCTAAAGGTTTTTTTTGAGCTGCTACTGAAAGGGTAAATAAACAGGCTACAATGAGGATACAAAATTGCTTCATAAAACAAGTGGTGACTTAAGCCTTAAAATTAAGGGGAAACTTGTCTCATAAATCATGTTTTAGCATATCCCCACGATTGAAGAAAGATCTAAGCAGTAATTTTTGAGCTGTTCTTTATCAAACGCCACATATGAAAAGCTACAGCCAGTGCTATTAACCCAAATCCAACATAAAACCATCTACTCAGGTTTTCATTTTCGTGGTAAATCAAAAAGGCGAGCAATATTCCATAAACAGGTTCTAGTGTCAGTGTAAGGTTCATAGTGAACGCAGATATTTTTTTTAAAGAACGGATATATAGATAAAAGGTCATGATGGTACAAACCCAGCTCAGTACAAACAACCACACCCAATCCATGGGTTGAGGCAAATAATTTTTTTCCGGGAAAAAATACTGGTATACAGGTAATAATAAGGTAAGTCCAAGAAAACCACCTGATAACTGGTACAGGGTGATCTGTTCGGGTTTATACTGCTCAACTATTTTTTTATTTAACACTGAAACGATCACGGTAAGCAATGCAGCAATTAGTCCAATGATGATGCCAATAGAAAAATTGATATGCGTGTTGTAAATAATGATAATGCCGGCAATAGCAAAAAAACCAAGAAAGACTTCAACGGGGTCAAATCTTTTTTTAAGGAACAAGGGTTCAATAACGGCAGCAAGTAAGGCCGCTGTTGATAAGGTGGTTAAGGCAATGGTGATGTTGGCATACTTGATACTACCATAAAAAAATACCCAGTGCAAGGCTTGAATAAAACCAATAAATCCAATGAACAACATATCCTTCACGGGAAGTTTACGGATCTTTTGCAGGAAATAATAAAGTACCCAGAGTGAAACAGCCGTGATAAGCAAACGATACCAAACCAGCCAGGTTTGATCAAGTGTGATCACCCTTCCCAAAACACCTGTAAATCCCCATAGAAAAACTGCAGTATGTAACTGCAGCAAAGCCTTTCTCATAACACCAAAGAAACAGAAAATAGATCAAACAATTGGTGATGTACAAGAGTGCGACGCAACAGTAGTTAAATAGCAGCACGTTGCTGGTAAAATAAATAAGTTAAGTTGTAATACTGATGTAGAACTAATAGTATTAAAGAGGCCTTATTCAGCAACGGGTGACTCCAGCTTGCTTTTTACCCTTCTCCTGTAATTGGTGAACAAACTATACCATCGCAATTTTAATACACCCAATATTCCTTCCTTTACAATACCCTTACTCATTTTTGATTCGCCCCATTTGCGGTCTTCAAATTGAATAGGCACTTCTTTCAAACGGAACCCCAGTTTCCAGGCCGCGAACTTCATCTCTATCTGGAACGCATAACCGACAAAATGTATTTCGTCAAGATTGATGGTTTCAAGTACTTCCTTTTTATAACACATAAAACCGGCGGTTTGGTCTTCAACCGGCATCCATAATATCAAACGGGTATATAAAGAGCCGCCTTTAGATAAGGCAATGCGGTTCTTTGGCCAGTTTTTTACACCACCACCCTTTACATAACGTGAACCAATGGCCACATCCGCCTTACCGGTTTTACAGGCATCATACAACCTGGGAAGATCTGCAGGATTGTGAGAGAAATCTGCATCCATCTCAAAGATGAAATTGTAGCCACGTTTTATGCCCCATTTAAACCCATGAATATAGGCTGTGCCCAAACCAAGCTTACCTGTTCTTTCTTCTAAAAAAACGGTATTATGAAGATCAGGCTGTAATGCACGTACTATATCTGCTGTTCCATCCGGTGAGTTATCATCAATTACCAGCACATGAAAATCCTGTTGCAACTTGTAAATAGCTTGCAGTATAGGGCCAATATTATCCCTTTCGTTGTACGTTGGTATAATAACAAGTTTCTCTGGCAAGATCAGAATTTTTTCAGCATAATGCGGGTATACATCTCTGTTAATTTTTGTTTGGTATTCATAGGGAATTCGCCTTTCATCATCCAGTCATAATACTGGGGTTCGGCTTTCAGAACATCCGCCACGGGCTTTCCTTTATGTTTTCCAAAATTAAACACTTCAACACCTTTATCATCATAAGTAAAACGACGGGCAAAATCAATTATTTGATCTTCTCCTACAGCTTTAATAATGCTGTCAACACTGGTGCCCAGTTGAGGATAACGTTCTACCTGTGCCGTAAGGATTTCTGCCGTTGCAGTTGCATCTACTTCTGCGCCATGTGCCCCATCAAGATTTTTATTACAATAAAACTTATAGGCTGCAGAAAGTGTACGCTGCTCCATTTGATGAAAGATCTTTTGCACATCCACCACTTTGCGGCTTTTCATATCAAACTCCACATCGGCACGAATAAATTCTTCCATCAGCAAGGGTATATCCAGCCGGTAAGCATTGTAACAGGCAAGGTCGCAGCCATCTAAAAACTGCCGTATCTCCTGGGCTGCCTGTTTAAATGTAGGGGCATCTTTCACCATATCATTGTTAATACCATGAATATCAGTTATGGCCTGTGCAATGGGCACCTGTGGATTGATAATCTTTCTTTTGACAGACCGGTTACCGTCGGGAAGTAATTTCACAATAGCTATTTCAACAATACGGTCGGTGCTTACATTGGAGCCTGTAGCTTCAATATCAAGTATGGCCAGTGGTTTCTTTAATTGTAACATTTGCAGCAAATTCTTAAAAGTGGGTAAAGGTAAAGTTTTGTGTTATTTGAGATCCATTTTATCGGCAGACTGCGTTATGCGTCGTGCAAATGCTTCCGTATCAAATCCATCATAATTGCCGGAACTCATAAACAATACAATTGAATTTTTATAGTCATTGCTAAACAACCAGTCTTCAAGTTCTTTCCGCTGATTAAGGATGGCCAGTCCTTTTTTATCAAAACCTTTTTCTACGGCTTCTTTTCTAAGCTCGGGCATACGTTTTAATTCCAGTGCATGTTTACTGTAAAAAACAGCGGCCCAATCAGCATCCTTCATCACACCCCTGTATTCTTTCATAAAATTTTCATTCAGGCTGCTATAGGTATGCAATTCCAAAACAGCAATGACTGTTTTTTCCGGGAACTGGTTCTTTACTGCCTCAATAGTTGCTTTTACTTTGGAAGGTGCATGAGCAAAGTCCCGGTAAAAGATGGTATTCTCATTTTGCGCCAACACCTCCAGCCGTTTTGATGCTCCGGTGAATGAACTGATAGCCTTTGTAAACACGTCTGCTGAAATATCAAGCTGTTGGCACACCAGCCAGGCTGCCTGCATATTCAGCAGGTTATGATTGCCAAATACTTTAAGACTTGCTTTAAATCCTTCTATCATCACATTTGTAACACCAGATTCAATTTGGTGCTGGGGAACAACGTAAGGATGACACGTGATATCGCTGCGCTTATGGGTAGCTACCAGTTCATTTAATACTTCATCTGTACTGTTATAGATCAGGTGACCACCTGGTTCTATCTTGTCAATAAAAATGCGGAACTGCTCCAGGTAATTATCAAAACTGGGAAATACATTGATGTGGTCCCAGGCTATACCGGTTAAAACGGCAATGTGGGGAAACAAAAAATGAAACTTGGGTCGTTTCTCTACAATGCTGGCCGGGTATTCATCTCCCTCGCAAACAACTACTGGTGCATCGGTCACTTTTACCGACTGATCAAATCCCTGCAGCCTGGCCCCAACAAGGTAATCAAACTCCTTCCCTGTTTGCTTTAACACATGCATGATCATAGAAGTTGTGGTGGTTTTTCCATGGCTACCGCCAACCACTACTCTTGTTTTTTGCTGGCTTTCCTGGTAAATGTATTCGGGAAAAGAGTAAATCGGCAAACCCAGGTCCTTCGCCTTTAAAAGCTCCGGGTTATCGGCCTTGGCATGCATGCCCAGTATAACAGCGTCAAGCGAGTCATCAATGAGTTCAGGGTGCCAACCAATGGTTTCAGGGAGAAGACCTTCCCTGGAGAGGTTACTGCTGGCGGGTTCAAATATTTCATCGTCACTACCGGTAATCTGGTATCCTTTTCGCTTTAATGCTATGGCCAACTGGTGCATCACACTGCCGCCAATAGATGTAAAATGGATTTTCATTGATGGACTTTATACTTTGTTTAAGGTAAAGGTAATCAGGCTAAAACGAATGCTCATGG
>DASTMJ010000302.1:0-4581 GCA_035714205.1 Flavisolibacter sp. | reverse complement strand
GACACAGATCCTGCAACCAGGTTTTTTACAACTATGGTCTGCATATTTATAGTCGGGTCGTTCAGCAATTTGGTGTGTTTCTGAAGATAGGCTGCTTTGTCTGTTGGATCTTTTGGAGTGAATGCTGCCAGATAGTTTGCCTCATGGTCAAGCTGGAAAATAAAGAAGAACTCTAAATCAGTAATTTCTGTTCTTCTCAAAATTATTTCACTATCGTTTATCATTTCTTAATCTAACGTTTTTATGTAAGGCAATTATTTATTGGAGTTACAAGATTGTAAAACTATCGGCCCGCAAAAGAACTTATTTACCGGTTTTGTTTAGAAGAGGAAATTTATCTTTTATCAAATTTAACTGGATACCATATTCCAGGTAGGCTTTTAGTCCATCCAGTACCGTAGTAAAACCGCCTGTATTGTTGTTGATGGCTAACAGCAGGTCGTCGCCTGACTGGCTAAAGCCATAATTTTTTATAACAACATAGGTGGTCTCTCCTGTTAAGGCTGTAAACGAAATGTCCACTGTTGTTGCGGGATCGTCCCAATCAAACGATATTTTTTCGTTGGGTACAATTTCTTTTACATAAACCTCAGCCGAAACATTATACATTTCCCATTCCCAAATGATTGTTTTTCCTGCTTCCGGTTGTCCGCTTGATTTGGTAAACCAGAACCTGGTGGTTATATCCGGGTCTGTAAATGCCTGGAAAACTGTTGCCACTGGTTTCCTGATCAGCATTTGCGCTTCCACCATAGGTAATTTAGGTTTCTCCATATTGTTTATCCTGTTTTATTACAACACGAATTTAAGTTTGATCTCTTCAGGCGCCAACAGTACCTGTCTGTACTTTACCGGCTCTTTTGTAAGCCGCAATAATAACCCCTGTTGTTGTAACAACAGTTTCGGTTAATGTAAATGCTGAAGGAATGGTTCCCTTATCAAACAATTTTTTCCCCTTGCCTAAAGTCAGCGGATGAATTTTGAGTCTTAGTTCATCAACAAGGTCGTTCTTTAATAGCAGTTGAACCAGTTTACTACTACCCCACACATGGAGGTCAGGGCCTTTTGATTTTTTTATCTTTTTGATATCGGCCAGGCTTTTTATTACCACCGAGTTTTTCCACCCGGTAACCAGGGGATCGGAGTTTTTCATGCTTTTGGAAAACACGTATTTCATGCCCTCATTAATACCCGGCCAAAACCCGCCATGTTCAGGCCAGTAACCGGCCCAGATCTCAAATGTTTTCCTTCCCAAAAGATAAGCTGCCGGTTCCAGCTCTTTTTTCACCTCCTTACGATACAGCTCGTCAGAATAAGGAGCTACCCAGCCGCCATATGTAAACCCGCCTGAAGTATCTTCTTCCGGTCCACCCGGCGCCTGCATCACTCCATCCAGGGTGATCATGGAAAACACGATTATTTTTCTCATGTAATATTTTTTAAAAAGCTTTTATCCCTGTTACCACCGGGATGTATTTAGTTACCCTACAAATCTCGTTATAAAGACGGCGCCGGCGCAGTGTAAATGCGGCAATATCAATGGCTGAATACGCCAGGTGCTGAAGAAGTAGAATCAGGTTGGTTGTGGCTATAGCATGCTGCTAATTTGGTTGGTTGCCTTTCGTTGGAGTTATTGTTGGATAGAACCTGCAAGGCAGGTTATCGATAAAAAAGACAGGGCCTCAATTGAAAAAGGAATAATACCTGGCTGTCAAACTCATCTGGTTGAAAGCCGGGAGATACTCTTACGTGGTTTGGTTTTTGTGCCAGGTAAAATCTGAAATCAATCATTAGTTCTGACCGGGTATCATTTTTACACATTTGTATGAATGCTTTCCGGGCATTGGCGGGAATTGCCCGCGCCTTAAGCAATGTGCAGAAGGTGCAGGATGAAGGTGGCGTGAATGAATACCAAAAGCGGGCACTACTTCCCTTTTACTTTAAAACCTAAAAAGAATAATATGGAACAAGAAAAATTTATGTCACACGTGAAAGGAATGAGTTATAAAAAATTTATGGTGATGATGTTGATTTCCTTTTTTATCATGTACCTGGTCATGTTCTTAAACATGGACAGGTTAGGTCACTATCATACCAGTTTGACGCGTATCTATATGGCCCTGTTGATGGTAGCGCCTATGGCAATTGTGATGATGACCATGATGGGTAAAATGTACCCGGATAAAAAGATGAATACAGGCATCATCATTGGTAGTGTCGTTTTGTTTGCAGTAATCCTTGCCGCCCTGCGTACACAAACACCCATCGGGGATGTGCAGTATATGAAAGCCATGATTCCCCATCACTCCTCGGCCATCATGGTAAGCAAACATGCCAGCATCAAAGATCCTGAAGTAAAAAAACTTTCTGAACAGATCATCCTGTCGCAGGAAAAAGAGATAGCGGAAATGGAAGCCATGCTGGATCGCCTGGAAAAATAAAGTTCTTACGTACAAAAAAGACAAGTTTCTTTCCGGGCGAATTTTACCGCAGATGCTTTTGCAGCTTGGAACTTTTAATGGGAATCCGTCGCCAGGCAGGTTATCGCGAATGCACAGGTTGCAAACCGTTCTTGGTCCTTTCCATATGTTCAACCCAGTGATTGGCCTTGTCAACAACAAATCTCTCAGTGATATTACCCTTTAAATGAACTGCGAGACCGTTATTCATAAGTCCAAGTGTCTTATACCTGTCTACAAGTTGTACCTGGAAGAGGGGAATTGATAGTTGGTGGTTTTGAATGTTTAGGTCGTGAGATTTAAAAAGAAGTCTTCTATCCGTTAAACAAAGAGAACCACCTACGCCTTCCATTCCTTTAAAATGATTTGCCGGTGTCTGAAAAATGGCTACTTCTCCCTCGTCAAGCTGAAATTGTGTTGATTTAGTGAAAATGCTACTAATAAGAAACTTACCTGTCAACCACCCGAATAGTAGTCCTGAAACAATTCCTGCAACTATTGCTGCCATTACTGATTTTGCTATTTCACTTGTGCTCTGTTCTTCCCCTGTCACCCAGGCGATGATTGTTTTAAAAAGGAAAAAGAAAGTCATTGCAAGTCCAAAGTACAGTCCTGGTTTTATTTTATTGCTCATGTTTTTATAAAGTTCGGTTGCAGTCCAAATGGGTTACAACACAATATTATATGCAACTATGTATTTTTCCAAACCTTTCAATCCACCCGCATTTATTATCTTTCCATTGCGCAATTTTTAATGCGCATGGCGTCGATTAATCTTCTCACCAATCCCGCCATGCATCTGTTATATCAGTGCCCTCTTCTACCTTAAAGCCTGTTAATCAAACGGCCCTGGTCATGAACTCCACCAACTCAGCACGTATTTTTTAAAGCTGATGTTGTGTGCTTACGTTCTTTCAAGTTTCCTGCCTTTTACCTTGATTTGTCCACCAAACCAAATTCCGACAAGAAATGCCGGAATTGCTCCAAAGATTGTCACCCAAAAAAGCGGCTTGAAAATGTAATCTTCAAAAGGGTTGTCGTTAGTTCCAATATTGTCGATGCCTTCCTGGATGAAACCAGTCCAACCAGCAAGAAAAGCTGTTGTTAGTAATACGGCCATACCACATAAAAAACCCATTAAAATGAAGTTCCGATTTTTAATCAGAATTGCTCTGCCTGCAAGTTGTCCGTAAAAGTGGCCACATAAAAGCATAATCATTGCGCCAATGAAGATGTTCAACTTGTACTCAATTGTAGAAAACCAAAAGAATGCTTTGTAAAAGCCTTCGTCTGATGAAATCATTAGGGTCATTATGAGTTGGGCAATTAATAGTCCAAGTACAACAGAGATAAGTCCTTGTTTGCTTCCAATCCTTTTTGCTTCTTTTTCAGTCATTGGGGTATTTGTGATTGTTGCTGTATAGCACACAACGTTAAGGGCTTGTGCAGTACCGGTATTCTTTGTTCCGCCTGCCCTGAACTGCTGCTGATAAATGTACAAAAGATGATGAAAAGAACGAAACGATCCCCCGCAAGCACTCATAACCAGCATACGTTATACGGCGGACTTGCCAGGAAAGGCAGGCGCATTTGCAATCAACCATTTTTGTTTTTAAAGTAGCATGTGATTCTATATAACAAGGTAAGAATACTGCAGACAATTAAAACACGGAATATTTCAGTCAAGTCGCTGTAACTTGATAAAATTACAAGTCCAACAAACAAGAGAATTATATACAGAACAAGCTCTGTCCTGGTCGGAACCTTAACCCAATCAGTTTTGTAGAACCTGCTCAAAAATCTCCTTTTTCGGTTGAAGTTTGAGCGTAGCTTAACAGTTTGCCGTGTTTCAACTTTAACCCCGAAATTCCTTTCCATAATTTTGTTTTTGACAGTGGTTGAGTTTGTATTGCGCCTGGCGTTCAGGGTATTGAGCCGGTGTGATATTAGCAATCCGACTGCCCATAACCACTGCCCAATTTATAAATTAAAGTTCATTGTTTATGCTATTGCCAGGTGTTTTCGTCAATCTGGAACTGAAGCCGATGATTACTTTCCTTCAATCTCCCGCACCTGTTTTTGAAGCTTAGAACTTTTACCGGGCACTTGTAGTAGCTCTATT
>DASTMJ010000301.1:0-7971 GCA_035714205.1 Flavisolibacter sp. | reverse complement strand
CCAGAGCGACAGTATTGAACATGTAACACATTCTATTTGTACACTGGAGTTTGTACCGCATCGTGAATTATATAACTGGCTGATTGAAAAGCTGGAGATCTATCCATCGCACCAGTATGAATTTGCCAGGCGCAATCTTACCTACACGGTAATGAGCAAGCGCAAATTATTGCAACTGGTAAATGAAAAACATGTTGATGGCTGGGACGATCCCAGGATGCCAACCATCAGTGGCATGCGCCGCCGCGGGTATACACCCGAATCCATTCGTGATTTTTGCGACCGGGTAGGTATAGCCAAAAGAGAAAATGTAAGTGATGTTGGCCTGCTGGAATTTTGTGTACGGGAGCATTTGAACAAAATAGCTTTAAGAAGAATGGTGGTTTTTGACCCGTTGAAAATTGTGATCACCAACTTTACCAATGAAGTTGAATTGCTGAAAGGAGAAGATAACCCCGAAGATGAAAAATCAGGAAGCCGCGAAATTCCGTTTGGACGGGAATTATATATAGAGCGTGAAGATTTTATGGAGAACCCTCCGAAAAAATATTTCAGGTTATTTCCCGGTGGTATGGTACGTTTAAAATATGCCTATATCATCCGTTGTGATGAAGTGATTAAGGATGATGCCGGGAATGTAACAGAGCTGAGATGTAGCTATATTCCTGAAAGCCGGAGCGGGCACGATACATCGGGCATTCATGTAAAAGGTACATTGCATTGGGTGGAAGTAACACAGGCTATAACCGCCGAAGTTCGTTTATATGACAGGTTGTTTAAAGTAGAAGATCCTTCAAGCGAAGAAGGAGATTTTAAAGATTATATTAACCCTCATTCACTAGAAACAGTAACGACCGCTTTTGCAGAACCGGCTTTAAAAAATGCCCGGATGCATGAACGGTACCAGTTTTTGCGTAAGGGCTATTTTTCCCTTGATAACAAAGACACGTATAGCCGGTTGGTGTTCAATCGTACTGTAACATTAAAAGACTCCTGGAAACCAGGACAGAAATAAAAGCTTATCATGTTCTGTAAGTAAAAAGCCCCGCTCTTTAGAACGGGGCTTTTTTTTGGGTTTCATTATTTATTTCGGATCCAGTGTATTTGAAATACGATCCAGTACATCCTGTAAATGTGCACGGCTGGCAGCATCTTTATACGTTGGTAGGGCGGCACGTATTTCTGCAGCCAATGTTCTTAACTGTGCCTTTGAAACAGAAATAGCATCAGAGGTTTTACTTGTTGGCGCTACAGAACTAAAGCCAACAGGTGTTAAGGTAATGGTTGGACCTGCTTCAGGAGTGATGATCCGGTTCAGGCTTTCCACAAACCCTTTCTGCAGGCTTCTCCTGTAAATGTCAATTGGTTTGCGGGTTGTTAACTCGCTCCAGATGCCCCTTCGAAGGTCGGTAAGCATTTCTGTAGCTGTATAGGCATTGCTGCTTTCGGCTTCAAAGCGGAACAATTTGTTGAACGTGCTGTTATTGATCAACCTGTTCAGAACGTTGGTTTGAACATTTGAGATGGTAGTGAGTTTATTGCTTCCTGTATAATTCGATATGGTATTGTCTACAATCCACTTTGGCGTAGTAAACAAATATTGATGCAAAAACTGCATGGCTTCCTTTTGTTTTGCCTCGGGAACAAATTCAACCACCATTCCGGGCTCTTCTACCATTTTAGGCGTAGTGTAAATGCCACCGATGTTTTTGGCAACATGACCCATATACCTGTTGAACTGCGACACCACCTGGCTATACATCTGGTTCAGGCCTGTATAATCTTTATTGGCTTCCCTGGTCCATTCCGGCAACTTAACAACAATACGCTGCAGGTTTTTGATGCCGTAGGCACTTGCCTTCATTGAATTATCGCCAAGGTCTTCGTTTTGACCGCGGGGATCATCGGGATCGATCTCGGTACCAAACCAATAACGTTTGTCCTTCAGTTTTTCAATGGTCATTTTATTCAGCACCGGAATTTCATCTTTTGGTGTGTTGGCATTGGGCATCCAGCGGTAGCCCCACTCTATAGCCCACAAATCATAATCGCCAATACGTGGGAACAAACCTTTTTCTGAAATATTATCTTCCGGCTGCGCTACGTAGTTGAAACGGGCATAATCCATAATAGAAGGTGTGTGACCGTTTGCTTCCACCCATGCCTTATTACGAAGATTTTCAACAGGCACAGTGGATGAGGATCCAAAATTGTGGCGCAAACCCAGGGTATGACCAACCTCGTGTGAAGAAACAAAACGAATGAGCTGCCCCATTAATGAATCAGAAAAACGAAGGCTTCTTGCACGGGGATCAACGGCCGCGGTTTGTACAAAGTACCAGTCACGTAAAAGATTCATCACGTTATGATACCAGTTGATATGTGATTCAAGGATCTCACCGCTTCTTGGATCGTGAACGTGAGGTCCGCTTGCGTTTGCTACATCAGAAGGCTTGTAAACAATGGCAGAAAAACCAGCACCTTCAAGACTCCAGGTTGAATCTTCCACCGGTGCCATCTTAGCTGTTATCGCGTTTTTCCAGCCGGCTTTTTCAAATGCAATATTCCAGTCGTTTACACCTTCTATCAGGTACGGAATCCATTTTTTTGGAGTGGCAGGGTCAATATAATACACAATCTGTTTTTGTGGTTCTACCAGCTCACCACGCAAGTATTTCTGTACATCCTGTGGTTTTGGTTCCAGTCTCCAGCGGGTGATCATCCGGATCTGTTCAATACCCTGGGGATTGGCATCAAAATCGGTATAGCCTGTGGCAAAATAGCCTACACGGGGATCAAAATACCTGGGCTTCATTGGCTCACGTGGTAACAGTACCATGGAGCTGTTCAGTTCAAAAGTGGTGGGTGTGCCCGCGTTAGAACCGAAACTCATGGCAGGAGTAGTGCTGCCAATTGCAGGAGTTGGTGAACGCATGTAGGTTTTTACCGTACGTATCTCGATATTTTTTGGAAAAGCACGTACATTGGTTATATAGGAATTATCTTTTTGATAAGAAGAAAGACCAAGCGCTCTTTTTACACGGGCATCAAAAAATAAAATGTCATTATCACCCATGATGTAATCGGTCATTTCAATTACTGAGCCTTTTACCCTGGTAATGGAATCTGATGAAAAAGCTTTTATATCAAACGAAGCTGCAATGGGCTGCAGGTTTGAATTTCGTACCGACTGGTACATGCCGGACGAATCGCTTCCTACTTCCTGGTGAGAAATACTTCTCAAAAAGATCTTGTTGTTGGGACCTTTTTCAAAGCTGATCACATTATCAGAGATCTGGTCGCCGGCATAACCTAAAAATCCTGCACGGCCACCTGCCGGTGCCTTCGAAATACGGTTCACCACCAAAATTTCCCTGTTGAGTAAGGAATCAGGAATCTCAAAATAAAATTTGTCCTCTACACGATGGGTAATGAACAAACCTTTATCGGTTATTGCCTTCGGTGTGATAACCTCTGCATAGGGTTTGGGACCAGTACTGGGCGTGGGACGGGCGGTAGCCGGGCCGGTTCCCTGTGTTCCTGATGCCGGTGATGTTGGAGGCGGATTGCGTTGAGCAAAAGTTAGAGTTGTTGAAAATAGAAAACCGGTTGCCAATGCAACAGCAACGCTACGATTCATGTGCTATAGTTTATTGTTTATGAAAATGATGCAGTCAGATAAAGTGCGAAATTTACAACACGATATGGTTCCAAAAATGCAAAACGTACAAACGGTTAACGTTTATTAACAATGGTTTGTTCAGAATTTTTGGTGATGCAAAAAAAACGCGCCACTGCTAAGTGGAAATGCTTATACAAATCGTTGTTTCGCTTGTTGGTGTGATCGCGGCAGGAATAAAGTATAATAACTAAGCTGTAAAGAATCAAAATTTTTCTTTCACCTGTTCCGTTAGATTTGCAACCCCAAATCATATCCTATAATAATATTAATAGCATGGAGAAACAATATGTTCAGCAAATAGCCGGTAAACTAAATATCTCTGTAAAGCAGGTTTCCAGTATTCTTCAAATGCACAATGAAGGAGCAACCATTCCTTTCATGTCAAGGTATAGAAAAGAAGTAACAGGAAATTTAGATGAGGTGGTGATCGGTAATGTTGTGGAAGAGATCGGGTATTTTAAAGAACTGGACAAACGGAAAGAAACAGTTTTAAAAACAATTGAAGAACAGGGAAAACTAACTCCTGAATTAAAAAAAAGAATTCAAGATTGTTTCAGTGCTACTGAGCTGGAGGATATTTACCTGCCCTATAAACCTAAACGCAAAACAAGGGCTACGCAAGCTATTGAAAAAGGGTTGGAACCATTGGCAAAACTGATCTTTGAACAAGGTGCTGCCGATCCTGAAGAAGAAGCAAATAAATTCATCAGGGAGGAAGTTAAGGATGCTAAAGAAGCCTTACAGGGTGCCCGTGATATTATTGCAGAATGGATCAGTGAGAGTGAACAGGCAAGAGCCAAAGTGCGCCAGTTGTTCACAGAAACGGCTGTCCTGAGTTCGAAGGTTCTGTCTACAAAAAAAGAAGAAGCCGAAGCACAGAAATACCGGGATTATTTTGAGTTTAATGAACCACTTGCAAAAATTCCATCACACAGGCTGATGGCGATACGGCGTGGCGAAAAAGAAGGGTTTTTAATGATGGACATCAGTATTGAAAAAGCATTGGCTAATGAAGAGCTGAACCGCATTTTTGTAAAAGCCTCCAATGCTGCCGGTGCCGAAGTGAAAAAAGCCGTGGAAGATTCATACAACCGTTTATTAAAATCCTCAATAGAAAATGAGTTCCGGTTGTTAAGCAAGAACAAAGCTGATGAAGAAGCCATTCATGTCTTTACCGAAAACCTCCGCCAGTTGTTACTGGCTTCTCCATTGGGTTCAAAAAAAGTAATGGCTATTGATCCTGGCTACAGAACCGGCTGCAAACTTGTTTGTCTGGATGCACAGGGAAACCTTGTTTACAACACAGCCATCTACCCTCATCCGCCGCAAAATCAATGGCAGGAAAGCGTAGCGGAGATCAGGCACCTGGTAAACAAATATGAGATTGAAGCTATCGGAATTGGAAATGGAACTGCAGGCAGGGAAACAGAAACATTGGTAAGAAGCATTGATTTTGGAAAACAGGTCAGCATCTTCCAGGTGAACGAAAGCGGTGCTTCTATCTATTCGGCTTCGGAAGTTGCCAGGGAAGAATTCCCTGATCATGATGTAACAGTGAGAGGAGCCATCAGTATTGGAAGGAGATTATTGGATCCGTTGAGTGAACTGGTGAAGATCGATCCCAAATCAATTGGTGTGGGACAATACCAGCACGATGTGAACCAGCTGAAATTAAAACAGGGTTTGGACAGGGTAGTGGAGAGTGCAGTGAACTTTGTTGGCGTAGAAGTTAATACTGCATCCAAACATTTGCTGCAATATGTATCGGGTATATCAGCCACCCTGGCTGCCAATATTGTACAATACCGTTTACAAAACGGTCCGTTCAAAAGCAGGGAAGCCTTAAAGAAAGTTCCGTTGATGGGACCAAAGACGTTTGAACAGTGCGCCGGTTTTTTAAGGATTGCCAATGCCGAAAATCCTTTGGATAATTCATCGGTACACCCGGAGCGTTATGCACTGGTGGAACAGATGGCGAAAGATGTTCAGGCTTCACTGGAGGAACTTATTAAAAAAGCCGAGTTGCGTAAACAGATCAATAAGAAAAAATACCTGGGTGAAACGGTTGGTGAATTTACCATTGAAGATATTTTAAAGGAACTGGAAAAACCAGGTCGTGACCCGAGGACTCAAATTGAAGAATTTCGTTTTGATGATACCATAAAAAGTATAGAAGATGTAAAGGTTGGAATGACGGTACCTGGTATTGTAACTAACATTACCAACTTTGGAGCTTTTGTGGATATAGGAGTAAAACAGGATGGACTGGTGCATGTATCGCAACTTGCTAACAAGTTTGTTTCTGATCCAAATGAAGTGGTGAAGCTGAATCAAAAAGTAACAGTAACAGTTACAGAAGTTGATGTGACAAGAAAACGCATCGCCTTAACCATGAAGAACAACGAGGTAAGTCAAACACCACCAGCAATAAAAAAACCAGTTCCAAATAAAAACCCTGGCAGGAAACAGGAGCCGTTAAATTCTTTCCAGAGTAAGTTGATGGACCTGAAGAAAAAGTTTAATGATTAACAGGGCTGAAAAAATAAAGTAGTTTTTAACCCGGTTGTATACAACCGGGTTTTTATTTTGCTTAATAGAATTACCAACCGCACAAGTGAGTGAACAACAAAAGTTTAATAGCAGCAAGGACGGTAATACTATAAAAACCTATTTTCTTTTTCTACCATCATATACCAGCTTACCAATCTTTCCATTGGTGCCTGCCAGGTAAACGGTTGTTCCATATTTGGCAATACGAACCACGTGAAAACTTTCTTTGGAAATCGGTTCCCAGGTATTCCCTGTATCAAATGTATAATCAACACCGGTGAGTCCACAGGTTACCAGTTGGTCTTTGGCAAGAAACTCCACGCAACTGCGATAACCGTTTGGTGGTGTTTTAGAGGCCTTCCATGTTTTACCGCGGTTGGTACTGTAAAAACAATTTTGTGTAACAGATGTATCCTTGCTGAAATCGCCGCCAACCACAACCAACCTGTTGCCACCCTTTCTGCGAAAACGATCCCACACGGCAATGGAATTGGCACCTGTAGTTTCTTTACCTTGTATAATGGGTAGGGGTGTTTTGGTATCCCGGATAAATAAGCTGGATTTGATTCCGCCGGAAATAAAAACAGCTTCATCCCTGTCCAGTGCCCTGATGTTGGTACCACTGGCAGCAAAACAAGCTTCACCACTATCGGCAACCGGTTTATACTGTTCAGGAATTTCTTTCCATGTTGTACCGTTATCAAAAGTTCTTGCTATAAAAAATTTTCCATTGATGGGATCACCAATCACAATACCTGCATCTGCATTCCAGAATTCCATGGCATCCAGGAACATGCCTTTGGTTTTGTTTTCATACACTACCTTCCAGCTTTCACCGCCATTGCTGGTCTTTAAAATATAGGCGGGTTCACCAACACCCATAATAATGGCGGTGCTGGCATCAAAGGCTTCAATATCGCGGAAGTCGGTTTTTTCAAAACCTTTTACAATGAACCATTTCCAGTCTTTACCGCCATTTGTGCTGCGGCCAATAGTGCCATTGCTTCCACTCACCCATACCACGTGATCATTTACTACACTTAAACCACGGATAGAAGTTTTGGTTCCCTGCGTAAGAATGCTGACAGTGGGCAAACCATTTTGAGCAGAGCTATTAAAATAGAACAGGAGCAAAAAGAAAACGGTGTACAGGGATTTCATAAAAAATTGTTGAACAATGGATCAACAATATACAGCAGTAGTAACATAAATTAAAATGCCCGCCTTTAACCTGTTTTAATGATGGAATTAATGACTGCTTTTTAATTTTTTGGCAAACACCTTTTCAAACTTTTCCAGTTTGGGACGAATGACCACGGAGCAATAAGGATTGGTGTTTTTATTCAGTTCATAATATTCCTGGTGATAATTTTCGGCAGGATAAAATTTGGTGATGCCGCTAATTTCTGTAACGATGGGTTTATTATATGCACCACTTTTATCCAGTTCCTGTTTATAATATTCAGCTTTTTGTTGCTGATCCTGGTTGTGGAAAAAAATGGCACTACGGTACTGTGTACCTACATCGGCGCCCTGCCTGTTCAAACTTGTTGGATCGTGAACCTGGAAAAAGACTTCCAGCAATTCATCAAAGGTAATTTTACCGGGTTCGTACACAACCTGTACACATTCTGCATGACCTGTTTCTCCGGAACAAACTTCTTTATAGGTTGGATTGGCTACACTGCCACCAGAATAACCAGAGGTAACGGAAAGCACTCCGTTCAGTTGTTCAAAAA
>DASTMJ010000300.1:0-9447 GCA_035714205.1 Flavisolibacter sp. | reverse complement strand
TGCACCGTGTCATCATTTCTACATCATCCTCCTGCGTGCAGGAACTTGCACACTGATTACAAAGGGCTGCACAACGAAGACATGTTTCAAACAACTTTGGCACTGGTGATAATTTCCCTTCATAAATACCGGTTTTATATGGTGATAAAAAAACTCCTTATAGCTTCAATGTATACCTTTTCTTCTCACGTTTTTCCTGTATTCTTTCTACAGAGGCTGCTTCAAAGATGTTCTGGGGTCTCTCTGTGTCAATTGGAACTTTTAAATTTTATAAAGCAAAATGAGCCTGCAGTTCGCAACCTTTTCCTTTGCCCGACTGAATGGAAAGCCCGCCGCCAAACGCTTCTAGCCGGCCTTTTATATTTTTGATGCCGATACCGGCTTTTACCTCCTCGCTGTCAAATCCTTTTCCATCATCATGAATGGTGAGTAGCATGTGCCCGTCTTTCTGAATCAATGAAATGGAAACATGCCGGGCATCTGCATATTTCAGAATATTATTTAATTGTTCCTGCACCACACGGTACAACATTAATTTCTGATCAGTACTTAGTTGCTCTTCAATGGCATCTGCCATATCCAGGTGAAATTCAAATTCTATAAAACGTCTGATATTGGAAACCAATTCTTCAATGGCTTCGGGCAAACTGGTTTCTGAAAAACTGGGTGGTTTAATGGTGGAAGAAATGTGCCGGATATCATTAAGCGCCGTTTCTACCATGGCCTGGGCCCTTTGCAGGGACTCTGTTTTTCCGCTTTCAATACTGGCCTGCTCTGTGTAAAGTTTAGCCACGGTTAATACCTGGCAAACATTATCGTGAAGTTCCTCGGCCCACCGGTTCCGTTCTTTTTCCTGCGCTTCTATAATGGAAAGAGACAGGGCATTTTTAAATTTCATTTGTTGCTCATAATAACGGGCTTTTGCGTCCCTCACTTCGGTAACATCATGCAAAGCGAACATGATATATAAAGGCGCGGTGGTATTTGGATCCCGGATAATATAACAACTGCTGATAACGTCTCTATACGTATTGTCTGGTACAAGGTACCTGAACTCAATCTTGCAGGTAAGCAACGCACTTTGAACAATACTCATAAAACCATCAGCTACCCTCTTTTGATCAGCGGGATGTATTCGTTGATAATGTTTTTGCAAAAAACCTTCTACAATAGTTGAATCTATACCCATCATCAGCTTCATTTGCTCATTGATCAGGGCCACGTCGGTTCTGTAGTCGTAGTCTGCAATGCCCTCTCTGGCTGCCTCGTTTAAAGCATTCAGTTTTGTGATCAGTTCCTCTTTTTTGAAAAGAGAATCATTCAGGTTTTTATAGATCTTTCGGGCAGTAAAATAAAGAACGAGGCCGGAAAAAATAACAAATAACAAGCCTTTGTAGTTCTGCATTTTTGCAATAATACCTGCATCGTGCCGGGCAATTCGTACAACCACTTCATCGCTCAACAAGATCCAGATCACACTGAAAACAATGTAAATAAAAGCTAACCTTACAGCAGGACTGCTTTTGCTAAGCAATGATTTCATGTAATGAAAAGTTCTGGTAAAGCAAGATGCAAGCGTATACAATATAATAATATTTGCGATAGTATGGCGCCTCAATAACACATAAAACGCAGCATCTAAGCTTGGGGCACCATCATTTTCGCTTCCACGCATTTTGAGTGGTCGTTAAACATGGTTAACTATTTACCGGAAAATCAAGGCCGCTGATGGTATTAGTTATCCTCGTTTTTAGAATACTGTAATACCCAGGCATTGCCAAACTGGTCAACAATGTCCCCCCTCAAACAATTATAATAGGTAAGTGATACCGGGTGAGAAATCCGGCTGTTTTTTGAGAGCTTTTTATATAAGCCTTCTATTTCTTTTTTACTGGTGCAGCTTACAAACAGAGACACACGGTTACCGTTAACCAGTTTCTGCTCACCTGAAAGATCAGTGGCTATTAATGTCAGGTTATCCTGGAGTAATGTTGCTGTTAATACGAGATTTTTGAAATCCACCGGTAACTGCGCCGATGCGGGTACATCACCAACCAGTTGAAATGTAAGTTCACCGCCAAAACATTCCCTATAAAATTTCATAGCCTGCCTGCAATTTCCGTTAAAGGTTAAATAGGCGGTCAGTTTCATCTGCGGGCATCAATTATTGTTTGGGAAATTTGCTCATATCCATATGCAACATACTCCAGCGGTGACCATCCGGGTCTTCAAAACCAAATGCATACATCCATCCTTCCGACTCACTGGGTTCTGCATAAATCTTACCTCCGGCCATTCGTACTTTTTCGGCCATCTCATCCACTTCTTCCTTCGACTGTGCATCTAGGTTAATCAGCACCTCAGCTCCCTTTGATGTATCGGCAATTTCACTTTGAACAAAACCTTTAAAGGTTGAATCAGGAAAAAGCATCACTACAAAATTGCTTTCTCCAATCAGGTAGCTGGCCAGGTGCTCATCTGCTTCATGCCGGGGATTAGATTTAAATCCTATCTGGTCAAAAAACTGTTTTGATCGTTTTATATCTTTTACCGGCAGGTTTAACCATACTTGTGATATGCTCATGTAAAATGGTTTTAGGGTTTGGGAAGTAAACTTTCATCCGTAAACAAAATCTCCCACTGGTGACCATCCGGATCCGCAAAACTGTCGTAATACATCCAGCCATGATCAGCCGCCTCCTTATAACGTGTGCCACCATTTTCAAGAGCCAACCTGGTGATCTCATCCACCTTATCCCTGCTTTCCACCTCAACAGCAATCAACACCTGGGTAGTTCCATTAGCTATGGGCCTGTCAGTAAAGGTTTTAAAAAACTCATGTGTGATCAGCATGGAATACATAGAACCTTCATTCAGAACCAGGCATAAAGCTTTATCATCGCTAAACTGTTCATTAAACAAAAAGCCAAGTTTTGTCCAGAACACTCTTGTCCTTGTAAGATCTTTTACCGGCAGGTTGATGTAAATAGATTTTGCCTTCATAATGAGTTGCTTTTAATAAACGTAATTTAATAGTGCCGTAATCCAAATAAGAAACTGGAGAATTTTAACACCCCAAAATTGCAACTGGTTTTTAAATTGCAGGCTGTGTTATTCCGGCTGATTAAGGGGGTGATTGCGGCAATGTTTTAAGCAACCTAATTTCAAACCATGAAACACATTTCAGTATATGTTCCGGAGAGTGCTGTAATAGAAGCCATAACCCCGGCCTACAGGCTGTTTAAAACCGCCAATAATTTCCTTGAGGCTTCTGGAAAAGATCCCATTTTTAAAGTAGAATATGTGGGACTGACCAAAGAAGTATCTGCAAACGATGGCGAATACATTGTTAAGACAGACCGTTTGGTTAAGGACATACAACAAACAGATGTCATCATCATACCGGCTTTATATGGCAATATTGAGGAGGCCATCAAAAAAAATGAACCTGCAATTCGCTGGATACAAAAAATGTATTACCAGGGAACCGAGGTGGCCAGCCTTTGCATTGGTGCTTTTTTATTAGGCGCTACTGGTTTGGCTGATGGCAGAAAATGTTCAACGCACTGGGCCTATTACAAAGAGTTCAGGGAAATGTTCCCGCAAATTGAAGTAGTGGATGGTTCTGTAATTACAGATGAAGGAAACCTGTATTCAAGCGGCGGAGCGCATTCGTCATGGAATTTATTATTGTACCTGCTCGAAAAATATGCAGACCGTGATACAGCCATATTAGCTGCCAAGTATTTTGCAATTGATATAGACCGGGTAAGCCAGGGAGCCTTCACAATTTTTTCCGGGCAAAAAGATCACAAGGACAACGAGATCCTGAAAACACAGGAATTCATTGAAATGAATTTCACAGGTAAAATTACCATCGAAACACTGGCAGACCAGGTAAACATAAGCCGCAGGAGTTTTGAAAGACGCTTTAAACAGGCTACCAACAATACGGTTAGCGAATACATTCAAAGAGTACGGATTGAAGCTGCCAAAAGAAGGTTTGAAGCTTCCCGCAAAAATGTTAACGAAGTAATGTTTGATGTGGGTTATACCGATACAAAGGCATTTAGGGAAGTATTTAAAAAGATTACAAGTCTTACACCGGTAGAATACCGTAATAAATACGCGAAAATGTAAGTTGTGGATCCTATAAACTATGCACTTACCACTTGATGGCACTTAGGTATGTCCAGGTAATGAACAGCAATTGCAAAGGAACACGAAACCATAAATAAGCAGGACCTGCACCTTCGAAATTTCCTTTCTGGTAATCCACATGTTTTAAAGCAGCGCTAATATTGACGGGTAGAAATATCACAAACAATATAACTAAGAGCCAGCCCGCACTCACCCTGGTTTGAGTAATGAGCAAACCCACTGCTAGAACAAGTTCAAAGATGCCGGTGATCCATACCAGTTCTTTTTTAAAGGGGAGAAAACCAGGCATCATCAAACGCATACCTTCTGCATAAACAAAATGCCCTATGGCTGTAAACATCAGCATAACAGACATGGCTATCCTGCCAGCCAGGGCCAGGTCGGTTTCTTTACGCAATACCCGGGTGGCTAGCGCCGCCACAACAAAACTGATCACCAAAACAATCAAAGGTTTCATAAACAATTTTATGGCAAAGCTCTGTAAGAATACAAGGCAAGACAATGAACCCAGGTTAAGAAATTCGTTTGCGGATCCTGCTCAAGGCCTGCGGAGTAATGCCAATGTAAGAGGAAAGATATTTTAATGGTATTCGTTGCACCAGGTGTGGTTGTTCGTTCAGCAATTTCAGGTAACGCTGTTCGGCGGTTTCCGTCAATAATGATAATTCACGTTTTGATTTTTTTAAGAACAGCTCTTCACCGGCAAAACGCCCTATGGTATTTCCAGCTTCTGACTTGTTATAAATTTCCTGCAGGTGGTTATAGTGGATCCGCCAAAGTTGGGTATCTGCCAAAGTTTCAACGTTGTAGGTAGATGGCGTTTGCGTTAAAAAAGAATCATAAGCACTCACAAATGCATTTTCAAAAACAAATGCAAACGTTAATTCGTAATCACTACGTGGTAAATAAAACCGCACAATTCCTTTTTCAATAAACGAAAGATATTTTTCTGTCTGACCTGTTTTTAACAGGATAGATCTTTTTGGACATTCAAACCGTTCCAGTTTGGAGGCAAACAATTGCCAGTCGTTTTCCGAAAGGTTGACAACCTGTTGAAAATTCTGCCTGATCAATTCCATATAAGTAACAATGTCATCTTCTGCACAAGTTACCTCATAGCCGGCATGGAAAGCAAGCGTATAAAAAATCAGAGTATTACAACCTGTTGCAGCAATACAGGAAAATATTGATCACCGGGTGCATTTTCAAGTTTATTCCAATAACCGCAACCAGGCTCAAAAAATTCTCTTGACAGCCCTTCGTGCCATTGATGCGCAAGGATGATCTTTTAAAAAGCGATAAATGAAGGATTAATAAGATCAGGCTTATTATAAACCAGTTCGGACTTACAATCCAATTGGTAAACTCCCCTGTTCAGTGAATGAAAGATGGCATGCGCTGCTGCTATATCCCATTCCCTTGTCGATCCCATACGCAGGTACAGATCGGCCTTGTTTTCAATCACCCAAATGAACTTTAATGCGCTACCCATTACAACGGGTGTTACCAGCTTAAACTGACTAAGAAAATTTTTGGCATCATCCAAGGTATGTGATCGGGAAAGGGCCATGGTAACATGAGCTTTTTGTAGCAGGTCTATAAATCTTAGTCTTTGCTCCAATGGTTTGATAATCGTTTTTTTACCATTTTCAATTTTATGACAACCTGTTTTTTGCGAGCCATAATATAAACAATCAGTGCAGGGCACATAGATCAAACCCATCAATGGCCTGCCTTTTCTGATCAAAGCAATATTGACGGTAAATTCATTGATCTTTTGCATGAACTCTTTGGTACCATCCAAAGGATCGATCAACCAGTAATCATTCCAATACTTTCTTTCCTGGAAAGCAATCATCTTTCCTTCTTCAGAAAGAATGGGCAAGCCTGTTTGGCTGAGAATTTTACTGATGACCTGGTTTGATATCTTATCAGCTATTGTTGTAGGATTATCACTGAGAATGTATCCCGGTTTCACTGAATCAGACTGATATAATTCCCATATAACTTTACCGGCTTCTTTAATTGCCGTTATAGCATTATCCAGCAACTGGTCCAGGTCAATAATTCTTGCTCGCAACTCAATTCATTTGATAAGTACCGGTTATAAAGCTGATCAAAAAAAATATTTTGTCAACTGATAACAATCAGTGCCAGTAAAACAATTGGTCATTGCTTGTCTGAATCCAATGTTATTAATCTTGCTTATGAACGAAAAGCTGCTGATTGGATTTACGGGCGACGTAATGATCGGCCGCGGGGTTGATGCTGCTATCTCCACAAATGGATATACTTATCCCTGGGGCAATCTCCTCCCCCTGCTCAGCAGCACCGATCTTAACGTCATCAACCTTGAAACCACACTTACCAACAGTAGCAGTGAAGTATTTAAGACCTTTAATTTCAAAGCTTCGCCTGATAAAGTTGAATGCTTAAAACTTGCCCACATCCATATTGCCAATATTGCCAATAACCACATACTTGATTTTTCAGAATCGGGTTTTTATGAAACATTGAGGACTCTCGACCTGGCCGGAATTAAATACACAGGTGCCGGGAACAATGAAATAGAGGCAGCAAAACCTTTACTATCCATTAATAAAAATATTAGAATAGTGATTTTTGGTTTTACAGATAATGAACCTGGCTGGAAGGCGGAACCGGGAAAATGTGGCGTAAATTTCATTGATATCGCTAATACTCAGGACAGGAAAAGCGCTTTGCACCAGGTTGAAACATTTAAAACACATGCCGATGTTGTGATCATCAGCCTACATTGGGGACCCAATTTAAAAGAAGCACCAGGCCCGAAACACATTCATTTTGCGCACCAGCTTGTTGACCATGGGGCTACCATTATTCACGGGCACAGTGCACACAATTTCCAGGGGCTGGAAGTGTATAAAGGAAAGCTGATACTGTACGATACCGGCGATTTTGTAGATGATTACGTGGTAAATGCTGAGCTAAAAAATGATCATTCTTTCTTTTATATGGTGACGATGCAAAAAAACAACATCATAGAAATAAAACTTGTTCCTGTTCTAATTTCAAACTGCCAGGTAAACTATGCAACAGGCGATGATAAAAATTGGTGCTTGCATCGTATACAGCAATTGTCGGCCAAATTTGGAACTACCATAACAAATGAAGGACTTGTTGTAACAGAGAAAAGATCATTCGCTAACAACAATTTAAACGTATAAATCTCAAATCATGTTTACAGACAGAACAGATGGAGCATTACAACTGGCAACAGCACTGGAAGAGTATAAAAATAAAAATGTAGTGGTACTTGGCATACCAAGGGGTGGTGCTGTTACAGCCTACTATGTAGCCATGCACCTTAATGCCGAATTTTCGTTATTGATTTCAAGAAAACTGGGGCATCCGTATAACCCGGAATATGCTGTTGGGGCCATTGCAGAAGACGGAACCATACATTTGAACCCATATGCAATGGAAGAAGTTGGCAAGGAAGATATTGACCAGGTTGTGGCAGAACAAAAAAAAGAGATTGAACGGCGCATTAAGGTTTTACGGAAAGGAGAACCATTGCCGGTATTAAAAAACAGGATCGTTATTATAGTAGATGATGGCATTGCTACCGGGGCAACGGTTTTTGCGGCTATCAAAATGTGCAAAAACCAGGAAGCGGCAAAAATTGTGGTAGCAGCACCGGTTTCAGGGCCGGATATGGTTGGTAAATTAAAAAAAGAAGTAGACAATGTAGTGATCCTTGAAACACCTGGCTTTTTTCATGCAGTATCGCAGGCATATCTTTCTTTTGAGCAGGTTAGCGATGATGAAGTATTGGAATTTTATGAAAAATGGAAAGATGAAAAATATCAAAGACCGTTTATAAAACAACAAATAATAGACGAACCTTAATCAGCCAGTTTTGTGCAATATTTTTCGGCAATACTTAAATAAGCATGAGCCTTCGCCATCCATTTCGGGTCCCTGCTGTATTGTTGCTCTTCAACATGTCTTGCAACAAGGTAAGCCCTGACCACAGCTTTTTTTGATTTATAAAAATGGAACAAAGAATCAGCTACAGCATCGCCGGTGGCTTTGATATATTCATCAATAAATACCTGGCCTGCATGTATGTTGCCAAGAATTTCACACTCCATAGACAAAAATGCTAACTCTTCCGCAATATCCATAACCCTTAACTCCCTGCAGAACTCAAGCCGGTCAATGATTACAGGATCAGGACCAAGACAGATATGTTCCGGCCGCAAGTCGCCATGTGCATCAATGATCTTTCTATTTTTTATTCTTTCCTGGAATAATGATTTATGATAAGAAAGAAATGTCAGCAACACCCGTGATGACTCTTTTACCCGTTGCGGGTAAAATTGGAAGGACAGGTTTTGAAATTGACCTTCATTCATTCTGATATCCGTTTCCAGTTTGGTAATGTATTGTGATGCATCCATTAAAACTGGTTTTGCAGTTTTGTAAAACCCGATCAGTAATTGTGCAGCTTTCTGTAGAACGTCAGTATTAATAGAGCGTTGTTGTATAACATGATCAAGCATGATCTCATTTGGAATGCGCTTCATTTTCACCAGCCAGTCAACATTTTTTCCCCGGCCTTCAAGTTGTAATGCACCATCTTTAGTAAGCACAAGTGGAACAATTCCAATATAAATATCACCTGCCAATGATTGGTTAATCCTTATTTCTTCACGGGAATTGACAAACCTTGATTCAAGCGTACGGTGATCAAACAAATCATAGGCAACAGGTTTTTTTAATTTATACACAAAACCATTAACAAGAAAAACCCATGACATATGTGTTTCCTTGCTGATGATATCATCGGCCTGATGAGAATACGCTTTAGGTTGTTGCAGGAAATGAACTTTATCATCAATTGAAACTTCACCTGTTTGCAAAACCATATTGCCGTTGTTTTTAAGCATTTTCTTTAAGTATCTGATAATTCCGTTACAGTCCCACACTCAAATATTCTTTTGATTTCTTCAGCAAAAAGGGGTGCTGCGTTTAACAGAATAAGTTTTTCTTTTATTTTGCTATGCTCCAGTCTGAAAGGTGGAATTGTATTTGTTACAATGACCTGCCTCAGCAGAGGCTCCTTCAATGTTTCAGCCGGGTTACCTGTAAAGAGGCCATGCGTGGCCAATGTATATACCTGTGTAGCACCCTGGTTCTTACAAGCGGTCACCGTTCTACCAATGGTGCCCCCTGTACTGATAATGTCATCAATAATAACAACAGTTTTACCTTTTATATCACCAGTAATTGTTTCCCCCG
>DASTMJ010000299.1:0-10915 GCA_035714205.1 Flavisolibacter sp. | reverse complement strand
GGCCATTATCAATAATCCGCCAATTGAGGAAATATGAGTAACCTGGTAAACCACGCATTGATCATGGCAGGTGGCCGGGGTATGCGCCTGATGCCACTGACAGATATTGTACCCAAGGCAATGGTACCTTATAACGGGAGTACATTAATAGCAACCGGTATCAGCAAGATACGTAAGCATATTCCCAATATCTATATTACGGTCGGTTATAAAGGTGCCATGCTGGCCAAACATGTTATAGAACATAACGTATCAGCCATATTCAACACTGAAGGAAAAGACAATGCATGGTGGATCTTTAATACACTTTTAAAACATCTTGACGAACCCATATTTGTGCTTACATGCGATAACGTAACTGATCTTGATTTTGAAACCTTATCAAAAGAATATTTTTCATTCAATTCTCCCGCCTGCATGGTGGTGCCTGTAAAACCTGTAGAAGGTTTGGAAGGTGATTATATTTTTCATGAGAAAAACCTGGTGAAGAAACTGTCCAGAAATGAGCCTACAGATATTTATTGTTCAGGAATACAGGTATTAAATCCAAATAAGATTAATCGCCTGATTGAACCCGTTGATAATTTTTACGACTTGTGGAGTAAGCTGATTGCTATAAATGAACTATACTGCAGCCATACCTGCCCCAGTAAATGGTTTGTAGTAGATACCGTTGAACAATTACAGCGACTGAAATGAGGTTTTAAAGCCACCATCTATTGTTTGGCTATTAGTGCCTGTTCATCTCTTGATCCCATTTTTTTGTTTGCCAATAGGCAAAGGGACTCGTAAGCATTCCGTATAATTCAGCCAATGCATATTTACGTGGTATTTTATTTTTTTTCACCAGGTTTTTTAAGTTCCATTTATAAAACCATTCGTGTAAAAAAAACTGCAGAATTGCATTGCGGTTTACGGTTTTTTTTCTGTAACAATTGATCAGGTAACAACCAAAGCTCCTGCCATTATCAAAAATCTGGCGTCGCAAAGCCTTTTCTTCTCTTCTATGATAATGCCATATAAGCATGGATGGTTCATAAACAAACAGGTGTCCGTTGGTCACCAGCCGGTGAAAGATCTCTACGTCACCACCCCCATGACTTGGTGTTCCTACATCAAGTGCGGTATCAAACAATCCAATATGCTGAAACACTTTTTTCCTGAAAGCCATATTGGCTCCAATACCAAAGCTGCTGGCCCACAACAATTGTTTGTCGTCCATTTTTTCTCTTTGAATATGCCTGCGGTAAAATCCATGTCCCATTCCACCAAAGCCCAATTCGAATAAATGTTGTGCTTCTGTTTCTAATTCGGCAGGTGCAACATATCCACTTGCACCCATCACATTTTTATTGGCAAATGTCCTGGCAATCGAATCCAGCCAAAATGCATCAACCTTTGTATCATCATCTGTAAAAGCCACAATTTCATATTGTGCTTCAGCAATGCCTTTATTACGGGCCCTGTCAAGTCCGGGTTTTTCTTCCCTTACATATCGCACTGGTAAATTGGCTGTTAATTCTTTTGTGTCATTGTTAGAAGGCGCATTATCAACTATAATAATTTCAAATAAAGGGTAAGAAAGGGATAATAATGATTGCAGGCAGGTAGCCAGCTGAGAAGTTCTGTTTCGGGTGCAAACAATAACACTGATTCCTTCTTTTATATAGTTTTCATTTTCTGCTGGTGCAAACTTCCGGGTCAATGCCTGGTGTTCCAGTGAACCCAATTGTGATTTTATAAGTTTTTGAATTTTCAAAGAAGAAATTTTTTCTCCATCCCGGGAGAAATCTATCCAGCCCAATGGATGTTTTTGTGAACGGATCAATAAACGGTAACGCTCATATTCCTCCACAAAGAATATCGGCTCAATATTTCCGGATATATCTAATTCAAGTGTTTTAGTTGCCATATTGAATACAAGCCTGGATCTCAATGTTTAATTAGCTACCCGGAGGTTGGTTGATTAATTCTTCATTTCTTTTAAAGCTAAAGTTTTCATCAAAGACCTGGAAAGTTTGCGGGCAAGAATCCTGCGTAAATGTTTGCCTTTCAGATTTTCGGCGCCAGGCTTTAAAGGAGTGAAGCCAATCATTTCTCCACCAAATTTGACATGTGCCATATGTGGTCGCTCTTTGTCCAATAATGCCTCTGCTTTTTCCAAACCGTCTTCAAGATCTATATCAATTTCCTTCAATGCTGCCGGAGTGGAGGGAACATAGGTGCAATATCCATTCAGTTCATTCTTAGTAACTAATTCATCCAATAATCCCCTGTAGTACCAGTAGCTATGAAGTTTATAACTCAGTCGTTCCCATTTGCCACGAAAATTAAGTTTCTCCAATAAAGTCATGGCATGCACCAGATTTTTTGCAATAGTATCTGTAAAATTTGGACAATGGATCATCAATAAAGCTGTTCTTGACTGAAGAAATCCGGATTTATTTTCCCTGTAGGCTCTTTGCAGGGAATTTAAGACTTCGGGGTGCATGCGCCATAACCGTACATCAATTCTACCTTCCTCTCTTTTGCGTTTTATTGAACGCTTTAAGTCTGTCACTTCATCCTTGTGATAGCCCCATGCCTTGTTTGAAAAGGCGAAATCAGCACCCGCATTTATCAGGCGAATTCCCAATTCATAATCATCCCTGCAGGTAAGTGTAGTTATAAAACCACTAACTTTTCTAAAAAGATCTGCTGAAATAGAAAAATTACCACTTAAAAGATCTTCATAGGTAAAACGGTGCCCTTTCCGGCTCATTTTATAAAACTTATTCTCCCACCAGGTATGTAAATTTTTTTTAAAAAAACCTGGTTTGGCAGGGATTGCAAAAGGCAAATAACCCATTACAACCGTGTTGTTATTTTCATGGGCTGTAACGTGGCCTTCTGCAAGTTCATTGCAGGGATCAACATCATCATCAAGAAAAATGAGTAGGGTGCCATTAGCTATGGAAGCACCACTGTTTCTTGGTACTGCCGGACCAGCACCTTTTGTTTCTGCATAGGAAAGTTTATAAGTAGCCTTGTATTCCTGCAACATTTTAATAGTCCCATCGGAACAATCGTTGGCTACCATCACCACTTCCATTAAATGTTTTGGATAGGTTTGATGTGCTAATTTATCAAGTAACCGTTTTGCGGAATGCATGCGGTTGTGGGTAGGTATGATAATACTTATTGTAGTTTCAAAGGGGTTCATGCATTCAGACGCTTTTTTAATCGCCTTTTTGATTCAAAATATTTCCAGGGTCCCAAGATACAGCCTTGTAATTCAGCAAGCAAGAGGTGTAATGGCTGGCTGTTTGGCCTGCCCAACACAGATCTTACAACATTTGGTAATTGTGTTCCAATAAACCAGAGATAGGGAAACTTTAAAATGCCGGGCTGGCGTTCAACAAATAATATTCGTGTCCAGAAGGCATATACACCAATACCATAACCACGAATGGCTTTTTTTGTTTCCTTCCAGGTACGGCGGTGGCGGTGCCAGCTCAATGCTTCGGGTTCATAAACTATGTGGTACCCTGACAGCAAAATTCTTGCAAAATATTCGTGATCACCTCCGGATTCTGTAGGCGTTCCCGCATCCAGTGCTTCATCAAAGGGACCAACCTTTTCCAGGACAGATTTCCTAAAGGCCATATTGGCTCCTGCACCAACTTGTCCTGTATTTAATGGATGATGTGATGTGGAGGCGTATAATTTTCGTTTAAAGCCTTTACCAAAAGGACTGTATTTTTCAAATGCTTCCTGTGCTTCGGTTTCCAGTTCAAGTGGCATGGTCATGCCCGTAACGCACATTATCTGTGGTGAGTTAAAATTTCTGACAAGGCATCTTAACCAATCCGGATCGGGAACAGCATCATCATCAGTAAATGCTACTATTTCCTGAGAAGCTTCTTTTAACGCACGGTTCCTGGCAAAATCAAGCCCGGGATTTTGTTCAAGAACATATCGTACTTTGCTAAAACGTTGAACAAGGTCCTTTGTGTCGCTTGTTGAAGGACAATTATCAATCACTAAAATCTCCTGGCCATCATCCGGCATTTGCATCAATGCTTCCAGGCACCGCTTTAAATCATCTGTCCTGTTGCGGGTGCAAATAGCAACAGTTGCTTTTGGTGGAGTGAAGTCTATTGTTTCACCATCTCTCCATTGAAGATAATCATACAACCACGCTTTTTTTAAAACCGGTTCCACGGCATGCATCATATCTTCATAAATAATAGCAATATCAATAGATCCATTAATTACCGGTACTGTTATTTTGCCAACAGGTTTACGTTTATACCTGATAAGTATAAAAGCATAAGTGTATCGTTCAAGCCCTGTTATTTCCTGGGGCAAAGCAGTTAAGTCAAGATCGAGTACAGCAGTGGGCATTCAACTCGTTATTTAAGTTTTGGTTTCAAACACTTCTTTTTTGCTGAAAGAAGTTTCAATTTGCGGTCGTATGATGCCGGGCCAGATACCAAAATAGGGTATGCCTTCACGCATATCTTCCACATCAAATGATATACAATTGGTAAAAGCATACAAGTGTACAGAATAGTTTTTTACAGCTGTTAATGCAATTACATAAGTGGTATTATTTAAAAGATTCCCGGGAATAATACTCCTGAGATGTAAAACAGTTTTTTCAGCTTTAACAGAAGGCGAGCCAAGGTCAAAAACACATTCGCCGGCCGGTGTCATCAACCGCACATTTACATTCATATCAAAACCTTCCTGCAAACACCAGAATTCAACATTCAATTCAATTGGAGTTTGTACGGTAATGTATCCTTCGTTGTCCGGAGTATGCGGCATGATTTCGATACTCTTCATCCGGATGAAATGATTGCCTGGAGCTTCTTCTATTGTATCCCAGGTTTGTCCGGATTTGTATTGTTTGGAACTTCCGATATAAGCACTCACCACATCCCTTGCTGATCCTTTGGTTTTGATCTTTCCCTTGTCAAGCCAAAAGGCTGTGGTGCAAAGGTTAGTGATGGCCTGCATATTGTGACTGACAAACAAGATCGTTCTTCCGTTATTGGCAGAAACTTCCTGCATCTTGCCCATACATTTTTTCTGGAAGTCAGCATCACCAACAGCTAACACTTCATCAACAATCAGAATGTCCGGTTCAAGATGGGCAGCAACAGCAAAAGCCAGGCGTACATACATTCCCGAAGAATACCGTTTTACTGGTGTGTCTATAAATTTTTCAATTCCTGAAAAGGCAACAATTTCATCGAACTTAGTGCGAATTTCATCTTTGCTCATGCCCAGGATGTAACCACTGTTGTAAATGTTTTCCCTTCCTGATAATTCACCATGAAAACCGGTACCTACTTCCAGTATACTGTTCACTTTTCCTTTTCCTTTTACCACGCCTTTCGTTGGCTGAACAATACGTGAAATAATTTTCAGCAGGGTAGATTTCCCGGAACCATTGCTTCCTATGATGCCCAATGCTTCTCCTTGTTTTACTTCAAAGCTTACATCACGCAACGCCCAGATCAGCTGGTTATTCCTTTCTGCAGTTTCATCCTGTTGTTGAAAAAAAGGATCGTCTTTTTTTAAAATAGATTTATTCCACCAATATTGAAGGTCCTGTCGCAATGAGCCGGTACCTATGGCGCCAAGCCGGTAAATTTTTGATAAGTGTTCAACCTGTAATACAACTTCTGCCATAGAAAAATTTAAACAACATCAATTAGCTTGGTGCCTTGCCGGTTAAATAAATACAATGCAACTATTAATGATAAAAAAAGAAAAAGGCTGCTGTAAGTTAACTGGTACCCCGAAACCGTTCCCTGGTTGAACAGCCCAAGCCGGAACAATTCAAACAATGGTGTTAACGGATTGATGTTTACAATCCACCTGAAATTTTCCTGTACACTTGCCAGGGGATAGATGACAGGAGTGACAAACATTAATAACCGTATGCCAACATAAACCAGGTTTGAAATATCGCGGTATTTGGCAGTAAGTATAGAAAAGATCAGGCCCAAACTAAAACTAATACCACCTACAAATAACACCGCAACAGGAACGGCAAAAACATAGGGAGTGAATTGAACGGAAAAATTTTTGAACATCACAAAATACACGATCATTAATCCCAATAATAACAACTGCACAACCAACCGTAGAAAATGTGTAATGATGACAGATATTGGAATGATGATACGGGGAAAATAAACCTTACTGAAAATATGAATGTTGTCACGAAATGTATTGGAGTTGCTTAGGAAACTATCATTAAAAAAATTCCAAAGCACTATGCCTGAAAAATAAAATAAAACCGGTGGAAGGCCTTCTCCAATTGGTATTCTCACAAGGTTACCAAACACCAGTACATAAACAATCAAAGTAAGAATGGGTTGGAACAAGATCCAGGCAGGTCCCAATATGGTTTGTTGATAGTTGAGCAAAAATTCTCTTCTTACTAAACTCCCCAGCAAATGACGGTATGCCAGAATATGGCTGATATCCCATGTCCACCGCGGCTTTGAGCTGATCTCCCAATCCCATCGTTTTTCCTGTGTCATCATAGTGGTGATCAATGTTTTAAGCGTTCAGATAAAGATAGAGTTCAAATAGCACATGAGAAACGTCATTCTTTTTTCATCACCTGTTTTATTTTCTGCCTAACAGCATTTTGGTATAGATTTTTGCCGATTTGCAAAGCATGTTTACATCGGTATGCATGTTTAATGCCTCCCTGATCTGTAACCGTGTTGCTTTTTTATTATGCGTCTGATGCCAGAGGTTATTAGCAATGATGAGTGCATAATGAGCATAATGTTTATATGCAGCTTTTTTTATTTCTGTCTGTATATCGGCGGGAACTAGTTTTTGAATCGCACTAATCACCCATTTAATGTCCTTAATGTTTTGTGCCGTAACAAATGACTGGCTGGAAATGGAGTGCGTATGTATCCGGTACTCTGCCAATATCTCTGGCGAATAAGCTATTGGATAATAGGCTGCAATGCGGGCCCACATTTCCCAATCCTCTCCATAGTTCACGCCATAAAAACCACCCAGTTTTTCATATACTTCCCTTTTAACGGTTATGGAACAAAACTGTAAACGTTGTTTACTGGCTATCTTTAACAACCAGTTTTCCAATAAGCCATCTTCCTGCAATTCTTTATAGTGGTCCCACAACACCTGGCCTTTTTCATCTATGGTAGTATACCGGCAAAAAGCAGCTCCCGCTTGCGGATAAGTTGAAAACAGGCTTTCAATTTTTTTATAATATCCATTACGCACCTTATCGTCGCCATGTAAGAGGTGGACGAGGTGGCCCTTGGAGCGATTGATGCAGGTTTCGAAATTTTTGAGGCTACCCACATTTTGCGGCTGTCGGAAGTAGTGTACCCGGCTTTTTCCAATTTTCTTTACCAGGTCTTCTACATCGGCATCTGTACTGGCATCATCAACCACCTCAATTTGCATGTGTGTTTCACCAGGGTCCTGCGCTAAAACACTTTCTAAAGTAATAGGTAATAAGTCCGAACAATTATAAACAGGTATCATAACAGACCATTTTGGCCTGTTAAATTGTTGAGGGTAGGGCTTAATTGGTGGGGGAAATAACATGGATCACATAAGCATTCGGGTGCAAGTATAGATAATTAAATTAATAAATAATAATATGGGGTTGGAAGGTGAACTGTGGAAGTGTAACAGTTTAAAAGTAAAGTGTAGCCTCGCCGCGAATCGAACGCGGATCCAGGGCTTCGGAGACCCTTATACTATCCATTGTACTACGAGGCCGGGATATTACAGATGTATAAACCTGCAGGTTATTTTATTAATCCATGTGCATTGGTGGCAAAGATCTTTACGGCAATGGCCAGCAAAACTACACCAAAAAATTTGCGCACAGCAATCAAACCTGCAGGCCCCAAAATTCTTTCAATGTGCCGGAGCGATTTTAACACAATGAAAATAATGATCAGGTTGATCAGGATGGCAATCAATACTGTTGTATGATCGTAATTTGCTTTTAATGAAATAATAGTGGTAAGTGTGCCGGAGCCTGCAATGAGTGGAAAGGCAATTGGTACCACAGTTGCAGCCCGTACATCTTTTTCACTTTTAAAAAATTCTGCACCCAGTACCATCTCCAGGCCTAATATAAAAATCACAATCGAGCCACCAACAGCAAATGACCGCACATCAAGACTTAACAAACTTAAAAATGGTTCGCCTAAAAACAGGAACAGGATCATTAAAGCACCTGAAATCAGCGTAGCCCTTATTTCTCTTATCCCACCCAATTTTGTTTTTAAACTGATAAGAATGGGTATTGAACCAATGATGTCGATTATGGCAAACAGTGTAAATGTTACCGTTAATATATCTTTCAAATTCAGCTTCATATATAACATATAAGTCTGCAAGTTATATAAGAGAAAATATACCCGGTTGCTAATTTAAAAACTCATAACTGGAAACGAAATCCGCCATAAGCATTAAAACCGGGGGTGGCATAACCATAAATATCAGAATACCTGGCACCAGTAAGATTTCGCAGATCGGCAAAAAGTTTCAGACGATTTTTTGCAAAGGCATATTCGGTATAAAAGTTTAGCAGTACATAACCACGAAGCGTTATATCAATAGCCTGGAATGTGGTTGGATCAAAATACACATCCTTACTTTTACCTGTTGAATTTAGTTGAAAATTTACGTATAAGTTTTTCAAAACCTGGCTTCCGGCAGATAGGGTAAGAACAGATTTAGGTCTTCGAAGCAGGTTGAAATACATCGTGTCTTTGCCGTTTTGTTTGGATGTGATCTTACCATCTACATAATTATAAATAGCTTTTAACTGTAGTTTTTCTGTAAATGTGGCTTTGGTTTCCAGTTCAAAACCATGGTCATGCTGTTTGTCCTGGTTAATATAGTTTGACCTGAATGTCACCGGATCAAAAAAGAAAGCCAGGACATCTTTCACCTTCCTGTTAAAATAAGTGACCCTCGCCTGGACTTTATTGTTCATTGAAAAATACTGTACGCCGCCCTCTATATTGAGTGAGGTTTCAGGTTGCAGATCTTTATTACCATAAACAGAAAAAAGCTGGTATAGACTTGGCGTTTTATAGCCGGTTGAAGTATTAACAAAAACCTTCCATTTTTTTTTGACTAAATAAGATGGATTAAAGTTGAAGGCGAAATTGCTCCCGTATTCAGAATGGTGATTAAACCTTCCGCCACCTTCTACATTCAATTCATTTTTTAGAAAATTTAATGCAGCATACACACCAGTTTGATTATGACGTACTGTATCGTTACTGAAAGAATATTTTTCAATCCCTGGTGAATATATATTTCTCTGGATCTCGTTATAGTTGGTGTTGGATGCCCTTAGATCTGCTCCCGCAGTTAGTTTGAAACTCGCAAAGGAATGAACCATAAACAGCTCGGCAAAATGTTCAATTGCCTTGTAATCGGTACTGTTGTAAATAAAATAGTTCCCATATTGAAGTGAATCATCAATATAGTTCCGGTTCGTGGTAGAATATTGATACAACAGGTTCAGCTGGATGTTTGATAGCTGGATTGCATTTTTAATTCCTGACTGGAGGTTCCTTGTTTTGCCGGTAAAATCAATTTCATCATTAAAAGCATCCTCATCAAGCATAGCGCTGTTGTTACTATAACGAATGAAAGGTTGTACCCGAACTTTATTGGATGCCTCTATTCCAAAGGTTGCCTGTATACTGTTTTGTTCATAGCCATCTTTGTCAAATAACTCTGATGAATTTAAGGGCTGCTCCGCTTCTGAAAATCCATCTGTTTTGAAATGCGAGTAGCCGATGTTGTAATCAAATTTGCCGGACGTGCCGTGCAGGGTTGTATTTAATCTCCGGGTATTATAACTTCCATAATGCGCAGCCGAAGAAAATCCAAATGGCCTGGCACTTCCTTTCCGTGTGATAATATTTATGACACCAGCAATGGCATCACTTCCGTACAAAGTACTTTGACTGCCTTTTACTATTTCTATACGGTCCACATTGTCAATCGGTATAAATCTTATGTCAAAATTGCTTCCAATACCTGATGCGTCATAAACCGGAATACCATCAATGGTTATTAATGTATAATCAACCCTGGCCCCTCTGAGATAAATATTTTTTTCCTTTCCTGCATTGTTCCTGTACCCGTTAATAAATACACCCCCCATATCTGTTATAACCTGAGCAAGGTCACGGCTGCCGGCACGTTCAATTTCCTGCCGGGTAATAATGGTTACAACTTTGCCCGTTTCCGTGGTTTTGGTGGAGAATTTAGAAGCTGTAAGTGTTACTTCCTGTAAAACCTGGGTGCTGTCCTGTGCAGAGAGATGGCTGCTTGTAATGATGGCAGCCACAACAAAAATCTTTCTCATAAAAGTTAATTTTTTTGTGACTGCTTCCTGGTAATAATAGAGATAGATAATTCGCGAATCTTATCATCTCTGCCTTTCACCCGAAAGCATGAATTACGGTAAAAGCAACTGGCAGGTCTTCTGGCTTGGCTGCTGTTGAACGCCTTCCCGCTGATGTATCAGCAGTGGCTTGACTTGTCAACAGGTGAATAGTAACGAGCTTATTCTGCTCTTCTTTTAACTATTCACAGGCCTTACAGCTACGGGGATAGCGCCGGATTTACACCGGCTTCCCTTTTCATCCCGGCAGATCCGGGAACCAATTACAGCCGCAAATGTAGAGAACTAAAAATGATACGGAAATAATTTTTGAAAAGGTACTGCTACCCTAAAATGGTAAGCCTGTATAAAACAATAGGGCACAGAATGCGCTGGCAATAGATTAGTTCTTATTTTTATGTTGCCTGTATGGACAAGCAACATCAAATAACATTTGATTTTTTCGCGGCACCGGCAGAAAAACCGGAAACCCAGCCA
>DASTMJ010000298.1:0-3535 GCA_035714205.1 Flavisolibacter sp. | reverse complement strand
TAGCCATCAACAACAATACAGGCGGTTTTACTACGGTACTGGATGGACTAAAAGCCTACCTGGAATATGGTATCCAGCTAAATTTGATAAAAGATAAATTTCCACTTCTAAACAAAACCGGTAAATAAGTTCTTGTTGCGGGCTGGAAAATACAAAGTAATAAATTCAATAAAATGCGACTTTCTTTCTTCACGTTTCTATTAATGTTAACAACCATGAGCTCACAAGCACAAAAGCAAGACCCCTGGATGGAATATATGATGCCGGCCGAAATGCATAAAATGCTGGAAACATATTCGGGCAATTTTACAATGGAGATTACGATGTGGATGACGGCCGGCCAGCAACCACAGATTTTTACTGTTACCTCTATGAACAAAATGATTTTGGGTGGCAGATTTTTGGAAATGACCCAAACCGGCAACATGATGGGAATGGACTACCATTCAATAACGACAATTGGATTTAATAACAGTGAGAAAAAATTTGCATTAACTACATTGACCAATATGGGAACCGGAATTTTATCTTTAACAGGAAGCTGGGATGAAAAAGGAAAAACAGCCAACCTGAAGGGTACACTTACCAACCCTGTTACAAAAAAGCCGATTCATGTTCGTCAAACCATTAGTTTTCCAAATAGTGATACGATCTTAATTGAGAATTTTGACCAGGAGGAAAGCGGAGAGGAACGAAAATCAATCCAGTATAAAATTGTCCGGGCCAAATGAAATTATGAACGGTTCCATATAACGAACTGCAGTCATGGTCTTTCTGCTTTACCCCGGAGAACAAGTGTTGGGCAATAGTAGTTTCTGATTCCGACCATTTACAATCTTGCAACTCCAATAAATAATTGCCTTACATAAAAACGTTAGATTAAGAAATGATAAACGATAGTGAAATAATTTTACGAAGAACAGAAATTACTGATTTAGAGTACTTCTTTATTTTCCAGCTTGACCAGGAGGCAAACTATCTGGCAGCATTCACTCCAAAAGATCCGTCAGACAAAGCAGCCTATCTTCAGAAACACACCAAATTGTTGAACGACCCGACTATAAATATGCAGACCATAGTTGTAAAAAACCTGGTTGCAGGATCTGTGTCAAAATTTGAAATAGAAGGCGAAGCAGAGATCACATACTGGATCGACAAAAAATTCTGGGGGAAAGGTGTTGCCACAAGAGCATTAAATGAGTTTCTGAAAACGGAAACCGCAAGACCCATTTTCGGACGGGTTGCATTTGACAATTTTGGTTCACAACAAGTATTAGAGAAATGCAATTTCGTAAAAATAGGTACCGATAAGGGTTTTGCCAATGCACGTCAGGCAGAAATAGAGGAATTTATTTACAAACTGGATTAGACCTGACATTCTTCAAAAAACGAAATATTGCATTCAACAATTACCTGGTTTGTATTTGAAAGGGATCTTGTAAATAACCGGTATTTTTATTATGTTTGACAGCTTTTGTAGCATTGACAAATTTTATACTTACTAACCTGCTTTTATGAACAGCACTCTGATCAAATTTATTTTCACAGCTTCATTTTTAATATTCATTTTTTCAGCAATTGCCAGGATTTTACATGTTGAAAATGCCGATACCTATCTTTTGACCGGCCTTATTGCTTCCTACCTCTGTTTCGGATACATGCTCTATTCCCTGTTTGCTGCCAAAAACATGAAGTCCGGGATATTTTGGCTGACTGGATTGTTTATCATTGGTTGGCCTGTAATGCTGATCTATGTGTTTATCAGCAATAAGAAAAGTTCACGTACAATATAGTGCTCCCAAATGGTTTGTTTGTAATGTGTTGGGCTGATACTCAATGATGCTGTATATCTTTAAGTAGCTATTAGGATTTGTAACAGTTTCTGTATAGCTTCAATGGTTTAGTACCAATCAAATACCCTTTTAAACCTGACATCCATTTAGTGAAAGCCATTAAAGTTTCTTTATGGCTACTCCTCCTTCAAACAAATTAAAAAAGGTTCTTGGTCTTGCTTTTGGTATTGCAGTTATTTTAGGCGGTACCATTGGTGTAGGTATTTTACGTACACCTGCAAGTATCGCGGCCATTTTACCTGACGCCACCCTCATATTGTTATGCTGGCTGGTTGCAGGTCTATATGTGGTGCTGGCTGCAAGCTCTTACGCGGAGCTGACCACCATGCTGCCAAAAGCGGGTGGCGCCTATAACTATATCAAGCGGGCATTTGGCGGTTATGCAGGTTTCCTGAATGGCTGGTTCGACTTTATTACGAATGCCATTGCACCGGCATACTTTTGTATTGTATTAAGTGAATACAGCGCTTTATTGTTTCCGCAACTAAAACCATACGGCACACTTACCGCCATATTTTTTGTTACTGTTTTCACCTTATTTAATCTGCCCGGTGTAAAAAGCGGGAGCACCATACAACAACTGACCAGCGCTGCCAAAGTCCTGCTTTTCCTGGCACTGGTGACCGGGTGTTTTTTCAGCAACCCTGTTGAAGACACAACGGTTGTGGAGAACCAGGTCATACAGGGCGGTATTTTTATAGCCCTGTTCAAATCCCTGCAACTGATCATGGGTTCGTACGACGGCTGGATGGCCGTCTCTTTTTTTGCAGAAGAAGATGACAATCCTGAAAAGAACATTCCAAGATCGTACCTGGTAGGTACCTTATCTGTTACCATACTCTATGTTTTGATCAATGCAGCCATATTGTATGTATTGCCCGTTGAAAAAGTGGCTGCTTCGCCCCTTGCCGCAGCCGATGCCGCTGCAGTTGCCTTTGGCGGGTGGAGCACCAACCTGATCACCATTATTGCTTTGTTCTCGCTCTTCAGCATTTTGAATGCGTACATGATGATCCCTTCCCGCATCTTGTTTGGATTGAGCCGCGATGGTTTTTTCCTGCAACAGGGTGCAGTGGTTAACAAGGGAGGCACACCTTATTTTTCATTGCTGTTTTGTTATGTGCTGACGGTTGTTCTTATACTTGTCAGCTCCTTCGACCAGCTTTTTGCTTTGGGAGCATTTTTAATGACCATTGTTACCGGGTTTGCTTTTTTATCCCTGATCTGGCTGCGAAAAAAAGAGCCGGAACTAAAGCGTCCATTTAAGGCATGGGGTTATCCATTCTCTACATATTTTGCACTGCTGGTGACCATTTCCTTATTTGTGGGTTTTGCTATAAGCGACAAGGCCAGCCTGCTGATAGCAGGCATTGTTGCTGTTTGTTCTTATCCTTGTTACAGGTTGTTGGTAACAAAGGACAGGAGCGGGAAATGACATCAATTGAATGTAGAAGCGATTGATCTTTTTACGGTTTCATAAGATGTTTCTCAAGTAGTGTGACAAGCGGTTCAACAAGCAACAAAGGATCAGCACCGGGTTCTATTCCAAGATTAACATGACCGTTCTTTGTGGGGGTTAGTAATACAAAAAAATGTCCATAGCGTATTATAAGATAGTCAAGTCCCCCGCAATCAATATTACCCCGCTGCGAAGCAAGCCTGATCAGCGTGGGGTTGACCAG
>DASTMJ010000297.1:0-3647 GCA_035714205.1 Flavisolibacter sp. | reverse complement strand
TTTACAATCCGGATGGCAATCGATCCATCCTGCGCCACAAGATTATCAGGTAATAACAAAGCATGTTCAAAAATTACGGTTGTTGGTCGTGTTTGTTGTTCTAAAAAATCAAAAACAGCCAGGTCTGGAGTGGCAACATAACGCAGCACCTCTCTTTCATCGGCCAATAAAATAATCAGGCTTTTGGTATCTTCTCTTTGTTTGATGTCGTATATACGTTTTACAGCTTCAGCATTGGTTGCATCACAGCCAATACCCCAAATAGTATCGGTTGGATATAAGATCGTTCCTCCCTTTTTTAAAACCTCAAGACAGGAAAGAATTTCCTTTTCAAATTGTGTTTCCATTCTTCAGTTTTTTATATACTTCCATAACATTCCGTGTACAGTTCTCCAGAGAAAAATTCTGTGCATACCGCCAGCCTTTTTTTATCATTTCCCTTCTTAACTCTTCATTTGTATATACCTGTAGCATAGCCTGTGCAATGGCTTCTGAACTGGCCGGATCAACATACAGCGCCGCATCTCCGCCGGTCTCGGGCAGGCAGGAAACAGAAGATGTAATTACAGGAACCCTGCTCCACAAGGCTTCCAGCACAGGAATACCAAATCCTTCAAAAAACGAAGGATAGATCATGGCCAGTGAAAGCTGGTATATAGCTGCCAGGGTTTTTATGTCCTTATCAAACGGTTGTTGTTCCGATAAAAATAGTATCCGGCCTTCCAGGTTATTTTCTTTTATATAATTTTTTACGATGGTTTTATAAGATCCTCCTTCACCAATTACAACCAAAGGAACAGGTATTTGATCTTTCATTAAATGAACTGCTTTGCTAATGTTCAAAAGGTTTTTTCGTTCAATGATGGATCCTACATATAAAAAGAATTGTTGCGGCAGCTTAAATTTTTTCCTGACCATTTCTTTAAATGAAATATCTAACGCTTCGCCAAATGCCGGGTCGCAGCTCTGGTAACAGATATCAATTTTTGTTGGATCTGTACCATACAATTGAATGATGTCGTTTTTTGTTTGCTGGCTGATGGCAATAATTCGGTTGGCATGTTTACATGCATAACGAAATTTCCTGCGATAGATCTGCACATCAATTTTGCTGAATTGTTCAGGATACCGTTCAAAGATCAGGTCGTGAATGGTAACAACAGAAGCAATGCCTGATTTTTCAATACCTACCGGTATCTCGTGGCTCAGGCCATGGTACAGGTCTATGTTTAATTTTTTAAGATCTTTTTTCACCCAGTTGCTACGCCAGGCAGATGAAAATGTTTTGGTTAAAAATGTTGGAGGCAAAACCTCGTGTACATTTTTAAAAGCCGGTTTTGGAAATATTTTAGAGGGCTTTGGGTTCATTAAAAAATACTGGTGCTCCGGGTAATAGGTTGCCAGCCCCTTAATTAATGTGCGGCTATAATTACCAAGTCCTGTTGTATTATGAAAAGCCCTTTTGGCATCAAATGCTATGTTCATTTTATTTTCGGCGGGAACATGAATGCCTTCCCTGATTAGTTCACATCTATTAAGTTTGCAAAAAAATTACGATGAAGTTAAGAGAGTCTATTGAACAAGTGTGGCAAAACCGTGAAATGCTTGCTGAAGCCTCATTCCAGGATGCTGTCAGAAGCGTTATAGAAGAAGTGGACAAGGGACGCCTGCGTGTGGCTGAGCCCACTGCCGAAGGATGGAAAGTGAATGAGTGGGTAAAGCAGGCTATCTTATTATATTTTGGTATTCAACCCATGCAAACATGGAGCGTTGAGCCATTTGAGTTCTATGATAAAATGTTGTTGAAGAAAAATTATAAGGAACTGGGTGTTCGTGCTGTTCCGCATGCAGTAGCCCGTTATGGCGCCTACATTGCCAGGAACGTGGTGCTGATGCCTTCATATGTAAATATTGGCGCTTATGTTGATGAAGGTACAATGGTTGATACCTGGGCAACTGTGGGTAGTTGTGCACAAATTGGCAAGGGCGTGCATTTAAGTGGTGGTGTAGGTATTGGTGGTGTGCTGGAACCCCTGCAGGCCTCTCCTGTTATTATAGAGGATGGATGTTTCCTTGGTTCAAGAAGCATTGTGGTTGAAGGTGTACGGGTAGAAAAAGAAGCGGTGCTTGGTGCCAATGTTGTTTTAACCCAATCTACCAAGATCATTGATGTTAGCGGTGATAACCCCGTAGAAATGAAAGGTGTTGTGCCGGCACGAAGTGTTGTGATACCGGGAAGCTATACTAAAAAATTCCCTGCCGGAGAGTACAATGTCAGTTGTGCCCTTATTATTGGCAAACGCAAAGCCAGCACCGATCTGAAAACCAGTTTGAATGATGCACTGAGAGATTTTAATGTAGCTGTTTAATACGGATCCCGCCACGGCGGGATTTTTTTATGCATACCACCAAAACCAAATCGACGTTAACTGTAGCAGGATTTCTGATCGCTTTTATTGGCGCCCTGCTTTTTTCGACAAAAGCTGTCATTGTAAAAAAAGCGTTTGCCGATGTACATGTTGATGCGTTAACACTGTTGATGATCCGCATGTTATTCTCGCTTCCTTTCTACCTGTTAACCGCCTTTATTTTGTGGAAGCAACCGGATAATAAAAAAATGAACAGCAAAGAATGGACTGCTGTCATTTTGCTGGGGTTATTTGGTTATTATTTAAGTAGTCTTTTTGATTTTATCGGGCTCCAGTATATATCCGCAGGACTGGAGCGGCTGATTCTTTTTTTATATCCCTCTTTTGCGGTACTCATCAATGCTTTTGTTTTCAAACAAAAAATCAAAAGAAACGAAGTACTGGCGCTGGTTCTTACCTATAGTGGCATTGCCATTGCATATTATGGCGAATTAAAAATAGATACCTCTAACCCAAATTTTGTTTTAGGAAGTTTTTTGGTTTTTTTATGTGCCGTGACCTACTCGGTTTACATTGTTGGCAGCGGACGAATGATCCCCAAAGTGGGTGCCAATAAATTTACTACCTACGCCTTGTTAACATCGACCGCCGGGGTTTTTGTTCATTATGCCATTAGTGGTGAACACCAGGTGTTGAAGTCGGGCATGGATCTGTGGTGGTATGGTGTTTTGCTGGCAGTTGTAGCAACGGTTATTCCAACCTATCTTTTATCGGCGGCCATGAAAAAGATAGGGTCGAACAATGTGGCTATCATTTCAAGTGTTGGACCGGTATTTACCATTATCCAGGCGAATTATATTTTAGGAGAAGAAATTTTTACGTTACAGGTTATTGGAACCATACTGGTTTTAGCAGGTGTATTATTGCTGGTTTTAAAAACTAAAAAATAAAGGTTGCATTGATGTTGATAATCTGTCCTAAGCTATATTTGCATCCCCGCCCGGGTGGCGAAATTGGTAGACGCACCGTCTTCAGGTGGCGGCGCCGCGAGGTGTGCTGGTTCGAATCCAGTCCCGGGCACAAAGACCCTGACACAATGTGTCGGGGCTTTTTATTTGGCAGCGGATCAAACCCAGTTTGAGGGAGCGGACAAATAAAAAGACCAGGACCGCGATAGCGGTACAGGGGATTTGTATAAGACCAATGCATCCTGGATCATAAGATAATCCAGTCCCGGGCACAAAGACCCTGACACAATGTGTCGGGGCTTTTTATTTG
>DASTMJ010000296.1:0-2590 GCA_035714205.1 Flavisolibacter sp. | reverse complement strand
ATTTTGAACGGGCTTCAGCTTTGGTTTTTTTGGTTGTTTTTACAGAAGCGTCTTTTACTTTTTTAGTTTTAGCCTCTGTCTTATCAACTGTTTTTTTACCATTGACATTTACATCAGCATCAGTAGAAGCCGAAGCATCTGTACTGGTTGCTACAACAACCGAATTTTCATTGGCATTTGCTTTGGCTTGTTCCGAAGCATGAACCTGTGCCTGTGCTTTCACCCTGGCATTTGCATTTGCATTTTCCTTCGCAGAACCTTTTACCTGAGTGGCTTTAGCTGCAGTAGTAGTAACTGTAGCTTTAGTAGCATTGGTTGTTTTGGTAGCTGCTGTTGTTGCCACACGGGTAGCAGCATTAGCATTCACGGCTTTTGTAGTAGCCTGCGTGCTGTTTGCAACACCTAAACCAACTTGTGCAAAAGAAATTGTTGTTGTTAAACTAGCTGCTAAAAAGAAAAGGGACATTTTAATCGTCTTCATAAAGTGTTTTTTTAGGGTTTTCGTTGTACATAGATGCTAATGAAGCCATTAGGTTTAAAAAGGCGGATAACATTTTTTTAACGATAATATATAAGAAAAGGGTATCCAGATAAAAAATCCAGGTTAACAAGACCTGGATTTTTCTTTTTTGTAGCCAATTAGTAAAGGCATTGCTTTATATTTTCCGTATCAATGAAATCGAAATGAACTAGGAATTTACGATCATCAGTTTAGCGTAATTCAGCATGATCTTCTTTTCGCCGTTTACATCAAATTTGATAGTGGCCACCGGGTTATGTGCAGACCCTTCAAGTTTGGTCACTTCTCCAAAGCCAAATTTCTGGTGTTCTACTTTCATACCCACTTCAAGCCTGGTCATATCACTTGGAACAAAATTCGGCGAGGGTACATGTGTTGCTTCTTTTGGCTTGTTGTTGCTGATAAGTGTTGAAACAAAATTTCTTTCCCTGGTTTCAGGATTGCTGCCTCCAAACCCCCTTTGCATACGTTCAAAAGCACTACCCAACACACCTGGTGAACTTTGGTTTTTTACACCACCCCCCGCAAATGTTTTATCAATATATTCCATTGGAATTTCCTCAATAAACCGACTTTGATCGCTTTGAATAAGTGAACCGAATTTGTAACGGGTGTTGGAATAAGTTAGGTATAACCTTCCCTTGGCTCTTGTAATGGCCACATAAAACAGCCTGCGTTCTTCTTCAAGTTCTTCCCTGGTATTTATGCTCATAGCATTCGGAAACAAACCTTCCTCCAGCCCACCTACAAATACAACAGGAAATTCCAATCCTTTTGCAGCATGAATGGTCATTAACTTGACCGTGTCAGCATTCGGATCTTTCTGGTCTGAATCCGTAAGCAGGGTAATTTGCTGCAGGTAAGCAGCTAACGTTTTATCGCCTACTTCTCCACTTTCTTCATTGGAAGGTGTTTCCGTGAATTCTTTTATAGAATTCAGCAATTCCTGAACGTTCTCATATCGTTGCACACCCTCTGTACTTTTGTCGTTAAAGAGTTCTTTTACAAAAGCAGTTTGCTTACCCACGTGAAAGGCAATGTCATAAGCATTTTTTGTTTGCAGCATGCTGTGAAAACTTTTGATCATCAGCACAAATTCTTCAATGGCCTGGAGGGTGCCGGCCTTAAATCCAAACATTTGTGCATTTTCCAGCACCTGCCACATACTGATGTTGTTTTCATTAGCAGCCAGTATGGCCCTGTCAACCGATGTTTTGCCAATACCACGTACAGGATAATTAATTATGCGCTTTAAAGCTTCTTCGTCTTTTGTGTTGACAATGATACGGAGGTAAGCCACATAATCCTTGATCTCCTTGCGCTGGTAAAAAGAAATGCCACCATAAATGGTATACGGGATGTTCATCCGTCGCAGGCTTTCTTCAAAGGAACGGCTTTGTGCATTGGTACGATAGAGAATAGAAAAATCTTTATTATTAAAATGATTGCGCAGTTTTTGTTCCTGTATCTGGTCTGCTACAAACTTTCCTTCATCATTGTCCGTCATGGTACGCACCAGTTTTATTTTTTCGCCGGTAGCGTTTTCTGTAAATAGTGTTTTTGGTATCTGCCCTTTGTTGTTTTTGATCACCTCATTGGCAATGCTCAAAATGTTTTGTGTGCTTCGATAATTTTGTTCCAGTTTGATCACTTTCACTTCATCATAATCCTTTTGGAACTGTAATATGTTTTGGATGGTTGCGCCGCGGAATGAGTAGATACTCTGCGCATCATCACCTACAACGCAGACATTTTCATGGACAGCACCTAATAGTTTAATGATCTCGTACTGGGCCGGGTTGGTATCCTGGTACTCGTCAATCAAAATGTATTTGAACTTGTGCTGGTATTTGTGAAGTACCTCGGGAAAATTTTTCAGCAGCTCGTACATTTTAAAAAGCAAATCATCAAAATCCATAGCACCGTTTTTAAAACAGCGCTTGCTATAGGCATCATAAATTTGACCGATCATGGGCCTGTTGGAACGCATATCTTCCTGCTGCAGGTAATAATCGCTCATGTATTCTTTTGGCCCTACCAATGCGTTTTTTGCTGCTGATATCCTGTTGT
>DASTMJ010000295.1:0-10784 GCA_035714205.1 Flavisolibacter sp. | reverse complement strand
ATGACCGGTATTATCTGTAAAAAAGGTTCCAAACGCAGCCATTACATAATCACCAATAACATGGCCCTGGAAAATTAGCGCGGCAATAAAAACAACAATTAATGAAACAAGATCTACAGCCCTTTCCATTACGATGGTACCAACCAGCCTGTCGGCCCGTACTTTTTCATAGCGGGAAAGCAAAGTGCATTTCACTACTTCGCCCAACCTGGGCACACCAGCATTTACCAGGTAACCAATCATGACGGCAGCAAACGTATTAAAAGTGCTGGGGTGGTAACCCATAGGCTCCATCAATATCTTCCAGCGTAATGCGCGGCTATAATGACTTAACAAAAGCAAAGCAAAAACAGGAATAATCAGCCAATGTCTTGCTCTTCGCAATGAATCTTTAATTTGCAGCCATTGTGATTGATCGATGTTTTTGACAGAAAGCCAAACGAATAAAATACCTAATCCAAGAAAAAATAAATATTGAAGTATAGTAAAAATCGATTTCTTCATGCACTCCGAAGATACCAAAGGAATGTGTAACACGAGAACAGTCAAAAAGACCAGAAGGTCGTATGATCAATAAAAAAGAATGAGATCATATTTTATTTAAAGTCTATTCCCATCTTTTGGAAAAACAATCCAGGGTTTGAATGTTTTGGCTTCTTCAAAAGGCATATCAGCATAAGAAATAATAACAACCACATCACCAACCATACCTTTTCGTGCAGCAGGTCCATTCAGACAACAAACTCCTGATCCTCTTTTACCCTTAATTAAGTACGTAATCAACCTTTCGCCATTATTTGCATTTACAATTTGCACTTGCTCATTCTCAATCATATTGGCGGCGTCCATCAGATCTTCATCAAGGGTTAAGCTACCCACATAATTAAGATTAGCCTCAGTAATAACAGCCCGGTGAACTTTTGATTTTAGAACAGAAATATTCATAGCGGTTGCAAAGGTAATTGAAGGAAGTGAAGTGTTTGTTAATTCAGAATAAGGTTATCTATTAATCGCACTTTGCCTAAAGTTGCGGCAACCAAAGCAACCAAAGGCTCATTGGGTGTGTTGGCCGTAGCCAAGGTTTCCCTGTTAGCAATTTCGAAATAGTCAACCTGAAATCCTATGTTCTCTAAATTTAAAACCGCAGTTTTTTTCAGTTGTTCAAAGGGAGAAGAGGTGAGCCGATTTTTTATGGCCATCAATTCGTTATAAATAGATGTTGCTAATTCTTTTTCGTTTTGATCAAGTCGAAGGTTACGGCTGCTCATGGCCAATCCATTTTTCTCCCGCAGTGTTGGAACCACAACTAATTGTATTTCATTCTCCCGACCTGTGAGCTCCATTAGCTTTTTAATAACCATACATTGCTGAAAATCCTTTTGTCCAAGGTATAAATTATGAGGGCTTACTATTTGCATCAACCGGTCAACCACCTCACTAACACCCTGGAAATGCCCGGGGCGATAAAATCCTTCAAGTATGTTTTCTATCGGGCCCAGGTTGTAGTGCTTTTTCTGATAACCACGGTGATAAATTTCAGTAAGATAGGGGAGAAAAAGAATCTTACAACCGGAGAGTACAAGTTGTTCTATGTCCTTTTCAATTGTCTTGGGGTAGTGTTTAAAATCTTCCGGATTGTTGAATTGTGTTGGGTTTACGAATATGCTGCAGATGGTGTAATCATTATTTTTTGAGGCTTCCCGTAAAAGAGACAGGTGTCCTTCATGCAAAGCACCCATTGTAGGCACAAAACCAATTTTTTTATTTTCTTTTTTTAGATTGAGGAGGTACGCAGTCAGTGGTTTTGCCTTTTTAAAAATGATCATATTTTCTATTTAAACCGGTGTACCTCATGACGTTTGCTAATAATTGGTTACCTTTGCACACCTTTTTCCGAGTTTAAAACGGTAACAATGTCAGCAAAGAAAAGAATTTTATTCATTGCCAATGAAATGTCTCCTTACCTCGAATTGACTGAATTTTCTGAAGTCGTAAACAAGCTGGCGATCAAATCGAACGACAGTGGTTTTGAGGTTCGGTGTATCATGCCCCGGTTTGGAGCTATCAATGAACGTCGTCATCGTTTGCATGAAGTGGTAAGGCTTTCGGGTATCAATGTTTCAATTGATAATGAAGATTTTCCGTTACAAATTAAAGTGGCTTCCTTGCCCAATGCCCGCCTGCAGGTATACTTTTTAGATAACGAGGATTTGTTTAAAAGAAAACACATTTTCACAGACGATAATGAAAAATGGTTTGATGATAATGGTTTAAGAACCATCTTCTTTTGTAAAGGAGCCCTTGAGACCGTAAAAAAATTTGGTTGGCCTCCTGATGTCATCCATTGCAGCGGTTGGATGACCGGATTAATTCCTGCTTACCTGAAAACAGTTTATAAAAAGGAACCGGTGTTTGCCCATAGCAAAATTGTTTACACTATAGGACAATCCACTTTCAAAGAAAAACTTGGATCTGATTTTTTACAAAAAGCCCTGATCCATCCATCTATAAAGGAAAAGGATCTTGAGGCGTATAAAGACGCCAATAATATTGCTATGTTCCGTGGCGGGGCTACCTATTCTGACGCCATAACATTTGGTGCTGAAAAGATCGATAAAAAATTGGTTGAAGAGTTTTCAAAAGTGCGTGGAAAGAAAACTTTGCCATACAATGCGGAGTCTGATTTAACAGACTATTTACAACTCTATGGCGATCTTGCGAACAAGTAATATTTCAAAAGGCTATAATTTTTATTTGTGAAAAGGCACTTCCCGATCTTTTTCTTTGCGGCTCTGTTTTTAGTAATTGGCTTTCTCTCCTGCAAAAAAATTAACGAGGCAACTGAATTAGGCGGAGACCTGATTCCGGTTGTTGATAATGTCAATACTTTCGAAGTTGCCTTATCTGCTATCTCCAATAACCAGCGATTTAATATTCCTTTTAGTGATACAACTAAAGTTTTTTATGACGACTTTGTTGCACTGGGAGCTACAAATGATCCGGAGTTCGGCCAGGTAGATGCCAATTTCCATTTCAATATTTTACCTGCTACTCTTGGCATTTATCCGTTTCTACATAAGGATTCGGTAAGGATTATTGATTCGGTTGTTCTTTCATTAGCCTACCAGGGCGGTTACGGAGATACTGCAAATGCTTCTCAATCTTTAAGTGTGTACGAAATTGATCCAAATTCCGGATTTCATATTGATAGTATTTATAAGTATGCTGATCCTACATCAGACTTTGCTACAACAGGCGGCGTACTAGATTCAAAGACGTATAACTTATCATCATTAAAAGATTCTATGGTGGTGGTTACAGGTAATGATACCGCCAAAGTTGCCAATGTGGTTCGTATTAAACTTGACAATTCTTTTGCTGCCAGGTTTGAAGCAAGTGATACAACGGCTTCCGGTGCTTATCATTCAGATTCATCAAGAGGTGACAATTTTAGGAGGTTATTTGCAGGTTTTGCAATCAAATCGGACAACGGCGGAAATGTTTTAAGTTATTTTGACCTTTCGAATACGGATAAAACAAACCTTACATTTTATTTTCGCATCATCCATAGTAATGGAAGCCAGGATACGTTGGCATCTAGTTTTATTCACAGCACAAATGGCCAGGCTAACTACGTAAAAGTAACTCCAGGTGCAAACTGGGCTACATATTTAAATAACGGAACTGAATCTGATGATAAGATTTATATTCAATCTGCACCATCAGGTTCATATGCATCAATTCTTATTCCTGACCTGAGTACTTTAGGAAATAAAATAATTCACAGGGCAGAGCTAATTGCACCAAAATTACCATCTGCAATGGAGTTAACCTTTACTCCTCCAACAAAACTATTTCTTGACAAAACAAACCTGGGAACTCCTGATTCTGCTTTTTTATTTAACAGGGATATTGCCGTTGGTTTTGATGGATCGCTGGACCTTGCTTCTTTTGGGGGAACCTTGAAAAATAATGAATACCGTTTCAATATCACCCGGTATGTTCAGGGAATTATAACCCGTAACGAACCAAATGATACCCTGCGGTTATATGCCCCATTGCGTACAGCCCCTTATATTCAAAACCCGAGCGGTGCAACCAGAATAAACGTTCAGGTGGCGCCGGCGATTGCATATGGAAGAGTTGTTCTGGGTGGAGGTAGTTACGTTAATCCTGATCAAAGGTTACGTCTACGCATCGTTTATTCCAACTTGTAGTATGGAATCGCATGTTATATTTGCAGCCGATTTAAATTACTAACAAATACAAATTCCCTTTCTTAATGTCTTACTTATTTACTTCAGAAAGTGTATCGGAAGGACACCCTGATAAAGTGGCCGATCAGATTTCAGATGCATTGATCGATAATTTTTTAGCTTTTGATCCCAATTCAAAAGTTGCTTGCGAAACTCTGGTTACAACGGGCCAGGTGGTATTGGCCGGCGAGGTAAAATCAAAAGCTTACCTGGATGTGCAGGAAATTGCCCGCCAGGTGATCAGGAGAATTGGTTATACTAAAAGTGAATATATGTTTGAAGCCAATTCATGTGGTATTCTTTCTGCTATTCATGAGCAGTCTACTGATATCAACCAGGGCGTTGACAGAAAAACAAAAGAAGAACAAGGTGCAGGTGACCAGGGAATGATGTTTGGTTATGCTTCTAATGAAACTGAAGATTTTATGCCACTGGCATTGGACCTGGCTCATAAAATATTACAGGAACTTGCTGCATTGCGCAGGGAGAATAAACAAATCAAATACTTACGTCCCGATGCTAAAAGCCAGGTTACATTAGAATATGATGAGAATAACCGCCCGGTAAGAATAGATGCAATTGTAGTTTCTACCCAGCATGATGATTTTGACAAAGAACCAAAAATGCTGGAGCAGATCAAAAAAGACATTATCAATATTTTAATTCCTCGTGTAAAAGCAAAGTATAAGAAATATGCGAAGCTTTTTAACAACGACATTAAATATCACATTAATCCAACCGGCAAGTTTGTAATTGGTGGTCCACATGGCGATACGGGTTTAACCGGTCGCAAGATTATTGTAGATACATATGGAGGAAAAGGTGCACATGGTGGTGGCGCATTTAGCGGAAAAGATCCTTCCAAAGTTGATCGTTCTGCTGCTTACGCAACAAGACACATTGCAAAAAACATGGTAGCCGCAGGCTTATGTGATGAAGTATTGGTACAGGTTTCATACGCTATAGGTGTGGCTGAGCCAACCAGCATCAATGTGAACACCTATGGCAGTGCCAAGGTTGATATGACTGATGGAGAAATTGCGAAGGTGATTGGTGGCATTTTTGATATGAGGCCCTATTTTATTGAACAGAGATTAAAATTGCGTAATCCAATTTATAGTGAAACAGCTGCTTACGGCCATATGGGCCGCAAACCAGAATTTGTCACTAAAGAGTTTGTGAGTCCTGAGGGTAAAGTAGTTAAAAAGAAAGTCGAACTGTTTACATGGGAAAAACTGGACTATGTACCAAAATTGAAAAAAGCATTCGGAATTAAATAAGCCGAACTTCATATTTTATAAAACCTCTGTTTCTATGCAGAGGTTTTTTATTTTCAATACATGAAAAGACAGGTTTTATTATCCTTTGTGTTTTTACTGGTCATGATCATTGTAATGCGTTGGCAAGGGAAATCCCTGGTGACACCAGTGAGCCCTTATGGCATTTTAGATCTTGAATTTGCCCGTACAGGAGAACGTATGCAGCAATTGCGACTTTTTTGGAATGCAAAAGATGTATTTTTTAATGTTTACATGGATTTTTTATTTATTGCTTCCTATACCTGGTTTTTTATATCCGCATGCCAGTTTATAAAAAAAATTTCTAACTGGAAATTATGGAGCAACAGGTTTATTTCCATTGCAATTGCTACTGCTTGTTTTGACGTAGCAGAAAATTTTATGATGCTGCTTGTGTATAATGGAAGATTTAACCCATTTGTTTTGCAGATTGTATACGTTGTTGCGATCATCAAATTTGTTTTGGCTGCTGCACTTATTTTATACATTTTAACCGCATTACCTTTTGCTATGCTGCAAAAAAATAAACGAATAAGGGTTTAGGAGTTTACATTTGGAATGTGAAGAATTTCAGACACCAGCACAGGCCTAAAAAAAGTTCACTCATCGTTGGGAAAAAAGCGGTTTTGGAAGCAATGGAAGCAGGTAAGCCCCTTGATCGTATTTACCTGAACCAAAAGCTACCGGAAGAATCAACCCGGCAATTGAGAAACCTTGCACATACCAATAATATCCCGGTAAATTTTGTGCCCGTTGAGAAATTAAACAGCTTTAATGTGGGCAATCACGAAGGTTGCGTGGCGCAAATGTCAAAAGTTCAATACCACGAATTGCAACAGGTTATTTCATGGGTTGTGGAAAAAGGGGAGACACCACTTTTTTTAATATTGGATGGAATAACAGATGTACGGAATATTGGCGGCATTGCCCGTACTGCTTTTTGTACTGGTGTACAGGCCATTATCATTCCTGATAAGGGAATTGGTGCATTAAACGAAGATGCGATCCTGACATCTGCAGGTGCTTTGGAAAAAATACCCATTTGCCGGGTCAATAGCCTGATGAAAGCTGTAGATGAATTGCATTTAAATGGTATAAAAGTTCTTGCCAGTGAAATGAAAGCAGAAAAAAATGTTCACGAAATAAATATGAACGAACCTGTAGCCATTGTGATGGGAAGTGAAGAAAAAGGAATTTATCCAGCTTTAATGAAAGTATGCGATGAAAAATTTAAGATCCCGATGATAGGAGAATTTGAATCTCTTAATGTTTCTGTCGCTACCGGAATGATCCTTTACGAGGCAATGAAGCAAAGAAACTTTTCAGGTTTTTAAATTGCCTGACCGTATTGCCACTCATTATAGCAGTCTCTAAAAATCTGCTATCAGTTTGACATCAAAAAAATGTACCAGCAATACACATAATATCATGAAGCCTGATTTCATGAGGAAGCTGGTCAAACTTATCTTTGAAACCTCAACAAATCAAAATGAACCAGATCAGTTTGGTGGAATGTCCCAGAGATGCTATGCAGGGCTGGAAGAAACTTATTCCAACAAAAAATAAGATCAATTATATTAATTCTCTTCTTAAGGTAGGCTTTCATACCATTGATTTCGGGTCTTTCGTTTCACCAAAGGCCATTCCTCAAATGGCAGATACAAGGGAAGTTTATGAAGGGCTTGAACTGGAAGGCACAAAGTCTGAACTTCTTGCCATAATTGCCAATGTGAGAGGGGCAGAGGATGCAGCCGCTTATGAAATGATACGGTACCTTGGTTTTCCTTTTTCAATTTCACCAACCTTTCAGCAGCGCAATACCAATAGTAGCCTGGAAGAAAGCCTTGACAGGATCAAGGCCATCCAGGAAATATGTCATCGATCAGGAAAAATTCTGGTGGTGTACCTGAGTATGGGATTCGGCAATCCTTATGGTGATGATTATAACGAAGAGATTTTATTACAATGGTCGGAACAAATGGTTCAAAACAATGTGTCTATTATATCTCTTGCCGATACTGTTGGAATAGCTACACCTGCACAAATTTCATTTGCTCTACAAACACTGATTCCAAAATTTCCCGATACGGTTTTTGGAGTTCATCTCCATTCTTCTCCTTTGAATTTTGAATCAAAATTGCATGCAGCCATACAATCGGGTTGCAAAAGAATTGACGGTGCATTAAAAGGAATTGGCGGGTGTCCTATGGCCCAGGATGAATTGGTAGGTAATATGAATACAGAATTGATTATCTCTTATTTGGAAAATAAGGAAAGACTAAGCGGCTTAAACAAAGAAGCTTTAGAAAAAAGCCTTGTCCTGGCCTCAGAACTATTTGTGTAATTGATTAAAAACGATCATGAAGTTTCACCTGGATTTTGATATAAAAAAACTTCCGCAAAAACTGGATCATTCCCAAAAACTCCTGCTTATGGGCTCCTGTTTTACGGAGAATATAGGGGAAAAACTAGGCAGGTATAAATTCCAGGTTCTGGAAAATCCGCACGGTATTTTATTTAATCCTGTTAGTGTTGTGGAGGCACTTACAGATTATATCGAAAACAAAACGTACCAAAATACAGACCTGTTTTATTTAAATGAAGGCTGGCACAGCTGGAAGCACCATAGCCGTTTTTCAGGACTAACGGAAGATGAAACCTTACAAAAGATTAATGCTTCTATAACCAGTACACATTTTTATTTGAAAGAAGCAGATTGCGTGATGATCACCCTGGGATCCTCATGGATTTATACACTGACAGAAAAAGCTGATCACGTAAAAACCGGTTCTGTTGCAGCTAATAATCATAAGGCACCTTCTGACTGGTTCCATCGCCGGCTTATGACAGTGGAGGAGGTGTTACACGTTTTGGATACAATCATTCACCGCCTGTTTTTATTCAATTCAAAATTGAATATCATTTTTACAATCAGCCCTGTAAGGCACTTAAGGGAAGGACTGATCGAAAATAATCGTAGTAAGGCTGTGTTGATCCAGGCCGTTCATAACCTTGTAGACAAATTCAACAGGCTTTATTATTTTCCTGCCTACGAATTGGTGATTGATGACCTGAGGGATTACCGGTTTTATGCCGAGGACCTGGTGCATCCCAACTATCACGCCACTCAATATGTTTGGGAAAAATTTGTTGATGCCTGCATGGATGAAAAAACAAAAAATTTAATAGAGGAAATTCATTCCATTTACCTGGCTTATAAGCATAAGCCATTTAATGTAATCTCGGATCAACACAAAAAATTTTTAAAATCTTATTTCAACAAAACAACCTCGCTTTCAGATCAATATCCTTTCCTGAATTTTGAAAAGGAACTGGAGTACTTTAAGACCGGGTTTAATTGAAACAGTTTGCTTTAATGGATCCTGTCTCCACGAACATGCAGGTTTTGAATGACACCCGCTTCGTAGTTCAGCCATTCCTTCCATCGTCTGTGCACTTTTTCCTTGTCAATATATGTTTCAGCTAATTCTATGAACAAGGTATAGTGTCCGGCTTCGCTTTCCATGAACCGCCTGTAAAACTTGCGGAGGTATTCATCATTCAACCCTTCACTCAATCTTTTAAACCGTTCGCAGCTACGTGCCTCAATCATAGCCATCAATAAGAGCTGGTCAAGTAGTCGACCTTCTTCGGCACCACCAGTCTGGCAAAATTTTACCAACGCATTCACATATTCGTCTTTACGTTGTTTACCCAGTTTCAACCCTCTTTTTTGCAATTCGCCCAGCACAAGGCGAAAATGACCCCATTCCTCCGTTACAATGGGTGAAAGTTCCTGTACCAGTTTTTCTTTCTGATTGTACCGCTGGATCAGGGAAATACAGGTTGTGGCAGCTTTTTGTTCGCAATAGGCATGATCGGTCAAAATTTCTGCAAGAGATAGTTCAGCCAAATTTACCCAGCGGGGATCGGTTGGTAATTGCAAACCAAGTATGGTCCTTGCGTCCGCAGAAAGTTCTTTCGATAGTTCCATCCTGGCAAAAATAAACACAGCCTTTCTTTGAAAAGACCAGTAATTTCAATATTGAGATCTTTTAATCTCTCAGAATCAAATCTTAACTACTTTGAAAAGACCATTTTCTGATTGTTTTTAGCCTTAATTCCCCTACCTTTGCAGCCAAAATAAAGTAAAATAGAAAGACATCTAATCCGGGTGTCATTTTTTAAAAAGTTAGCGATGTCATTAACAAAAGAAAAAAAAGCCGGCATATTCACCAACTTCGGTGGTGCCGCAACCAACACAGGTTCTATTGAGGGTCAGATTGCGTTATTAACTGAGCGTATATCACAAATATCTTCTCACCTTCAGCAAAACAAAAAAGATTTCTCTACACACCGCGGTTTAATGCAGCTGGTTGGTAAACGCCGCCGCCTGTTGAATTACCTGCAAAAGCATAACCTGCAAGGTTATCGTTCTTTAATTGAGAAATTAGGTATCAGGAAATAAATAGTTAATCGAATTATAAGCTACATCCCAACTAACATCAGTTGGGTTTTGGCTTTTATACAGATTATTTTTTGCAACTCTAACCCCTCAAAATCAATGTATGTTAACGCAGAAATTCAGTAAAACATTCGATATAGGCGATGGCCGCGAAGTAACGATTGAAACAGGCCGGCTTGCCCGCCAGGCCGACGGTTCCGTAACTGTAAAAATGGGCAACAGCATTCTTCTGGCTACTGTAGTGGCAACTGAAGAACCGAAACCAGGACAGGATTTTTTCCCATTGAGTGTAGACTACATGGAAAAATTTGCATCTGCCGGTCGTATACCTGGTTCTTTCTTTAAAAGAGAAGGTAAGCTTAGCGATTATGAGGTATTGATCTCCCGTCTTATAGACAGGGCATTGCGCCCCTTATTCCCGGAAGATTATTTCTGTGAAGTACAAGTGATCATCACCCTTATTTCTTCAGACCCGGAAGTTATGCCCGATGCATTGGCTTGCCTGGCCGCTTCATCAGCATTGGCTGTTTCAACTGTTCCCATTAAAGAAGTAATCTCGGAGGTACGTGTAAGCCGTATCGATGGACAGTTCAAAATTAACCCTACCCGTAGTGAAATGGAAAAGTCTGATATGGACTTCATCATTGCTGCTACTGAGAAAAACATCATGATGGTAGAAGGTGAAGCTAAAGAATGCAGTGAAGAAGACCTGGTAAAGGCTTTGGAAGTTGCGCATGAAGCCATTCGTGTACAGATCCGGGCACA
>DASTMJ010000294.1:0-10577 GCA_035714205.1 Flavisolibacter sp. | reverse complement strand
CTTACACCACTTTGTCGTACTGTTACATCAGGTGGTATAGCATAACGGCCTTTAAACTCGTCAAGTTTCATGGCCAGGTCGGCATTAATACGGGTAACTTCCTGTTCGTTCAATACGTTTGATTGTAATTGGATTGTTCGTTTTAAATTTTTTCGCCGTATGCCGCCGGATGTATTGGTATAGTCAATTGTAGCAATAGCATTTAACGGAATTTGTTTGATAGCCATGGTATTAAAATCACGGAAAGTGATTGGCCTTGCCATCAAGTCGGTGATATTATTACGAATGAGGTCACTATACCGTAATTGAATTTTATACTCATCTTCACCATCTTTCAACTTACTTACTTCTTTACCAAAAACAGCCGTTCGTATTTCCATACCTACCTGCCCGGTACTGATGCCTTCGATCATTGCCTTTTCACGGTCCACTGTTATGGATATTTCCGGATTGTTTACATCCACATCCATATTCAGATGCTCTATACCTTCTACCCGGTTGGTATCTAAAAAGTTTTTCAGGTCATATGCCACCTTTGCTATGGATTCAAAATTATCACCAATCACTTCCACATTAACCGGCGGATCTGTTGGCGGGCCTGAATCTTCCTGGTTCACTGTAATTTCCGCACCCGGTATGCCTTGTACAGTTTTACGTATAGCATCGAGGAAGGGTTTTGTGCTTTTCCCATGTCGTTGTTCAAATTCAACAAACGAAACCTGTACCCGTCCAAGGTTCGGTTGCACACTCCGGTTATTATCCTGTGGATTGTTGGCACTCACAGCCACGTTGGAAATAATACTTTCTACAATGGAACCTTCAGTTCCCGGCTTTTCTTTTTCCAGGACCTTGTACACTCTTTGTTCCAGTATACGGGTAACAGAATCGGTATATTCTACATCTGTTCCCACCGGCATTTTTAAATAAACGTAAATAAAATGTGGATCACCACTTGGGAAGAAGGTACTTCCATTACCTCTCAACATTAGCAAACCCAGAGACACCGGGAAAAGTATAAACAATGCTACTAACAACCACACGGGTCGCTTGCCACGTAATGCCCATCGTAACAGGTTTTCATAATGATGCATAAGCCATGGCAATACACGATGCTGAAAACCATGAATCACATCTCTCAACACAAACACATTCAAGATTGCTGCCAGCGCCATAAAGATCAGGAAGTTGGCAAAACCATGCGCTCCAATTAAATGAAAGAACAAACCAAAACCAATTGCAGCCCAGAACCACCATTTACGAAACAATTGTTTCTTCGGCATCAGGTGCTCTCGTCCTTCGGGTTTCATAAAGCTAACGGCAAATACCGGGTTGAAAATAAAAGCTACAATCAGGGAAGCTGCCAGCGTTAATATAAGCATGGTGGGCAGGTAGATCATAAATTTCCCGATCAACCCTTTCCATAATAACAAGGGGAAAAAAGGCGCCAGGGTTGTTAGTGTTCCGGCCAATACGGGTATCCACACTTCACCTGCAGCTTCTTTCGCCGATCGAACGATCGGCACCCGCCCATTGTTGTAAATACGGTGCGTATTTTCAATGACCACAATAGCATCATCTACAATAATTCCCAGTCCAAATAATAAAGCAAATAGAACAATAAAGTTGAGTGTTACCGGTGTTCCTACTATAATATCGGCTATAGGCAAAAACATGAACGCCACAAATACACTTAACGGAACACTCAGCGCCACGAAGAAGGCGTTGGTTACTCCCATAAAAAACATCAGGATCAGCAGCACCAGGATAAAACCAATGATAATGGTGTTTACCAATTCATTAAATGATGTTTTTGTTTGTTTGCTTTGATCACCAGTAAATTCTACACGCAGGTCCGGGGGCAGGTCGCCTTTTTCTTTCATGTCAGCTACTGCAGCTTTTACACCATCAGCAGCATCAATCAGGTTTTCACCTGAACGTTTTACTATGTTCAATGTAATTACAGGCTTACCATCCAGGCGGGCATAACTTTCTTTATCCTTCACTGTGTCAACAACGGTTGCAACATCACGCAGGTAAATAGGTGCACCGGAAATATTTTTCACCACGATGTTCTGCATATCCAGCGCTGTTGCAAACTGCCCCTTAACACGTAGCGTACGTTGCATATTACCCACTTCTATCTGGCCACCACTGATGTCGCGGTTTTCGCGGTTGATGGCATTTTCAATATCTGTAAATGATAGTTTGGCCACCTGCATTTTGTAGGCATCCACATTTACCTGTATCTCCCTTTCCGGCGCACCAACAATATCAGCCCGGGTAATTTCTTTCTGTTCTTCAAAACGATCCTGCATTCTGTCTGCAAATTGTTTCAGCTTCACGGGGTCATAATCTCCACTTATGTTCACATACATAATTGGAAATTCACTGAAATTAAATTCCTGTACATCGGGCTGAGAAGTAAGATCTGTAGGCAGATCCGTTCTTGCTTTATCAACCGCATCTTTTACTTTTTGTTTGGCAATATCGGTTGGCACATCTGTTTCAAACTCCACGGTGATCAAAGAAAAATCCTGTTGAGAAACAGAGTTGACCTTATTTACTTTGGCGCCTGTTATTCCTTTCACCTGTTTTTCAATAGGTCTTGTCACCAGGTTCTCAATATCTTTTGGTGAGTTGCCCACATGAACAGTTACTACCGAAATGGTTGGCACAACAATATCCGGGAATTGCTCCTTGGGCAGTGTGTTGAATTTGCTCAACCCATACAGCGTAATCAGTATGGCCATGATATAGATCACGGTTTTATTATCAACCGCCCAACTGGTAGGACCAAATTGTTTATATTTCTCTCTAAGCCCGTCTAATGCTTTCATCGTAGATTTTTTTTGAGGTCAGCTTTGTGTTTACTATCAGCATTGGTTGCGTCGCACTCTTGTACGTTATACCAATTATGAACATCGTGTTATCAACTATGAAGATTTTAATGTAGTTGTGATCACCTGGCCTTCATATAAATTCTGGTAACCTTCTGTTATTAACTGTTGCCCTGCATTTAAACCCGATTTTATTTCGATCAACTCACCATATGATTCCCCTACAATAACCTGTTTTTTCCGGGCAACCTTCTGGTCGCCATTTTTATCCATCACATATACATATTTCCCTTTTTCATCCGTCATCACCACGTTCAGCGGAACGGCAATCACATTATCTGCATTGTAGTCCAGGATTTTTATTTGTGCAATCTGGTTGGGCTTCAAACTGGCATCGGAAGGGATTTTTGCTTCAATATTAAAGGACCGTGTATTTGGATCTATCACTTTCTGTACAACATTAACCACGCTATTGATAATCCTGTTGTTTTGTTCCGGTAAAACAATCTGAAGTTTACTTCCAACATCAACTCGCCCAAGGTAATTTTCAGGTACAGATGCAACGATCTTCAGGTTACTGGTATTTACAATTCGAATTTGCGGCCCGGCAGCTGTATTTCCAACAAACGCTTCACCCACTCTTACATTTACAACGTCAGCCACACCCGATGAAGGTGCTGTAACAGTCATTAATGATGATTGTTTTTGAATGATGCCAATTTGTTTTTGCAAACTTTCTACCTGCGTTTTTGCATTCAGCACATTTTGGTACGTGCCAATACCCTGGTCAAAAAGGTTTTTTGTTCTACGGTACGTATCTTCTGCTGTGGCCAGCTGCACCCGTAAAGGTTCAATCTGCTGCCTGATCAACTGGTCATCCAAACGGGCCAATACTTGTCCTTTGCGAACAGATTGCCCCTGTGTTACAAATAATGATTTTACAATACCACCCTGCCCGTTTGGTGGGGCTACATAAGAAATATTTTGAGCATCAACCCTACCCTGCAGGTCGATATAATGTGAAAAGTTTTGCTGGGCTAACGGTGATACTACAACCAGTTTTGCCGTTGTAGCCATTGCGTTGGGGTCAGCTTTTTTTATATCAGCTTCCAGTTTAGTAACCTGCTCGTTAATTTTTTTTTGTTCGGCTTTAAGCTTTTGCAGTTCCGCTTTTTTATCATTCAAATCTCCTTCCGAGTCTTTCTTAGCATTACCACAGGATGCAAGCAAAAAGGCCAGTACTATTAATCCTGTCAATTTATTTTTCATACTAATTTTTTTTGAGTGTGATGGTTCATTATTGTAGTTTTCCAAGTGAATACTGGTAGCTGATCTTAGCCACAATGGCATTATAAAGGGCATTAAAATAATTGGATTGTGCAGTTTGCATGTCGGCATCTGCCTGCAAAACTTCAAAACTGCTTCCCAGGCCCTGCTCAAATTTTAGCTTGGTAGCATTATAAACTTTTTCAGCCAGCAGCATATTTCGTTCCTGTACATCAAGATTAAATAGGGCTGAACGCAAACTGCCCGATGTTACTTTTTGTTCAAAGTCTATAGCCTGCTTAACATTGGTAATCGTGTTCTCAACTTTTTGTGCGTTCAGTCTGGATTGTTGCACTCTATACTTACGCTGTAAACCGTCAAAAATGGGAATGTTGATATTTAATCCAATAAATGAGCTGTTAAACCAAAAAGTTTCGTTGGAGGTAAAAAATTTAGGTCCCATTCCATTCAGGGTATAATTAGCCTGGGCCGCAATTGTCGGAATATAGCCCAGTTTATGTCGCTTCACATCAAGCTCCTGTAATTTGTATAATTCAGTTAGCGTTCTGATCTCCGGCCGGTCTTCATATTTAAATGTATCAACCAGTATATCATCTTTCAATGCTGCCGTGGTCAGATCGTCCTTTAACACAACCACATCCTGCTGTGGAAGACCAATTGCAAATTTCAGTGCGGCGTACCCAATCTGTACCGCATTTTCAACGGCACTTCTTGTTGTGCTAACATTATTCAGCTGCACCTGTACTTTATCAAGATCCAGTCTCTCCGCAAAGCCGTTGTTATACATGATGGAATCATCATGATACAGCTTTTGCAGGCGTTTCATCCCCTCATTAATAAAATGTAATTGCTTTTCTGCAATCAGTATGGCATAATATCGTTTGTACGCCGAATCCTTGATCCTCTCTTTTGTTTGTTCTACCAGGGCCTGCGAATAATCCAGTGCAGTTTGCCTTGCCTGCAAACCCACAAAAACATCGGGTTGAAAGAGCAGTTGTGTTAGTGTAGCACCTGTAGTAAAGTTCCAGGGTTGCTGAAAACTAACCTCCTGCAGTTTTGGTTCCGGAATATTTGTAATAGGGCCATTATTACCTGATACACCTTCGTCTTTTAATATGGAATAAACAGCTGTTGATGTTGCATCGGGGAATAAAAAGTTCGGCAATTTTAGATAATGATTCGCACCCACGTTTCCTACAATCTGCGGATAAGCCTGTCCTAATATCTCACGGTTCTTAGCAACCTGAACCTGGTAATCTATCGTTGCATTCTTTAATTCAACTACATTTTTATATGCAAGATCTACGGCTTCCTTTACGGTTAGAACATGAGTTTGTTGTGCCTGTAACCAACCAGCCATTAACAATAACATCCAACTGAATAGCACTTTGTTTTTCATCTGTTTATTTTTTGGTTCGCTGATTTTTATATTTCTGTACAAGCTTCTGTCCTTTCGCAGTTACCAAGCCATATATAAAATGATCATTGACCTGTTGTTCAATCTGCACCAGGTGTGTTCGGTTATTCGGAAATACTTCAGAATTAAACGGTATAAAAACGCTTTCAATACGGTAACGCGTTATTACATCAACGTCAATTTCGGGGCGATATAGTTCTTCTTTCACACCTTTCTCCAGGTTGGTACGAATCATGTTGTACAAGAAGGTTGATTTGTGTTCATGAAACTTGGCATAGACCTGTGGATGATATTTATGCAGGTCGAAAATGACAACCGGGTTCATCTTAGAAAACATTTCCTGCATCATATCAAAGGCCATAAAAATTTCATGAACGGCATTTTCAGAAAGCTTTCGGTCGCCTAAGCACCTGTCTTTATTGCCTTCAAGAATTCTAGTAAAAACGGCGTTAACCAGTTCTTCTTTATCAGCATAATACTGGTAAAGCGTTTTTTTTGACATTCCCAATTGTGCAGCAATATCATCCATCGACACAGAGCGAATGCCATATTTATTAAACAGGTCATGCGCCTTCAGCAATATTCTTTCTTTTACGTCCATAATTTGAGCCGCCAAAACTATGGAAACTTTTATCGTAACAATAGTTTCCGGTCAATATTTTATATGAATTGCGGTTTTTCAAGGATGAATTGTAAGATTAACTTTGGCGTATGAATGATCTACAGACCAAAGAAGAAGGATTCAGGTTTCGAAAACTTTTCCAATATTTTTTACAAGGGCTGTTAATTATAGCTCCTATTGCCATTACTGCCTATGCAGTCTATTGGATCGTCTCTTCCATTGATAGCCTTTTACCCATATTTACTGAAAAAGACGAAACCGGCCGGATTACCATTCGTAATTACGGGCTCGGTTTCCTTATCATCATTGTGGCCATATGCATTATTGGTTACCTGAGCTCTTTTTTTATTAAGAACCGGTTGTTTAACCTCTTTAATAGCGTAATGCTGAAAACACCGGGTATTCGTTTTATTTATTCATCAGTGAAAGATTTTTTTGAAGCTTTTGCAGGGGAAAAGAAAAAATTTAATAAACCTGTATTGGCCAATATCGATGATAATGACGTGTGGCGTATTGGGTTTATTACTCATGAAAATGCGGGTGATTTTGGATTAAACGATTATGTTGCAGTTTACATCCCGATGTCGTATTCCATTGCCGGCAATGTTTACCTGTTGCCCGCAAACCGGGTGAAAGCTGTGGTACATATCAGCGCATCTGAAGCTATGAAGTTTGCCATTAGTGGTGGTGTTACCAAGGTAGAAGAAGAGAAATAGAAAGCCCAGTTTGCTATGTAGAGCCCTAATAAATAAGATAAAAATCATATCTTAAGCAGGAAACTATTCTGCTCAATGAAAAGGATGATTTTTCTGCTTTTTTTTATCGCCTTTTATCAAGCATCTTATTGCTGGGGGTTTTATGGCCACAGGCAGATCAATTATTTCTCGGTGTTTTTATTACCACCAGATATGCTTGTGTTTTACAAGCCTAACATTGAGTTTTTATCGGAACACGCTGTTGATCCCGATAAAAGAAGATATGCAGTTGCCGAAGAAGGCCCCAGGCATTACATTGATATAGACTACTATGGAAGCTATCCTTTTGAAGCCTTACCCAGGAAGTGGGAAGATGCCGTTGCCAAATTTTCTGAAGATACCCTTATGCAATATGGCATTGTACCCTGGTGGGTACAAATCATGCACCACAGACTTATGAATGCATTCCAGGAAAAAGACGGTGCAAGGATATTAAAACTTTCCGCAGAAATAGGTCATTATATTGCCGATGCCCATGTGCCTTTGCATGCTAATAGCAACCATAACGGGCAATACACTAACCAACGAGGCATTCATGGCTTTTGGGAAAGTCGTGTACCGGAATTGCTTGCAGAAAAAGAATGGAGTTTTTTTATTGGCAAAGCTGAATACATCAAAAATCCCCCGGATTTCATCTGGAAAAGAGTGCTGGAAAGTGCAGTCGCATCTGACACCGTGCTGAGGGTTGAGAAAGAATTGTCAGCAGTTTTTTCCCCCGACCAGAAATATTCATTTGAAAACAGGAACGGCAAAATCATCCGGCAATATTCCACAGCATTTTCCAAAGCATACGATGAAAAACTGGGAGGAATGATTGAACGTCGAATGAGAGCATCTGTTTTTGCTATTGCATCATTCTGGTATACTGCCTGGGTTGAAGCAGGCCAGCCGGATTTATCTGGCCTGGCTGGTAAGACTTTTTCAAATGAAGACCTGCAGGAATTTGAACAATTAAACCAGGCATGGCGTAGTGGTGAAATGAAAGGGCGTAAAGAAGAAGATTAACCTGGCTTACAGCTGTCTGTATAACCTGTAAAATCCGCATTGCCTACATTTGCAGCTTCAACAGTTGAAAAATGAATGCACAAAATACGGATAGCATTAACCTGGCACCACCACTAACCAACAAGGCAGGCGTTCATAATTTTGGAGCCGGGCCTTCCATTTTACCTAAAGAAGTAATTGAAGAGGCCAGCCGCAACCTGGTAGATTTTAATAACACTGGTCTTTCCATTTTAGAGATTGGTCATCGTACTAAATTGTTCCAGGCGGTGATAGATGAAGCCATTCAGACCTTAAAAGAATTAATGCGCCTGGATAACGAACACGAAATTTTATTTCTTCACGGAGGAGCATCTACACAATTTTTCCAGGTACCTATGAACCTTTTGGATGATTCAGCCAAAGCAGCTTACACCGACACTGGTATCTGGGGTACAAAAGCCATTAAAGAAGCTAAATTGTTTGGACAAGTTGATGTGGTTTGCAGTTCCAAAGAAGCTAATTACACCTTCCTTCCCAAAGAGTTTACAGTTGACCCTTCGTCGGTTTACCTGCATCTGACTTCCAATAACACAGTATATGGAACGCAATGGCCGGATCTCTCCCTGTTTTATGATAAAGGAGTACCATTGGTTGCCGACATGAGCAGCGACATATTAAGTCGTGAACTGGATTTTAATAAGTTTGATCTGATCTATGCAGGCGCACAAAAAAATATTGGTGCGGCAGGTGTAAACGTCGTGGTTGTAAATAAACGTTGTCTTGGCAGAGTGAAACGTGCCTTACCTACCATGCTTGACTACCGCAATCATATTGAAGCCGGATCCTTGCTGAATACACCGCCGGTTTTTGCCGTTTACGTTTGTATGCTTACGTTACGATGGCTGAAAAATATTGGTGGTATTGCAGAAGCTGAGAAAAGAAATGAGGCCAAAGCCGGGCTTTTTTATGATACACTTGACAGACTGCCTCTTTTTGTAGGCACGGTAGCTAAAGAAGACCGTAGTAAAATGAATGCCGTGTTCACTATTAAAGATGCTAATGCCGAAAAAGAGTTTTTGACTCTTTGTGAGAAAGAACGGATGATCGGTGTAAAAGGCCACAGAACAACAGGTGGTTTCAGAGTTTCCATGTACAATGCATTACCTTATGAAAGCGTGAAAGCAATAACAGACCTCATGAAATATTTTGCAGATAAAAAATTTTAATGAATGGCTATAATCAAACCTTTTAAAGCACTTCGTCCGCACAACCAGTTTGCCGCACAGGTGGCATCTAAACCCTATGATGTTTTGAATTCAGAAGAGGCCCGGAAAGAAGCAGACGACAACCGGTTGTCATTTTTACATATCACCAAATCAGAAATCGATCTGCCCACCGGTTCTGAAATTCACTCTGAAGAAGTATATACAAAAGCCAAAGAAAATTTACAGTCGTTTATCGATAAGAAGATCTTATTCTTTGAAGCATATCCCTGTTATTATATTTATGAACTAGCCTGGAAAGGCCGAACACAAACCGGGCTTGTATGTGTTTCATCCATTGAAGACTATTTTAATGATGTTATTAAAAAACATGAATTCACAAGACCCGAAAAAGAACAGGATCGTATTAACCACATAAAAACAACCCGTGCACAAACAGGTAATGTTTTTTTAGCCTGTAAGGATATTAAAGCACTTGAAGATGTTTTAGAACATTGGAAACGAGATAATAATGCCGAATATTCCTTTACCGCTGATGATGGAGTTGTACATACTATTTGGGTGGTTAATGCACTGGCTACGATTGATGTTATTACCAACCTTTTTAAAGATAAAATTCAGTTCACCTATATTGCCGACGGTCATCACCGTGCTGCCTCAGCTGCTAAAGTAAGCCAGGCTTTAAAAGACAGTGAAGATGCCGGTTATTTTCTCACTACCATATTCCCGGCTAACCAGCTAGCTATTTTAGATTATAACAGGGTAACAAAGGACCTGAATGGATTGACTGACGAAGAATTCCTGCAAAAAATTTCGGAAAGGTTTGCAGTTGAAAAATCCGACAAAGCTGTACGTCCCGCTGAACTGCACCAGTTTGGTATGTACCTCAACAAACAATGGTATACTTTAACAGCAAGGGAAAGCACATACAATCAAGATCCGATTGGAGTGCTTGACGTGACCATTTTACAGGAAAACATACTTGATAAAATTTTAAATATCAAAGATCCCCGCACTGATAATCGTGTTGATTTTGTGGGTGGTATAAGAGGATTGGCAGAATTGGAAAAACGAGTGAATAGCGGAGATATGAAAGTGGCATTCAGTTTGCACCCTGTTAGCATTCAGCAATTGTTTGATATTGCCGATTCGGGTAATGTAATGCCTCCAAAAAGTACCTGGTTTGAACCAAAATTGCGTGATGGTTTACTTACACATTGTATTTAGTTCTTTTACAGGCAGCTTTTAAAACCTTACTCTGAAGAATTTGTTATTTTACCCATATGGAGTAGGTAACCAGTGTTTTTAATTTTTACTTTGACGTATGAAAAAATTTCTTCTGTTCTTTTTTTCTATAGCCGTATCGGTTTCTGTAATAGCACAACAAGAAACATCAACAAAAGAAACAGCCCGCAACTTTATGCGTGCAGGCGATTTTGACAATGCCATCCT
>DASTMJ010000293.1:0-2167 GCA_035714205.1 Flavisolibacter sp. | reverse complement strand
GCTGCCGAAGACGGGCAAATTTTACTGGATGAATGTTCTTATCAAAAAGTAAAAGAATTTTTTAATTGCCGTCGCATTGGGGAGATCAGTGTAAAAAACAAGAACCAGCCTATCGTTGTATATGAGGTTGTAAATTAAAACTTCGTAAATGGCTTAAGACTTGTTGCTAAAATTTAAAAAGATACCATGCACAAGCTTGAATCTTCAAAGGACCTCGATTTCTTACTAAATGATATTGGCGATGTTCCTGTTGTCATGCTGGGAGAAGCATCTCATGGTACGCATGAATATTACACCTGGAGATCTGCTATTACCAAACGACTGATCCAGGAAAAAGGTTTTCATTTTATTGGTGTGGAAGGCGACTGGCCGGATTGTTATAAAATTAACCGGTATGTAAAAGGCTATAAAGATGCAGGTGAAAACATAAAGGATGTGCTGATGCATTTTGACCGCTGGCCTACCTGGATGTGGGCCAACTGGGAAGTAGCTGCTCTTGCTGAATGGCTCAGGGATCACAACAGTCATTTGCCTGCAGACAAAAAACCAGGGTTTTACGGACTGGATGTATATAGCTTATGGGATTCGATGCGGGAGATGCTGGTTTATCTTGAAAAAGAAGATCCGCAGGCAGCACAATCGGTAAAAAAAGCCATCCAGTGTTTTGAACCCTACGAACAGAATGAACATTTGTACGCACGGTATTCATTGACCGGACATTCCTGCCGCGACAAAGTTGTGCAATTATTAAAAGAGATCCGGTTGAAAGCCCAGTTCCTGGATAGTGACCGTGAGGCCGGGTTTAATACCGAACAAAATGCATTGATTGCTGTAAATGCCGAAAAATACTATACGGCCATGATGAGTTTTGATAATGAAAGCTGGAATGTGAGGGATACGCATATGATGGAAACCCTGGACAGGCTTCTGCACCATCATGGTAAAGGAAGTAAGGGAATTGTATGGGAGCATAATACTCATATTGGCGACGCAAGGGCCACAGATATGAAAAGGGCGGGCATGGTTAATATTGGCCAGTTGGCAAGAGAACAATATGGAATCAATAAAGTGTACCTGGTTGGTTTTGGCTCGTACCAGGGAACCGTGATAGCAGGTGAGGAGTGGGGTTCTTTAATGGAAGAAATGGATGTGCCACCGGCAAGGGAAGGAAGCATTGAATATGAATTACACCGGGAGAATGCACATAACCGCTACCTGCTTTTTAATACCGAAGAAATACAAAAAAAATATGAAACAGCCATCCGCCACAGGGCCATTGGGGTAGTGTACAATCCTGAAAATGAAAGACAGGGTAATTACGTTCCTTCGGTTATGGCGCAGCGTTATAACGCTTTTATTTATTTGGATGAAACACGGGCACTCCATCCCCTGCATTTAAAACCCCACGATGAAAAAGTGCCGGAGACCTATCCATTTGGATATTGATGGTGATGGCAACATATTTACAGATGGATCTTAGTCGTTCAGGTGATCGTGTAATAGAATATTATCTGTACCCCAGCGTTTTTTCTGCCTGCAGATCTCTGCATGATGACGAAGCTGGTCCTTTAACCAGTGTGGTTTTTTATAAGTGCTCAATTTTAATATCTCACTGGTTTCATCGGTGGTGTGCAGTACAATAGTGCCGCATCCAAACAGGCGGTAAAAGAAGGGTTCCAGTACTAAAAAATCACGAACACGGTATAACTCCAGTTCATGTGTATGTTTCGAAAAAATGCCTTCCTGCACAATCAACCGCTGGTCGGTAACCTTTAGTTTGGTTGATTGGGTTTTCAGCCATTTATAAAATGCATAACCAATGGGCAATACAAGTAATACCAGTAAAAGCATGGTATCGGTTAGTATAGCCACGGTTACAATTACAGCAATAGCCACAAGGCTTATTGTATATGCACCCAGGTTAACGATTTGGGATGGAGTGATCTCGCATATGGTTTTTTCTTCTTCCATGGTTGGTTATTGTCTTTTAAAGTTAGCCCGTGTTAATTAATCAAGCAAACGGATATGAAAGGCAAGAAGTTTTTAAATTTGTACGTTAATGGTATAGCGGTTACCTGATGATGAAGTGAGTGGACAAAGGAGGAAAACAGTAATACTGCCGTTAATTCCAACATACCAGCTTTTAAATAACGATTGCAAACAAGTA
>DASTMJ010000292.1:0-5790 GCA_035714205.1 Flavisolibacter sp. | reverse complement strand
AAGCTAAAAACCTGGAACACCAGGATAAGATCAACCAATATCAATTGAAAAGTGCACAAAATCAGTGGCTGAATCTTCTGACAGTTTCGGCTAATTATAATGAACGTTCTTTTTCTCAAACGGCTAACAATACCTATGTTTTCCCCAGGTATTTTTTCGGTTTAACTATTCCATTGGGAACAATTCTTTCTAAAACACAAGTGAAATCTGCAAGGGAAAGCGTAGAGATGGGAAAAAATAACAAAGAACTTTTAAGAAGAAACGTAAGGCAACAGGTTTTAACCTTATACAGGGAATATAGAGCAATGGGCCAGTTAATTGCAATACAAAGCGAATTAGTGAATGATGTACAGGCCCAATTGGTTCAAACAGAAGAAAAATTTAGAAGTGGGACTGTTTCTATTGATGATTATAATGCCGCTCAAAAAAATAATAATACCGAGATGGCTGCTTTAATTAACCTTAGATTACAACAAGATATCAAAAAGCTGGAAATCGAAAGAATGATTGGTGTTAAACTGGAAACTGTAACCAGATAAATTTAAAATTCCTTTAGGTAGCAATTAAGTTAAAGGTGTGTAATGAAAAACTTCAAAGAATGGATATGGAAAGCCTTTAATATTTCCATTCTTAAACGAAACAGGTATAATTGGGTTGACTACCTGAGAGGTATTGTTATATTACTGGTTGTTTATCATCACACATATCTAGGGATTGAAAGAAGCGGCATCGAAGTACCTGAGTCAGTTGGCGATGCAAATATGGTCTTTTACAGTTTCCGTATGCCGCTTTTTTTTATCATCTCCGGCATTTTTACCAGCATTAGCCTTTCCGTAAAGCCAATAAATAAATTGATATGGTCAAAGTATGATAAAATACTTTACCCTTACTTCATCTGGGCTTTTTTACAAATCACCTTACAGATCATCCTTTCAAATTTTACTAATTCCGAAAGAGATTTCGGTGATTATTTATATATTTTATACCAGCCTAAACAACTAGACCAATTTTGGTATTTACCCGCCTTATTCAACTCTACTCTTGTTTTTATATTGATAAAAACAAAACTTAACCCCAAATTTTCAGTTCATTTAATGATAGGGCTGGTTTTATATTTTGCAGCTCCTTTTTTAAATGACATAAGCATGATGTCCAACTGGATGAGGTTTTACCTGTTTTTTGTTTTAGGTGATAAGGTTTCTAATCATATTTTCCGTCAATCAGTACAAGAACAATTAAAAAGACCTCTAACGATCTTGCTTTTCATTCCCTTATTTATAGTTGCTCAGATTTTTTATTTAGATAATAATGTGGGCGCCAAAGCGATGGAAAGTACTATACAAACATTTGAGGGTGACTATAACCTGTACCTTTTGAATGAAGTCAATTTTCTATTTACATCATTGATTGGTTGCACCACTTTGATTATCATTTCTTTTCTACTTGAGAAATGGGGAAAGCTGTCCTTTTTAAGAGTATTAGGTTATCATTCACTTTATATTTATATCACGCATGTTATTGTAGTTGGATTTACAAGAGCCTTACTTGTTCGTATATTTCATATAGATAATTACCTGGTTATTTTATTAGTAGCGATTGCTTTTGGAGTTGTATTACCGGTTATTTTTTACAACCTGGCAGGTAAAAATTACCTATGGTTCTTATTTACCAGCCGCAGGAAAGATAAACAGGCCGTGGTTTACACACAATCTACAAAACCTGTTGAGAAACTGGCAGCTCAAACAAACGAGTAAGAGCAGTTAATAATACTGAACTATGACAGAGGGAGGCAGTTGCGTTTCGTATTCCTTCAGGTTTTTCAACAATGTTTCTCTGTTTAATGAATCCAACGAGTAAAAAGAAACAGTGTCATCACCACAAATAACATTGTTTTGTATTTGCCACGTGGCAATTTTTATCCAGTTACCAGGTATTGTGTTGGGGAACCAGACATCATAAAGCATTGCAAAAGAAACCCTATCTGATTTACAAATTGAATCAAGGAATGCAGGTGTCCATGTGTTATTTTTTTTACTCTTTGCAACTTCGTTATTAGCAAGCCCCCAAAGATCTACAATCCTGGTATCGGTATAATAACTGAGGGCGCCTATATCGTTTGCGGCAATATTGCTATTAGAGTAAAATTGCTTTGAAAACTTTGCCATCTGGTATTGCTGATCAAATATATTGATGCAAGCTTGTGGAAGCTTTTCCAATGCCGTGATACTTCTTAAGGTAATTGGGAAAAATAAAAAGAACACCAGGATCAATTCAACTACAGGCCACCTGGAAACCTTTTTTGCTAATACCTGCCGGCCATGTTTATAAAAAAGAATACTTATTATAACAACAGAACAAAAAAACAAATAAGCTTCATACCGGTATAAATATCCTGTTGCCGCTAAAGACAACTGTAAAATGGTTGCGGCCAATAAAAAAAATAATATAAATGCATATGATGGCCTCATATATTTTCGGAACAATAGATAAAGCAAAGGCAAAATAATTAGCCATCGCTGTGTAGCCAATGCTGCCATGCCATTGCGGGCAAAAGTTAATTTCTCAAATAATATATTGCTAACGATGCCTGTAAGACCTGTATACTTAAAACTTTCAGATTTGATCAAAACCGAATTCGGTAAAAAAAAACCACCTTTCAAAACAGAATAAGTTCCAAAAGCCACTAGTGGCAATAAAGCAATTGACAAAAAAATCGTAGCTGCTCTTATTTTTTTAAAATACAATAACATTAAAACGGCAACCGCAATAAGAAACAAGCCTTCATATCGTATGGTACTTACAAATAAAGTAAATATTAAAAGTTGCCAGGGAATTTTTTTCTCTTTTCCTGCTACAAATTCTTCCAGCCAATCGGAAAAGTGAAAAATAAAAAGAAAAGAAACCAGGCACTGTATAGTATGCTCCATGCCGGTTACAACCGTTAATATCAACGGTGTAAAAAAAACAGTCAACAATATAATTAAACATTGAGCAACCGGAACTACCTGGTGTTTTTGCAGCCATTTGTGCAGACTCCAAATTATAATAATACCGCTGAAACAATTTATAAAAAATGGAACAGAAACATGATCAGAAAAAATAGTAACAATGGAAAGTATTATAGTATACAATAGTGAAGATGATGCAGAGGCAAATTCATTATTTATACCCCAGACGCCATGTGCTAGATTTTTGGCTAGTTCAAGATGTATAAAGGTATCATCAAGCGGATACATAAATACACCATTTGTATATCGAAAAACCTTATAAAAAACAAATAAAATCGGCGTAAACAATACAAAAAGACCAAACAATAACACCAATATCGAACCCCTGTCTATTGAAAAACTAGTTCCTTTCATGCATAAAGCTTTAGCCGAAATGCCCCCTGGCCTACATTTTAATGGACCTCTTGTTTTATTTCCCTGATGCCTAATTCTTTCAAACGTATAAGAATGGCAACCACAGGAAAATACACAACCATATTTACAAACAACCCAATTGCTTCCTGGGCAATTTCACCAATATAAAAAGAGAAAGCAAATGCTGCAATAGCTGCGAACATCATTTTCACTTGATTACTTCGGGCCTTGAAAAAACCCTGGATAGCGTATTGCAAAGTCACAAAATAAAGTACCAGGGTTAAACCAAACCCAATCCAACCCGTTTCTAATGCCTTGTTCAGGTAACTGCTATCGGTTGGGAAACCAGCCAAAGCGTGACCCGGATTATATTTTTTTCCCATTTCACCTGTAGTACTTAAGCCCCCACCAAAAGGATGTTTATAGATATAAGGTTGAATGGCGGCCCTGTTTCTTTCCCTTACATTATAGGAAGCATCTTCCGAACCGGAAAAACTTGTACGAAACCTTAATATTGCGGCACTACTGTAAATAGGTGCATACATAATAAAAAGGAAAGCCATTAAAGCAAAAAAAGCAAAAATTTTAGTTGACCTTTTATTAATAGTAAGCAAAACAAATAACCCTATTCCACCAACCAGCATGGCGTTGGCTGTACGGGTACCGGAGTAGGACATACCCATCATCATAATAATTGATCCTATGATGAGAATATATTTATTAAGAGGCTTTTTTTGATTAATGCCCAATATCATGAATAATAAAGAACAAGCACCCATGATAATACCAAACTCAGTCGGGCCTGAGAAAAACGAAAACTTTCTATAGATGCCCCATATATAAATTAACTCAAGACGAATGGGATCGCTGTGCACCCAATTTATTTCAAAAGGAAACAAACCATGCCATTGCTGAATACAACCATAAAATCCTGCTAATACTGCAAAGCCAAACAAAACCTTGAGAAACCTCCAGATTTTTTGGTGATCAGTGAAAACATTATAGGCAATGAATAATAACAAAATGGACTCCAGTACTTTTCTTATGATATGAATCCATCCCTGGAATGAGTGTGCGGCAGGGTTGGCTATTTGAAAACACAAATAAATTAATATAACTACAAAAAACAGTACAGGCTTTCTGCTTAGAAAAATTCCCGTGGTCTTTTTCAGATTATATTTCCCGATAAGTAATCCAAAAAAGGTAGATACAACTAATATATCGGTTACAACACCAAAGGGAAAGTTACCATTAAAAAGTAAGCGACCTAAGAATGAGGCCATGAATACATAGGCAAGATTCATGTAAAGGCCTATTTCAGGGTTTGTGATACAAAGTATTATTGCAGACAAACCGATAACCCCACCCAATATTCCAACACCAATTTTAAAATCTGTTGCAACTAAATAACCAAAACCAACAGCTATAAAAACAAGCAATAAATATCCAACCCAGTTATTAAGTTTTTCATTTAAAAAAACTTTATGTAGGTAAGATGATATAGGGTTCAAAGTTCGTTGTCGCACATATCTTTCTTCCGCCATATCTTAAAAGAATAAGATTTTGATGAATACACCTATAAAGAAAAAAATTATAATTAGCGTAATTAATACTTCATGTAACGATTTCTTTTTTTCTTCCATGCCAATGAATTAATAACAAATTTAGCTAATCCCCGTACTTTATCAAGATATAGTGTGATTAACCCTGTAATAGTTATTTAAAACAACTTAAGGCTACTTATTTATTTAAAGTTTAATCAGCCTGGTGTTTTTCTGTTTACCATTTGAAATACAAAGAATGTACTCACCAGCAGGCAAATTCTTTACCGATATTTCAGCTTGAAGCAGATTACCTGTTTTTTTGAATATAAATTGATTTTGAAGAAGTCCGTTTATATTCCATAAATCAATTTTAACCAATCCTTCAAAGGTATTTTGCAATTGAAAGGTAAATTTATCTTTAACCGGATTAGGGAATACCTTAATATGGTCATTATCTGAAGCCAATTGAACATCAATAAATAATAACTGAAAAGCTGTTGTATTTAGGGTTGAACTTATAGAACTTAACTGTAGCTGCCACCAATTTAGATTTAAGCCTCCGGCTATTTTATTTGCTTTTATTCTTAAAGTTTGAGGACCTGAATTCAAGCTTATGGTCGTGGTCACTGTTTGCCACATTTTCAAACTTCCTGTATTGGGGATATTTATAACAGCCAATATTTTTGAATCATTCATTATATTCAGTTTTGATCCCCCCTTAATACTTGCCACTCTAAAGCTGACGGTGTAGGTACCGGCATAGGGAAGGTTGACAGAATAGTCCATCCAGTCGTTGGTATTAATGGAACTCACTTCCTCCATACCATCTATATCCGTGGTGGGTTGTGTTACAACTCCAGACATGATGGTATAAGACTCAGCCT
>DASTMJ010000291.1:0-19741 GCA_035714205.1 Flavisolibacter sp. | reverse complement strand
GGATTTACACTATGTAAGGGAGCTGCATCACGTGTTATAGATGAGGTGGGAGGCTGGCAACCCAGCGAAGCGACTAAACCGGAACGGCAGTTTTCAAGAACCCATTCCATTCGTTCTACCTGCTTTTTTGTAAACATGGTCAAACAGGCATCCAAAGAATAATCCATTTGGTTCTGAAACATTCTTCCGGGTCCGGGAGAAACAGAACATGCATCGGATACGGCGGTTGATGGACAATTGGTTGTGCTACCTGCCTGGTTGGGTGTATCGCCAACATCTGAAGGACCATTTCCCTGACCATCCGGGTTATAGAGCCCTGCCGGTAAATTACAGGTTGAACCCAGGCCTGCCAGGCTTCTGAAATCATCTCCATCACAACCTTCATCATCTCCCCAAATATGTAGCAAACCAAAATAATGTCCTATTTCATGAGTAGCAGTACGGCCTTTGTTATAACCGGGTAGAGTGTAACAGCTATTAGTTCCCCAGCTTTTATAATTAATAAAAACACCGTCTTCTTCTATTGGACTTGATCCCGGAAATTGTGCATATCCCAGAACATCGCCTCCATTGTCATCTGCACCTATCCATAGATTTAAATAAGCTGTAGGGTCCCAGGCGTCAAGACCGCCTTCGGCAGAAAATTTTACCGGATCCCTGCTTAATGGTACAGAAGTGACAGAACTTACTCTTCGTTCAATACCTGAGGTAACCTGGCCATTTGGTTTTCTTTTAGCAAGACAAAATTGAATTTTGCTATGTCCGCGTAGTGCTAAAAACTCAGCAGGCGCATTGGTGCTGTCATCATTCAATCCTGAGAAATCAAAATTTAAACGATCAATTTGTGCCTGTACATCGGCATCGGTAATAATGTATGGATTGGGTAATACAATATGAACAACAATTGGCACATATACCACGGCATTCAGCCGGTAGTTATTGAGTGGACTGCCGGTAATTACACTGCCTGATCTTCGGTTTACACCTGTTTTGGTCTGCGATGCATTTAAAATATAGGCATTCACTCTTTCCATTGTAGCGCAACGCACATACGATGGACCAAATTTGGATTGGGCAATTGATTGGCCGGAAGTAATCAACAGTAGGGATACGGATATTATTAAATAACTGAAATGTTTCAAAGCAGTAGCGTTTTACTTTTTAGGATGGGGCATATTAATAATAACAAAATACTGATTTCCTTTATTGTTTAAAAAAAACATCGGCAGGCCGGTTATTTCTATCTTTTAAAAAAACACCAGTAGTATTATTATAAACGGACAAAAACCAGTTTCGGTTGTCAGGTCTCAGAATATTTGAACCGGATCAACCGTATAATGCACCGGCAATACAGCCACACATAAGACAGGCGATGGTACCCCCAATTAATGCCTTAACACCCAATTCTGTAAGATTACGCCTTTGGTTGGGAGCTAACTGGCTTATTCCACCTATTTGAATTCCAATGGAAGCAAAATTGGCAAAACCACAGAGGGCATATGTTGCAATCAACAAGGATTTAGGTTCCTGGATAAGGTTTTTAGCTTTCATTTCACCTAAAACAATATATGCCTGGAATTCATTTATAATAGTTTTTACGCCTAATAACTGGCCAATACTCAACATGTCTTTCTGGTCTACTCCAATAAGCCAGGCAATAGGAGAGAAGAGGTAACCCAGGATCAGGTCGAGCGAAAGGGAATCATACCGGCCCCCTGTAGCAGCGGCAATTCTAGTATTTATATTTGCAAGATCGCCAACCCAGAACATCAGGCCATTGGCAACCCACATCATTGCTGTAAAAACAATAAGCATGGCGCCAACATTTGCGGCTAATTTTAAACCGTCTGTTGTTCCCATGGAAAGGGCATCCAAAAAATTATCACCCAGTTTTTCCCTGGGAACTGTAAGGTCTTTAGATACTACTTCGCCATGGGTTTGAGGGAATAAGATTTTCGAACACACTATAGCTGCTGGTGCGCTCATGATAGACTGACTGAGCATATGAAGTGCAAAATAGTTTTGCTGGTCAATATCCGATCCACCCAACATACCTACATAGGCAGCCAAAACACTGCCAGCTGTATTGGCCATACCACCTACCATGATACACAAAATTTCTGACCGGGTCATTTTATCCAGGTAAGGACGAATCATCAGTGGAGCCTCGGTTTGCCCAAGAAAAATATTGGCAGCTGTTGACATACTTTCTGCACCGGAAATAAAAAGTTTATTTAACAGGTAAGCAAAAATGAATACGATCTTTTGGAGTATACCGAGGTAAAAAAGTATGGCAGACAGTGCTGCAAAAAAGATGATGTTAGGTAGCACCTGAATGGCAAAAACATAAGCCCAGCTTTCTTTATCGTCGGCCAGTTTACCAAATAAAAATTCAGTACCACGGTGACTAATATTGATAAGCTTTACAAATACATTGGAAAACGATTGAAGAATAATTCTGAACAGGTCGGGCGGACAAACTTTGGTAAAAACACAGATGGTAAGCACCAGTGAAGAAAACAGGATGTTCCATTTCAGCAGTTCCGGGTGCCTTGATCCCATTTTAAACGCAATGACCAATATGCTGATAACGCTAACGGTCATTGCCAGGTCGGTCCATTCACCAAATATGCGACCGGCCATGATCATTCCAAATATGAATAAAACCTGCCAAACAACTGAAAGTCCCAGGTCCTTACCATCATAGCTTACCGGGGCTTCTCCTTTTTTTGCTTTTGAAAATTTCCGGATAACTGTATAACCTACAATTACTCCAAAAAATAACCAGAAAACCGGTTGGCCGAAGGCCGTTGTATGCAAAACTCCCATGGCAAACATCACCTGAGCCAATACGCCCAGAATGACAAGTTGCCAGTTGATAGCACGTCGGTTGTTGCTAAGGAGGTAACAAACAAAAATGAGAAAGAGCATTCCCAGGCCACCTCTACCAAGGTTTTGCAAAAGAGTAGCATTCATGCAGGCAGTTTTATTAAATAGCCGGCAATTTACTGATTCTTGTGTCGCATACTGATTTATATCCAACAAAAAAGCACCTTATGTTTAAGGTGCTTTATATAAATCTAAATTGTTAGATTAACTTAAATGCGCTTCAATCTTTTTTACAAAATTACCTTTCGGTTGTGCGCCTACTAGTTTGTCAACTACCTGGCCATTTTTAATGAAAAGAATAGCAGGAATAGAAGTGATACCGTAGTTCATGCTGATCTGCGGATTTTCATCAACGTTTACCTTGCCGACATTTACTTTTCCATCATATTCTTTTGATAACTCTTCAATAACGGGCCCGATAGCACGACAGGGGCCACACCATTCTGCCCAAAAGTCTACAACAGTTAATTTATCTGAACTTATAACTTCATTTTGAAAATTAGAATCTGTGAATGATTTTGCCATATTTGTTATTTTAAATAGTCAAACGATATTTTGAATCTGCAAATTTAACTCCAACACTAATTTAAACGCATTGTTGTCAGTTAATGTTTTTAACACATTATCATTGCGTTGAATGTTTCTGTATAAATTCCTTCGTGTTGATTTCATAATGGATAGCTGTCGTAAAGTCCTGTTCCTGTCATCACATTGCTGTTACCTGCACTTCAATTTCGGGCTTGTTTTCCAGGAAGTGGATCAGGTCGGCATTCATTTCTATTCCACTGTCTAATGTTACAAGGTTTGCTTTTAAATCAGTTTTAGGTTCTGACAGTATTACACGCAAAGACGATTTGCCCGGATATTTTTTTATATTCTCTGCTAAAAACTCAATGATCTCCGGCTGAACATTCCGCACATCCAGCTCCAGCTGCAATTGTTTGGTCAATTGTCGTTTTACGTTTTCGGCCAATGCAATACTACTTAGCTTAAATTCAAATTCTGATTTATTGAACCGTTGTTTAAAACTTCCTACAATCATGATTGCCTGTCCATTTTGCAGGTAGGCATTATACCGCACATAATCATCTCCAAATAATACAATTTCTGTTTTTCCTGAATAGTCTTCCAGTACAAAAGAACCAAACTTGTTTCCCTGTCTTGAAATTCTATGGTTAGCAGCCGATACCAGGCACAAAAGCTTATACGTTTTTCCCTGGCTGGCCAATGTTTGAGAATCTTTTACATCATTAAAATCCTGAACCGAGGTAATACCGTAATGCTGAATTTCAAATTTGTAATGATCGAGTGGGTGACCACTTAAATAAATGCCGGTTACTTCTTTTTCTTTATCCAGTTGTTCGGTTAGTGACCATTGCGCACAATTGGGAATGACCGGGGGTTTGATATCCAATACTGCCGGCAGATCTCCAAACAATGTGTTAGTTGTATTTACTGTCTGGGCCTGCACAATACTTCCGTATTTGGTTATTTTTTCCAGGCCTGTTTGCGTTTCCCCTTCTGCAATACAGAAATATTGAGCACGATGTAATTGTTTGAAAGTATCAAATGCTCCGGCATTAATTAGGCTTTCCAATGTTCTTTTATTGACAGCTCTTTGGTTCACTTTTTTGATAAAGTCAAACGGATCTTTATAAAAACCTTCCTTTTTGCGAACCTCGATGATGTTTTCAATGGCATTTTCACCAACACCTTTTAAGCCGCCTAATCCAAAACGAATTTCTCCTGCTTCATTTACAGCAAAACCTTTTTGCGATTCATTAATATCCGGTCCCAATACTTTTATGCCCATACGTTTGCACTCCTCCATAAAAAAGGTCAGCTTTTCAATGGCGTTGGCATGGTTCAACACTGCCGCCATATATTCGGCGGGGTAGTGAGCTTTTAAATAAGCTGTTTGATAAGCAACAAAAGCATAACAGGTAGAGTGTGATTTATTAAAAGCATATTGGGCAAATGCTTCCCAGTCCGTCCAGATTTTCTCAAGTTTGTCTTTTTTATGACCATTCACCGTGGCGCCTTCAATGAATTTGCTTTTCATTTTATCAAGCGTCTTCCGGTCCTTTTTTCCCATTGCTTTACGCAAAACGTCGGCATCACCCTTTGAGAAATTGGCCAGCTTTTGTGCCAGTAACATTACCTGTTCCTGGTAAACGGTAATGCCATAGGTCTCTTTCAGGTATTCCTCCATTTCAGCAACATCATACTGCACATCTTCGCGGCCGTGCTTACGATCAACATATTGCGGGATATAAGCCATTGGGCCTGGCCTGTATAAGGCGTTCATGGCAATCAGATCGGCAAACTGGTCGGGCTTCAATTCCTTCAGGTATTTCTGCATACCCGGACTTTCAAACTGGAATGTTGCTATGGTATCGCCACGTTGATAGAGTTCGTAAGTTTTCTGGTCATCCAGCGGAACCGCATCAATATCAATTTCTACCCCGTGATTTTCTTTGATGATCTTCAACGCATCTTTTAAAATAGACAGGGTCTTTAATCCCAAAAAGTCCATTTTAATTACACCTGAATCTTCAATAATACTTCCTTCAATTTGTGTAATGCAGAGATCTGTTTCCTTTGATGCAAAAACAGGTATCAGTTCTGTCAGATCTTTGGGGGCGATGATGATACCAGCAGCATGAATACCCGTATTCCGAACGGACCCTTCCAGTCGTTCGGCAATGTGCAGAACATCACTTTGTAAACCTTTGCTGTTATATATTTCACGAAGTCGTTTGGCATTTTCCACATCTTCACTGCTGTAATCTTCATCCAGCGGCTTGGCACCTTCTTTTGCTGTAAGCGGTGCATGCAAAATACGGTTGAGCTTTGTACCTGGCCTGTCTGAAACCAACTTAGCCAAAGCATTTGATTCGGGCAGGGGGAGGTCCATAACCCGGGCCACATCCTTAATGCTCATTTTAGCAGCCATGGTACCATAAGTAACAATCTGGGCTACCTGGTTTTTCCCATATTTCTGGACAACATAATCAATCACCTTTTGCCTTCCTTCATCGTCAAAATCCGTGTCTATATCGGGCATTGACTTACGGTCGGGGTTCAAAAACCTTTCAAACAGCAGGTTGTATTTAATGGGATCGATATTGGTAATGCCAATGCAATAAGCTACCACACTTCCTGCAGCTGAACCACGACCCGGGCCCACAAACACACCTAATTCACGGCCAGCTTTAATAAAATCGCTTACAATAAGAAAGTAACCCGCAAAGCCCATGGTTTTGATGGTGAACAATTCAAAGTCTATTCGTTCACGTATATCTTCTGTTATTTCTGAATAACGTTGACGGGCACCTTCATAGGTTAAGTAATGTAAGAATTCCCATTGGTTTAGATTTGAATCATCATGTTTCTGGAATTCTTTTGGGAGCGGGAAGGCAGGAAGAAGAATGTCTCTCTTTAAATTTAATAACTGAACCTTATCAACAATTTCATTTGTATTATCAATGGCTTCGGGCAGATCTTTAAACCTGTCCATCATTTCTGACGTTTTTTTGAAATAAAACTGGTCGTTTGGAAAAGCAAACCGTTTGTCTTTCATGCTAACATCATCATCTGCAAATTCACGCAGTGCAGGAGTTGAAACTTTCTCACCGGTGTTGATACAGAGCAAAATATCGTGGGCATTAAAATCCTCCACATCTACGTAGTGTGAATCGTTGGAGGCTATGATTTTAACCCCATATTTGCGGGCAAACCTGATCAAAACTTCGTTGACTTTATCCTGTTCCGCCATGCCGTGGCGTTGAAACTCCACGTAATAATCATCGCCAAACAGATCGAGCCACCATTTAAACTCCTTTTCGGCTTCTGCTTCGCTTTTCCTCATAATGGCCTGGGGTACCATAGCGCCAAGACAACAGGTTGTTGCAATCAGGCCTTCATGGTATTGTTCAATTAGTTTTTTGTCAATCCTTGGGTATTTACCATAAAGCCCTTCCATATACCCCAAAGAAGTAAGCTTGACCAGGTTACGGTAGCCAACTTCATTTTTTGCCAGGAGTATCTGGTGAAACCGTTGGTCCTTTTCTTCTTTGGTAAAACTTTTACGATGCCGGTCTACTGCAACATAAAATTCACAACCCACAATTGGTTTTACTTTAGGCTTGCCGGTATCATCTACATTTTTATAAGCCTGGGATACAAATTCAAAAACCCCAAACATATTTCCGTGATCAGAAATTGCAAGGGCGGGCATACCATCGTCGATAGCCTTTTTATAAAGACCTGAAATTGAAGCAGCCCCATCAAGAAGAGAATATTGTGTATGTACGTGTAAATGCGAAAATTTCATGGTCCTTTCCCTCTAAATCTTGTTCAATAAGTTGATTTTGAACGCAATAAACTAAAACTTTTTACGAAGTTGGCAATATTTCTTAACAGTTATCGTTGATACTATTCCACATTCTGTGGGAAAAAATCTATATTTTCGTGATTATCCATCCACCTAACTAAAACCAGCATGATCAAACCCATCCTCTCCACAGTCACCATTTTGCTCCTATTGGGGCTCAATAATCCTGTAGATGCGCAGGGCAAACAAGTTAGTTTAAATAGTTCTAAACCGGATGTTAAGTTCCTTGAGGATATTAGTGTAGAGGCTGCCCCTATTATAACCAGCACTGACAACTCAACTTCAAAAGCTACTAAAGCTGAACCTGTACTGGCAAACCGGAAGGGAGAAACTCCATCTGTTCCTGTAAAAACTGAAATAGAAGTTGCTGATAAACTCCAGTTTAAATATGCCCTGTTACTGGATACAGAGGTGGAAATGATCCATAACCTGAATCTGATAAAATTGATAGATGATTGGTTTGGAACAAGATATCGTCTTGGTGGAACAACAAAGGCGGGTATTGACTGCTCAGCCCTGATGCAGGTGTTTTTTACAGCTTTGTACGGAGTGGCGCTTCCCCGCACAGCCCGTGAACAATTTAATATAAGTAACCGGATCTCCCGGACCGAATTAAAAGAAGGCGATCTTGTTTTCTTTAATACTACTGGTGGCGTATCTCATGTAGGCATGTATCTCCAGAATAATAAATTTGTTCATGCTTCTTCTTCTGGTGTTACCATCAGTGATCTTTTTGATGATTATTGGATGAAACGATTTATTGGAGTAGGAAGGCTTGAAATGTCTGATCAATCTGACGTTTTACTTTCCAGGCTTTAATTTTTTCTTTATCGTTTCCCAAACCGGTGCTGCGTCCGGTGATAGTTTCAGAAAATACATTCCAGCCGCAAATAGTAAGATGAACAAAGAGCTTCTTAAAAAGATCCATTGAAGTCCTGTCTTATCATTGAACAACCAATAACAAAGTAAATAAGCCCCACCGCTTAATAAGATGGTAAAAAGGGTTTTCCAGGTAAAAGGCTGCATTTTAAATTTATTCCACAGGAAAAAATAGCGGATGGCATTATAAACCGTAAAAGCAACCAGGCTGGAAATGGGCGGACCAATCAGACCCAGGTACCTGGTTAATTGCCAGTTCAGCGGCATAATGATGGCAAAAAGAATGAGTCCCGACATAAATTCAAACCTCCAATATGTTGAAGTAGCTATGATCTGGGCGTTCAATCCTGTACCCATGTCAATGATCTTGTAAATTCCAATAAAAAAAAACACCCATTTTGCTGCAAGAAAATCTCCCTGGATATTAAACGTACGAATTCCATCTTCAAAATTCAACCAGATAAGGCAAAACATTGCTGACGCAAAGATTAGTTGGTTGATAGAAGAACGGTGGTAAATGGTATCGATCTTTTTATAATCTTTTTCCTTCCAGGCCTGGGACAGTGGACCTAGAGAAGCGGAGATAATGGCTCTTTGAGGGGCCTGCATAAGGCTGGATATATTTTGGGCCAGGGTGAAGATGCCTGCGGCAGCCATGCCATTTGGTAAAACCGCTGCAATAATGATGGTGTCAAAAACAGAAGCAATATTGTAGATCAATCCACCGCCCCATATAAATGAAACCAGTGTTACGATCTTTTTATAAAATTTACGTGTGACCTGACTGACAGAAAAATTAAGATGAAACTGATTGTTTTTGTACAGGTAAATTACAAGATAAATAACGATTGCCAGGTAAGTAAATGAATAAAGTCCAATGAAAACGTTGAAACTTTTAATGATATGCCAGCTGGTTAAAACTATTAGTACGGTAACCAGTAAACGAAAAACAACTTCCTTAAGAAAATTGCTTACCACTGCTTTCCTGCGTTGCCAGGCATAGGCCTCAAGCACCATAAAAATGGTATAGCCAAATCCAAATGGAAAAATCCAGTAATAGTAGTTGAGCAGTTGAGGTGAATTATCAAAGATCTTATCAACCAGGATGTTTTTAAATACCAGGCCTGCAATCAACACAATAGTAAAACCAATGCAGGGTATCAATAAGGCCCAGGCCAGCTGATCGTTCTTTTTCTCAGGTAAATGTGAATGATAATAAGGAAAGAATTTATTGATATACGAGTGCATGCCCAGGCTGGCAATGCCAAACATAATATTCGCGATAGCGATAAACGTTCCGGTTAAACCGTATTCTTCTTTTGTAAGGCCGCCCTCACGGGTAAAAAGATAGGTGTTGAAGAAACCAAGCGCAAAACCAAAGTATACTATTACTGAGGAAATAATACTTTGCCTGCGAATGGTACTCATGGCAGTAAAGATAATGGGCAGCAATGAAAGCTCAATATCGAAGAAGATGTTCTTACATCCTTATCTTATTTCTTCCAGATGATAAAAAAACTTTGGGGACTTTTAACTTTTTTTCACTTTGATGTAAAAGTTCTTATCAACTTCAACATCACTGAATTTTGAATACTTCGATTTTATTTTTGCCTCAGTTGTAGTAGGGTAGATCCATCCTCCGTTGCTGAGTTTCACAGGCATATTAAAACCGGGGACACAGTTGGTCCATTTAAACTTGATTTTATCTGCTTCTGTTTTTAGTTCCAGTATTGGTATTTGTGTAGTTCTTAGATACTGGTCAAAAATCTTCTGCAGGTTTTTTCCGCTTTTTCGGGAAAAATATTCTTCAACCTCCTTCGATGTTACTGTCTGGTGGTAAAAATCTTTATTCAATCCCCTGAGTATTTGCCGGAACAGTTCGTCATTATCAATCACCTGCCTGATGGTATGAATGAGGTTAGCCCCCTTTGCATACATATCACCACTGCCTTCCTGGTTTACACCATAAATACCAATTATGGGAATATCATTAGCTATATTGGCTCTTACACCCTGCAAATATTCATTAGCGGCCTTTTTACCATAATAATATTCTGTGTACAATGTTTCTGAATAGTTGGTAAAACCTTCATGTATCCACATGTCAGCAATATCTTTTGTTGTAATATTATTGGCAAACCATTCATGCCCGCTTTCATGAATAATTATAAAATCCCATTTCAAACCCCAGCCGGAACCTGATAAATCTTTACCCAGATATCCATTCAGATATTTATTGCCATAGGCTACAGCGCTTTGATGTTCCATGCCAAGATGTGGTGATTGTACCAGTTTAAATCCATCTTCATAAAAAGGATAGGGGCCAAACCAATATTCAAATGCTCGAATCATTGGCTTCACCTGCTCAAATTGCTTTTTTGCTTTTGCAAGGTCTTCCTGCAAAACCCAGTAATCCAGATCCAGCTTTCCTTTTTCTCCCATCAGGGTATCCTTCCAGTGTGCATATTTTCCAATGTAAGGAATGATGTTATAATTGTTGATCGGATTTATTACTTCCCAACTATAATAGTTTAGTTTTTTTCTTGGTCCGGAGTTTTCCTGTAAATCATTTTTAACCCGGTTTTCAGTTAACAATCTACCGTTGCCAACGGCAATTAAACTGTCCGGTACCACTATTGTTAACCTGGCGCCATTATCTGGTTCATCACTTTGATGATCTTTGCAAGGGTACCAAACTGATGCCCCTAGTCCCTGGCAGGCCACACTCATAAACGGGTTGCCTGTGCTGTCCCGTTCCCAGATCCAGCCACCATCCCATGGCGGTCGTAAAGCTTCTTTTGGTTTGCCATGATAATATAGAGTTATTGATTGAACAGAATTTATACCGGCTTTCGGTAAAGGGATATGCCAGACATTACCTTCGTTATAATACGGCCTGGCGGGGTAGTTGATATAAAGTTTGTTGTTATAAAAAATTGAATCAATGGTTAATGGTTTTTGAAGGTCAATCTGCAGGTAATCTGTTTTTTGATTGGGTAATACCTTATATTGAATAGTAGTTTTACCTTTTATTGTTTTAGAGTTATAATCAGGTTGCACTTCTATATCATAATGCAATACGTCCCACCAGGCTCTTTCGGGCCCGACTGTGCCGCGTAATGTATCTTGCCTGCTAAAAGAAGATTTTTTATTTAACGGCTGGCTAAATACAAGGGGTATATGAAAAACGATACATGCTATCAGCAACAACAATTGTTTTTTCATTATTCTTATTTGCAGGTTGAAAACAAATACTTGTCTAATTTAGAACCCTTTTCATTACAACATGGTCCATTGGTGTAAATATTTATTATTCGTTAGCGTTTTTGCAGGTTGTTATAGCGCTGAAAAAAAAAGTGACGCTATTTTTTATTATAATGACGCAACAGGCATAGCTTCCATAGATCCGGCATTTGCCAAAAACCAGTCTGTTATGTGGGCTGTACACCAACTTTACAATACATTGGTTGAAATAGACAGCCAGTTAAATATTGTTCCTTCACTGGCTACCCGGTGGGAAGTATCGGGTGATAAAAAAACCTATACCTTTTATTTACGTAATGACGTGGTATTTCATGATGATGCATGTTTCCCCAGCGGCCGGGGAAGAAAAATGACAGCAAAAGATGTGGAGTATAGTTTTAAAAGAATTGTTGATAAAACCGTTGCCAGCCCCGGTGCATGGATCTTTAATTCAAAAGTGGATAGTGTAAAAGGGTTTAAAGCAATTAATGATTCCATTTTTCAGCTGAAACTTATACAACCTTACAATCCAATTTTGGGTATTCTTTCCATGCAATATTGTTCTATTGTACCGCATGAAGCTGTAAGTAAATATGGTTCCGACTTCAGAAGACATGCCGTGGGTACCGGGCCCTTCCAGTTTGTGGCCTGGGAGGAAGGCCAGGCAATGGTGCTAAAAAAAAACCCCAACTATTTTGAGCGGGATGAAAACGGAAAAGCATTGCCATACCTTGATGGAATTAAAATAAGTTTTAATGATGCCCGGGCTACAGAGTTTTTATTGTTCCGGCAGAAAAAGCTTCACTTTATCAATGATATTGATGCTTCTTTTAAAGACGAAGTGCTTACCAAAAAAGGGCGTCTTCGTAAAAATTGGCAGGGAAAGATCCAATTGCATACCCATCCATACCTTAATATCGAATATTTCGGGATCATGTTTGATTCGAGTAATGCACTTTTAAAGAATAACCCTCTCAGGTATAAAAAGGTAAGGCAAGCCATCAATTACGGGTTTGACCGGGAAAAAATGGTTTTATACCTGCGCAATTCTTTAGGTATACCCGCTACTGCTGGTTTTGTCCCGGCAGGTTTGCCCTCATTTGATTCAACCGTTGTAACAGGGTATCACTACAATCCAACAAAAGCACGGCAGTTACTGAAAGAGGCTGGTGTTAGTTCATCCAACCAACAGTCTATTAAACTGCTTACCATTCCAATCTATTCAGATATCGCCAGTTATATAGCACGGCAATTACAGGAAATAGGGTTGAATGTACAGGTTGATGTTGTTCAAAAAGCTTTATTGCTGGAACTTACCTCTAATTCAAGAGCATTATTTTTCAGGGGAAGCTGGATAGCTGATTACCCCGATGCAGAAAATTATTTATCGGTTTTTTATTCTAAAAATCCGGCACCTCCCAATTACACACGATACAATAACCCAAAGTTTGATGCACTGTTTGAAAAAGCAATTAGCGAAACCAACGATTCATTACGGTATAAACTTTACCAACAGGCTGACCAGGTTATGATAGAAGATGCACCCGTAGTACCATTGTGGTATGATATGGTGGTACACTTAGTGCAACCTAATGTGCAAGGTTTTACTCCTAACGCTCTGAATCTTCTTGAATTGCGAAAGGTGAGAATTGAAGAACAGTAGATCTTAAAATTTTACAGCCAACAGCTAAAGACTAACATGCCAACTCCTTAAGTCTCCTTGATGTTTAAAAAGCTTTTTTCTGGGCAGATTGCAAAGGCGGTAGTTTATAATGATCCAGTACGCTGTTTTCTGCAATCTTTTTTTCAATAGCTTCTACTGAACGAGGTGCAAAATGAGATAATAACTCATAGCCGTCTTCAGTGATCAATGCATCATCTTCTATCCGTACAGCAATACCCCACCATTTTTTATCGCAGGGGCTGTTCTCAGGAATATAAATACCTGGTTCAATTGTGATGACCATGTTTTTTTTCAACGAATCATATGTACCACGATCGTGTACATCCAGCCCAATATGATGTCCTAGACCATGCGGATAATATTTTTTATACTCCTCGGGTTTTTTTATGATGCCAAGTTTCAACAGGCCATTCTTTATGGCATCGTCAGAGGCTTTTTTAGCATCGGCCCACTTTGAGCCGTCTTTCAAAGTTTTGAAAGCGGCTTCCTGGGCATCATACACGATCTGGTATATTGCTTTTTCCTCTGCAGAAAATTTTCCATGCGCCGGGATGGTTCGGGTAACGTCGGCTGTGTAACCATGGTATTCCGCACCCACATCCATTAAAAGCATATTGGTACCAACTTTTGTTTTTGTGTTTTCGGTGTAATGCAGAATACAACCATTTTCACCCGCACCGATGATCGAACCATAACCTACACCTTCTGCACCGTACCTTTTATGAATGTATTCGTGCAGGCCCTGGACTTCCATTTCCGACATATCAGGCCTTATAGTTTTCATTACCTCGTTCTGGCCAAGACATGAAATTTCCACAGCCTTCCTGATCAATAATAATTCTTCAGGGGTTTTAATTTCCCGCAATTGTGCAGTGACCTGGTAAAACAGTTTTGAATCGATTCTTTCATTTTTACCTGTGTCTGCAATAACAGCTTTTGTTTTGAAATGTGTCAGCAACTGGTATAAGTCTCCTTTATCCCTGCTTTTTCGAACATCGGCGGGCAATGGAGCTGTAAGTATTTTAGAAAATTTATCTAATGGAAGCGGAAACGTTTCAAAGGCAGGGCCATTGTAAACCGCCTGGATAGCCAGCTTTTCTTTTGTGGCTTTATCTCCCAACCTTCTTCCTGTCCATTGTTCACGTACCGGGTTTTTCTCCTGAACAAAAAATAGTTCATTAAACTGCAAACCGTCCGGGCTGGTTTGGGTTTCTTTAAAAATAAATAAAACGGCATGCGGTTCTTTGTAACCAGTAAAATAATAGAGATCAGGATTCTGATGAAAATTGTAATCTACGTCGTTAGAAAAGTTTCGAACCGGTGCGGCAAAAATAACCATCACCGAATTTTCGGGCATCAGCTCACGGGCCGCGTCCCTTCTTCCTTTGTGAAATTGAGGAGTCAGGTAATCTTGCGGCAGATCTGGTTGCGCATGAACAGCTCCCAGCAAAAATGCTGTGAGAAACAGTAATAATAATTTTGGTGAGAGTGCATGCATATGTTTTCGTTTAGTACTTAAATATAAACATCAAAAACATATACAAATCAATAATGAATGAGAATTACAGGAACGGTCTAATCTTCGTCCTCTTCATAATACGATTCTTCGTTATTATTATAATGTTTCTCCCAGGCTTCCACCATCTGGTCGCTCAGGCATTCTAATATATCATAAAGTTTATCGTTTTTCCGCTTCCACTCTGTTATAAGCTCATCTTTATATTTAAAGATATACATGCAGTGGTCACTTTCCACTGTTACTTTTATCAGCTCGATCGGCGATTCCAATTTTTCCTGTACCAGGTAATAACATCCAGGCTCCAGCAATCCATACGAATACATATTCATTCCTCCGTTTTGGGTGGTTTATTAACTTATCAGGGTTAGTAAGCTAACAGGTTGTAAGTAAAACTTAATGGGTAGTGGCAGTAGTCTGAGTTAGTGGCTTAAAAAATTATGCCTTAAGTATGGTTCAAAATTAGGTGTTTTGAATTGATACCAAAGCAAAACTTTGCAAATTTTAAACAAGATTTTAATAGTCTGAATATCAATTAATTACGTCATTAAAAGCACTTACCATTTTATTTAACAAAGCTAAAAGCTTTAGTAAATGGACCGGTTTTTTTTCTTATATTTGTCCGCCTTTAAGCTGATAGTAAACAATCCCTGACCATTTAGTAATTATTTGTTTTTTTGCCTTTTTAACAGAAGATCAAAGAGGTATGGGAATAATATATCAGCTTAGGGCAAATTGGCCTTAGAAAAACCTGGATAAAAAAATTGATAACTCATATTGTATAGATAATCCTATGGCAGAAACTAAAAAAAACCTCTTCGAGTATACAGAGGAGAGTATCAGGAGCCTGGACTGGAAAGAGCATATACGTTTACGTCCTGGTATGTATATCGGTAAATTAGGCGATGGATCAAGCCCGGATGATGGGATCTATGTTTTGGTAAAAGAAGTGATCGATAACTGTATTGATGAATATACCATGGGATATGGTAAATCTGTTGAGGTATCTATACAGGGTAAATCAGTCACCATTCGGGATTATGGACGAGGAATACCTTTAGGTAAGGTGGTAGATGTGGTGAGTAAGATCAATACCGGGGCCAAATACGATAGTAAAGTTTTCCAAAAAAGTGTGGGATTAAATGGGGTTGGTACAAAAGCTGTAAATGCCCTCAGCAGCAATTTTAAAGTAGCTTCCTTTCGGGATGGAAAGGTAAAAGAGGCAGAATTTGAAAGAGGAGTACTGATCAAAGAACACAAAGAAGTAAAGTCTGACGGCGATAACGGTACCCTTGTAACATTTATTCCCGATGATTCTGTTTTTAAAAATTTTCATTTCATCCCGGAATATCTTGAAAAACAGATTTGGAACTATTGTTTTTTAAATGCTGGTTTACGTATCATCTTCAATGGCAAATCTTACGTAAGTAAGAACGGATTGCTTGACCTGTTGGAACGCAATACCAACTCCGATGAATTACGATATCCCATCATTCATTTAAAAGGAGAGGATATTGAACTGGCAATAACGCATAACAATGATTATGGCGAGGATTATTACAGTTTTGTAAACGGTCAGCATACAACCCAGGGGGGTACGCACCAGGCAGCATTTCGTGAAGCGTATGTAAAGGTTATCCGGGATTTTTTTAAAAAAGATTACGACGCCGGGGATATCCGCCAAAGTATTGTGGCAGCAATTTCAGTAAGGGTTGTAGAACCGGTTTTTGAGTCCCAGACAAAAACAAAATTGGGTTCAGTAAACGTGGACGAAGGTGGGCCCAGCATGCGACAGTTTATGCTCGATTTTCTTTCCAAACAATTGGACAACTTTCTTCATAAGAACCCAACTGTTGCTGATGCGTTGAAGAAACGGATTGAACAAAGCGAACGGGAGCGTAAAGATCTGGCTGGTATTAAAAAACTTGCAAACGAAAGAGCCAAAAAGGCAAACCTGCATAATAAAAAATTGCGTGACTGTCGGGTTCATTTTAACGATGAACCACCAGCAAAAGGAAAGGAGGAGTTTTTTGCCACGCAAAAAGAAACGACCATTTTTATTACCGAAGGAGATTCGGCCAGCGGCTCTATAACCAAAGCACGACAAGTAGAAACACAAGCCGTTTTCAGTTTAAGAGGTAAACCGCTTAACTGCTTTGGCATGAGCAAAAAAGTGGTGTATGAAAATGAAGAGCTCAACCTCCTGCAACATGCATTAAATATTGAGGAAGGGTTGGATGGTTTACGTTTTAACCGTATTGTTATTGCAACCGATGCAGACGTAGACGGAATGCATATTCGTTTGCTGATTATGACGTTTTTCCTGCAATTTTTCCCCGACCTGGTGAAGAATAACCATGTTTATATTCTGGAAACACCTTTATTCCGGGTTAGAAATAAACAGGAAACTATATATTGTTATTCTGAAACTGAAAAACAGGCGGCGGTTAAAAAACTGGGTAGTAAACCTGAGATCACCCGCTTTAAAGGACTAGGAGAAATCTCTCCGGATGAATTTGGACGGTTCATTGGAGATGAGATGCGTCTGCAACCGGTAATTTTGGATCATGGTGACCATATACAGCACTTGCTGGAATATTATATGGGTAAGAATACACAGGAACGGCAGGAGTTTATCATTAACAACCTTCGGGTTGAATTGGACACGGTAGAAGAAATTGTTGCATAACCAAATAAATTGAAAGATTGAAAAAGTTAGATGCGATCAGGAAGGCTAAGTCGTTGTTTATGAAATGGAATATGCACAATTGGGTAAAGCCTGTTAGTGAACCTATGAGCCTTGCCGTCACCATGGGTCAGTTATCTAAATGGCGCAAACAACACCCGGTAAAAGGGTATAATGATTTTTACCAACAAACCTGGGACTATAGCCGAAGGTTTAAACTATATGATGCTGTAAATACGCAGGAACAATTGGCTGATGAGCCAGTAGATTATCTTGAGTTTGGTGTGGCCAGCGGATCATCATTTAAATGGTGGCTGCAGCAAAATTCGCATCCTTCATCCCGTTTTTTTGGTTTTGATACTTTTGAAGGCCTGCCGGAAGAATGGGGGCCTTACGCAAAAGGTGCTATGGCACATTCACTGGAATCGATCAATATTACCGACTCAAGAGCCAGTTTTTATAAAGGTTTATTCCAGGATACACTGATCCCTTTTTTAAACCAATACCAAAGCAGCAACCGCAGGCTGATCCATATTGATTCAGATCTTTTCAGTTCAGCCATTTTCACTCTTTCACAACTGTACCGCTTTTTAAAACCAGGTGATATTTTATTGTTTGATGAATTTGCAGTACCCCAACACGAGTTTTTGGCTTTTCGCATCTTTACCGAAAGTTTTTATGTGGATTATGATGTGATTGCCGCAGCCAATAATTATTTATTCGTAGCTATAAAAATTAAATAGGTTTAGTTATAACCAAAACAAGTAGTGATTCATGATACATGTAGTTTTCCAGGAAGCCGATATTGAAATATTGCAAAAAGCAATAGAACTTGACGAAAGTTTGCAGGGCAGGATCGAGATCATCAGGGATGATTATGCAGTGGGCCCGGTTGAGAACATTTATGAAACAGAGGGCTACCAGCAACGCCGGGACTGGTGGAAAAACCTGCTGGAACTTTCTCCTTACAATGCCGATCAACTGATGAATCTTGTTGATGACCGTTTAGCGGTTCACAATTTAAAAAAAGACCTGGATGAAAATTCAAAAGAAGAGCTTTGGATCTGGATGGGACAGAACCAGCATGATGTATGTGGTTATTACTGGCTCATCTCGCAACTGGCAAATTACCAGGGAAGAATTGTTGTATTATACATGAACAACCTTCCCTTTATTAATGAGAAAGGACAAATTTTTTACCCGGTAAACCTTCATGAAATTCAGCCAAAGGAGTTTTTGAAGGCTAAAAAATTAAATAGAAAAGTCACACCTAGCGAGTTTGAGGTAGATCCGGACGAATGGAGAAAGTTATGCTCAGAAAATGCTATGGTTCGTATACTGGAAGGGGGAAAAAAGATTGTAAACAAGGAAGACGCTTTTTATGATAATGAGATTTTGAAAGGAATTACAAACGAATGGCAAAAAGGTAATAAGGTAATTCATGGTGTACTTGGGAAAATGAAAATAAAAACCGGCGACGTTTTTTTGCTTTGGCGTATGATAAAATTAGCTGAAGCAGAAAAAATAGAATTGCATGGCGATACTACTAAAGGATGGAAGGAGTTTGAGGTGAAATTAAAATCTTTTGCGCCGGAAATTGTTGAAACTACTAACCCTTCATAATGAAAAAGAACTTTATTTTTTTTATTAGCCTCGTTGTTGTTTTACAGGTTAATGCTCAAACACCCGAACAAAGGATGGATGAGTTGGTTTCTGCCTATGTCAACAACCAAAAATTTAATGGCTCTGTATTGGTAGCCCAAAAAGGTAAGGTGCTTTATCAAAAAGGGTGGGGTTTTAGAAATGCAGAAGAAAAGATTCCCAATGATGTAAACAGTATATTCCAGATAGGCTCAGTTACCAAACAGTTTACTGCTGCTATAATAATGCAATTACAACAGGAGCATAAGCTTTCTGTTCAGGATCCATTGAGTAAGTATTTTACAGGTTTTGTTAATGGAGATAAGATCACCATTGAACATCTGCTGACGCATACATCCGGCATTTATAATTATACCAATGATTCGGTAATAATGAACAACGATGTTTCCAAATCATATAGCCAGCAACAATTCATTGAGATTATTCGCAAATATTCACCTGAATTTGCACCTGGTACAAAATGGAATTACAGCAATTCAGGTTATCAATTGTTAGGTTACATTATTGAAAAAGTTGAAATGAAACCATATGAACAGGTAGTAAGACAACGCATTTTTCAACCATTGGGAATGAACAATAGTGGCTTTGATTTTGAAGGCTTGCAGGTAGCTCAAAAAACAAAAGGGTATTTTTCTTTGAATAAAATAATGCCTGCACCGGTAGTTGATTCAACTATTGCTTATGCGGCCGGTGCCATTTATTCAACTGTTGGAGATTTGTACAAATGGGAGAGAGCAATCTTTAGTGATAAAATTTTGCATCCTGGCTCATGGAATACCGTATTTA
>DASTMJ010000290.1:0-3555 GCA_035714205.1 Flavisolibacter sp. | reverse complement strand
CACACCCATAAAATATTCATCCCAGCTTATATAGTCGGTTCTTTTGGCCATACCTGCAATTTAGAGGGGCTGAAGATATTTCAAATTGAATTTGTTTGTACGCCGGCGAAAGAAGACAATTGACAAAGATCACCGCGTTGTTAAAGAACGGCCTCTTTATTGTACCTGCCCCTGTATTCCAATGGGGACATGCCTGTAATTTTTCTGAATACTTCACGAAAGGCCTTAACATCGGAATAGCCCACTTCATACATTACCTCATTGACTGTTTTGCGGGTGGTTTCAAATGCTTTTTTTGCCGATTCAATTTTTACTCTTTGTGCGTATTCACCGGGGGTATTACCGGTTGCCCTGATGAATCTCCTGTCAAAGTTTCGCCTGCCAACAGCAAATCTTGATGACAATTCTTCCACGGATATTTTTTCGTCTACGTTGTTTTCAATATAGGACTGCGCCTGCTGTACCATCTCGTCGCCATGCAATTTCTGGCCGGTAAATATGGTGAATGCCGATTGGCTGTGCCGGTCTATTTCCACCTGGAAAACCTTGGCACAGAAAATAGCTGTCTGCCTGTCATAATATTTTTCTACCAGGTAAATAATAAGGTTGAGGAAAGAATAGGCGCCGCCATTGGTATATATTCCGTTTTCATCCGTGATCAGTTGATCGGTCTGCAAATTCACATTTGGAAACATGGTTCTGAATGTATCGGCAGCGGCCCAATGCGTGGAGCAGGTTTTGCCATCCAGCAAACCAGAAGAAGCCAGCATAAAGGCACCTGTACATATACTGGCTAATTCAGCACCTTTTCTATATTGTTTCTCCATCCAGTTGATCAGTAACCTGTTTTTCGCAACCGCTTTTTCATAATTATGATTTAAAGAAGGAATGATAATGAGATCGGTTTTGGTAATAGCTGATATATTGGTGTGAGGTGTTACTGTAAACAAACCTTCATAGAAGTGCACCTTTTTTGAAATACCTGCCAATTGAATCTTAAATAGTTCTTTGCCGTGTATGTGCTTCCAATGTATATTGGCTCTTGTAAAGATTTTGTACGCACCCACTATACTGCTAAGGTTGTTCTCGCCATCAGGCACCAGGATAGTAAGATGTTTCATCTGTATTTTTTTTACAAAGATAGAATCAGGGCTTGTCCATATCTACCCACCAGAAAGTCCATTTTGCACCCCGGCCAGGGCTTATGCAAACGGTAGCTTTGTGTTGTAACCTTTCCAAATCAAAACCATAATACAATGAATACACAGGATTTTACCACCGCGTTCGTGGTTGAGCAAACACCCGAAGAAGTTTTTAATGCCGTGAATAATGTAAGGGGATGGTGGTCGGAAGAAATTGAGGGCAATACCTCTGAGCTGAATGATGAGTTTGACTATCATTACCAGGATGTGCATCGCTGCAAAATGAGGTTAATTGAGGTGATCCCCAACAAAAAAGTGGTTTGGCTGGTGCTGGATAATTATTTTAAGTTTACCAACGACAAAACAGAGTGGACCGGTAATAAGATTATTTTCGAGATAAAAGAAAAGGGCCATCAAACCGAACTCCGATTTACCCAACTGGGCCTGGTTCCCAACTATGAGTGTTATGAAATCTGCAGGGATGCCTGGACTAATTATATCAACAAAAGTTTATACAGCCTTGTCACTACCGGTAAAGGACATCCGAACAGCTCTGAAAAACCACAGACCGAACACGAAAAAAATCTTCAGCCGGTAAAGTAGTTCCGCTAAAGTGAGCTTATCTATCACGAGTGACCCGGAATGGGCAACACCGTTATAAATTAAATCATACAAATATGGAAAACCAGGATTATACCGTAAGCCTTATAGTTGATGCCAATGCAGAGGAAACATTTGATGGCATAAACCGGGTTTCAAAGTGGTGGAACAAAAACCTGGAAGGCAGTTCAGAAAAACAGGATGATGAATTTACGGTTCGGTTTGGCGACGTTCATTATTCCAGGCAAAAGCTGGTTGAAGTTGTTCCCGGCAAAAAGATTGTGTGGCTTGTTACCGATAGCCTGCTAAATTTTATTGAGGACAAACAGGAATGGACCAACACTAAAATTTGTTTTGAATTATCTGAACAGGACAATAAAACCCAAATTCAATTTACACATACCGGTTTAGTTCCAAGGGTTGAATGTTATGAAGCTTGTGCAAAAGGCTGGGACTATTACATAAAAGGCAGCCTGTTCAAGTATTTAACAGAAGGAAAGGGAAACCCGGGTTAAGAAACGACCCTGCGAATTGTTTCCCGGCATAGCTTTTTGACCAGCTCATTTTCTACCTAACCTCATCGGATGGGTGGGGGTACGGATCGCCAGGGATCTGGAAGAACATATGATTTCAGTGAATCGCTGAAACCAGCGGGGTTTGTTTTATTTTGAGGTACCATTTCATTGCATGAAGCAAACTTCAAAACTGGTTGCCGGTATTTATGTTGTAGTTGTTGTTCTTGACCTTTTCTTCATTTATTTACGGCAGGATGGACTTCGATGGATCAGCAAACCCCTGCTTATGCCTTTGCTGATGCTTGTCTTTTATTTTGCTTCGAAGAAAAAAACTGGTGCATTGTTTTATCTTATCCTGGCAGCTCTTTTTCTTTCCTGGTGCGGCGATGTGTTGTTGCAGGCAAAGGACCTGTTCATCCCGGGACTTCTTTCTTTTTTGCTGGCGCATGTTTGTTATATCATGTATTTTAAGAAGGCGGGCAAACATCAAAGGGGATTATTGCATAAGAAGCCGGAGCTGGTGTTACCCGTACTGCTGTATATCATTTTTTTACTTGTGTTTCTTTTCCCTTACCTGCAGCAGTTGAAAATACCGGTGGTTGTGTATAGCGTGACCATTGGCGTTATGTTGCTGATGGCCATTCATACCAGTCAGCAATTGCCAAAGAGGGCTGCTTGTTTTTTTATTGCCGGTGCCTTGTTGTTTGTGGTTTCTGACTCCTTGCTGGCGGTTAACCTTTTTGTTGTACAACATTGGGTATTGGGTTTGAGTGTGATGGCTACTTATGGGGCAGCACAGTACCTGATCATAAAAGGAGCACTGGAGAATTAAAGTGACAAGTAAGAATTTGGATCCAAAATAAAAAGCCGCCCACTATGGAGTGGCTTTATTTCATAAACGGCTGTTTATTGTTTTATAATTTTAAAATTTGAACGGGTATTACCTTGTGTTACTTCAACGAAATACAAACCCGGAATAAAGTTCCCGCCAAATTTATATTCCTGTCGACTGTTGCCTGAAAATGCATAAACCTGTTTTCCATGAACGTCCAATACTCTTACCTGTACCTGAGCATCGACTGCACTGTTTGAAAACCTAAGGTTAAACAGGTTTGGTGAAGGGTTTGGCCAAATTTCAACTGCTAATGCGGATTTGTTTTCAACCGGTGCCGGTGACCGTTTGTTTTTTGCAGACGTGATCATATTGCTGCCGCAAGGCTGTAGCTGAACAAAGGTCATATCATTATTAGCCTGTTCCATTATATCGTAAAGGAAGTGCAGGTGGGCACGGTTGTCAT
>DASTMJ010000289.1:0-23626 GCA_035714205.1 Flavisolibacter sp. | reverse complement strand
TATTAAATCTATTCGATTACATGCCTGGCATTTTCTTTTCTGTTTTAAGACTTTGCAAGCTTGGGTCCATTTCTATGGCCTTATCACAAAGCGCCATACCTTTTTGCTTATCTCCTTTTTTCTGGTAACACATGCCAATCATGTAAAGTGCATCGGCGTTTTGTTTATCAAGTCGCAAAATCTCATCATAATAAGAAATGGCTTCATCAAATTTTTTGGCACTATAGTAAGCTTCAGCTAACGTACTGATAACATTCTTATCACTTGGTCTTAATTTTAAGATATCCTGCAACACACCAATACCCTCATTAAACCTTCCTGTATTTAAATAAGCCGTAGCAAGGTTTTGCATATAAGCATTATCTTTTTTCAATCCTTTTTCACCCGCTTCCAACATATATTTTAAAGAATTCTGGTCGTCATTTGCTGCGTAATAGATCAGTGCCATTTCATAAATCCAATAAGCCTGTGAAGGATTTAGTTTAACTGCTCTTTGGTAATAAGGAATAGCAGATTTATAGTTCTGCATATCAGCATAAGCTCTTGCTACCATATAAGGCACATCAGCATTGTGATCATCTTCTTTTCCTGCTTCATCAAGGAATTTTATAGCGTTTCCCAGGTCTTCTTTTTCATAATAGGCTTTGCCAATATAAAATGATACTTTTTGGGAAGGGCTGTTTTTCTTTAACTGGGAAGCATATTTAATGGCATCATCAAACTGGCGCATGTTGAACGAAAGCAACATTAGTTGTTTGAAAGTGCTGTCCGATCTGTCGCCTAATGTTTCCAGTAACACATATTTTTCTCTTGCCTGCGCATATCGGCGTACATCTAAATAGGCAGCGGCCAGCTGACTTACAACTTCTTTGTTTGATTGATTGTAGGTAAAAGCTTTTTCAAAATGCTTCAGGTATTCCATCCGGCGACCTTTAGCTTTTTCTTCCAGGCCTTTTTGTAAAAAATAAGTGGAGCTGTCAGTTTGTGCAAATAATACGCTGGAAATACCCAGGACAACACTGGTCAATAACGCTTTGCGCATAGGATATTGTTTATAGTGGTTTTTCTAAAAACCGAAAATAAAAAAATACAATTGTTTTTGCCAGTAAATCCGCGCTTTTTAAATAAAATTTATTTTATCAGTGTACTTATTTTAAAATCAGTCCGGCCAGGGGCGGTAAATTAAGGGTAATCCTGTATTTTTTTTCTTCCTCAGTTATCAATTCGCTCCTGATCTCCGGGTTAAAAACGGTTCCAGTTCCTCCATATTTTGCCAGGTCAGAATTAAAGATCTCTTTTTCAAAACTTTTTCCATACACATCAATTTGCCAGTCCATGCGAACTATTGGCGAAAGATTTAAGACGATAAGTAAATCTGAAACCTGCCCTATTCGTTTATAAACCATCACGTTTTCAGGCCGGTGGTTTAAATCAACCCATTGAAAACCTTCCGGACTAAATTGATTTACATGTAAAGCTTCTTCAGAAGTTAATAAATGATTGAGCTCTTTCACACAGGTTTGTAAGTTTCTGTGCAGATCGTATTGTAACAAGGGCCAGTCCAACTCAGATTTATAATTCCACTCCGTAGTTTGTCCAAATTCATTCCCCATGAACAATAATCTCCCACCGGGATGTGTCCACATATATGTATAAAGAGATCGCAGATTGGCAAATTTCTGCCATTCATCTCCCGGCATTTTATAGATCATTGGTGATTTGCCGTGTACTACTTCATCATGACTTAACGGTAGCATGAAGTTTTCATCAAAATAATACATCATGCTGAAGGTGAATTTATCCTGGTGATCTTTTCTGAATAAAGGATCGATCTTAAAATAATCCAGTGTATCGTGCATCCAGCCCATCATCCATTTCATTCCAAAACCTAAACCTCCCTGGAATGTTGGTTTTGAAATGCCCGGCCAGTCTGTTGCTTCTTCAGCAATGGTTTGTACATCAGGGAAATCCCTGAATATCGTTTCATTCAGGTCTTTTATGAAAGCTATGGCTTCCAGGTTTCCGTTGCCACCAAATTCATTTGGCTCCCATTCCCCTTCATTGCGAGAATAATCCAGTTTTAGCATCGATGATACAGCATCAACCCTGATGCCATCAATATGATAGAGATCGAACCAATACCTTGCACTACTGATCAGGAACGATTTTACTTCTCCCCTTTTATAATTAAAAATGTAAGAGTTCCAATCCGGGTGAAAACCTTTGCGCATATCAGCATACTCGTAAGTGTGTGTGCCATCAAACATAAATAACCCGTGTGCATCATACGGAAAATGCGAAGGCACCCAATCGAGTATAACACCAATACCAGCCTGGTGAAATTGATCTATCAGATACATAAAATCTTCAGGTGCACCAAAGCGTGATGTGGGTGCAAAAAATCCTGTGCATTGATAACCCCAACTTCCGTCAAAAGGATGTTCCATTACAGGCATGAGCTCCACGTGGGTAAACCCCATTTCTTTTACATAAGGAACAAGGAGTTCCGCCATCTGGCCATAGGTATTATAGGTCTCTTCATTGTTTTTATCTGGTCGCATCCAGCTTGCTAGGTGTACTTCATATACACTCCATGGTGCATCCAGAGCATTTTTCTTTTTGCGTTCCTTCATCCATTCGTCGTCCTTCCATTTATAATCAAAATCCCAGGTTATGGAAGATGTAAGTGGCCTTTTTTCCCAAAAATTGGCAAACGGATCTCCTTTTTCTGTTTCCCGGCCATCAAAACCTTTAATGAAATATTTGTACAGGTCCCCTCTTTTTATTCCGGGTATAAATCCTTCCCATATGCCGCTTTTATCCCAACGGGGTTGTAAAGCATGTGAAGTTTTATTCCAGTTATTAAAATTGCCTGTAACAGTTACACTTGTAGCATTTGGAGCCCAAACACAGAAATAATAACCTTCTTTTTCTAAAACGGTTAATCGTTTTGATCCAAACTTATTATAGAGACTGTAATGCGTTCCATTCTGATAGTTGTTGATATCATCATCGTAAAGAATAGAATAATTCCATACAGGTTTTGTTGTATCTACAAAATTCCTGTCTTCATATCGTTCAGTTGAGGTTGGTGCATTTTGAGCAACGGGTCTATCAGCCGCCTTGTTCTCAATTATCTGGCTATCGTTTTCTTCGTTTATGGAATTATTCATTGGCTGCATCATACGTAAGGAGTTTACCGTTTAAGTAAAGTTAACAACTCGTAAAGCTTTTTCATATTATTATTGTTGCTTATAAAAACCTAAGCCTGCTACATGAGAAAAATCCTTTTCGGAGCCTTCTTCATTTGTCTTACACAAATGGCTCTGGGCCAAACCACTGTTAATGGAACCATTACAGATACATTAGGAAAAAAAAACCTGGCCAACGCAGTTGTTATATTGCAGAAAAAAGATTCCACCTTATACAAATTTGTAAGAACAGATAAAAACGGAACCTTTCAGTTTTCGGATGTTAATCCTGGGAATTACAAGTTGTTGGTGACCTTTCCCAAATTCGCCGATTTTTCGGACGAGGTCGAAATTAAAAACCAACCAGTGAACGACCTGGGAAAAATTGCTCTCACACTGAAAACCCAATTACTGGATGCTGTTGTTATCAGGAGTGCAGGGGCCATCCGGATAAAAGGTGACACAACCGAATTTGTAGCAGACAGCTTTCATGTAAAAGATGGTGCAACGGTTGAAGAACTATTAAAAAAACTACCCGGTTTCCAGGTAAACAGTAAAGGAGAAATAACTACCCAGGGGCAAAGAGTGCAAAAAGTTTTAGTAGATGGTGAAGAATTTTTTGGTGATGATCCAACCATGGCCACGCAAAATATTTCTGCAAAGGCTGTTGATAAAGTACAGGTGTATGATACAAAAACAGAACAACAAAATTTAACCGGTATTACCACTGGTAACGAAGGCAAAACAGTAAATATAAAGTTGAAGGAAGATGCTAAAAAAGGAGCTTTTGGTAAAGCTCATGCTGCATCAGATTTTGATAAACTGGTTGATGCCAAAGTATTGTACAACCGGTTTGCAGGTAAAAAGAAGTTTTCAGTGTACGGAACAAAAAGTGATATCTCCACCGGAAGCCTTAATTGGGAAGATCGTCAGAAACTGGGTATTGAAAATGATTTTGAGTACGATGAAATTTCTGGTTATTACTTCAGTTTTGGTTCCGATGATGGTTTTAATGACTGGAGTTTAAGAGGGCTGCCTGATTCTTATACAGCCGGCACATTGTATAGCAATAAATGGAATGAAGATAAAAACAGTATAAACGGTTCGTACCGCTATAACCGCCTGGGGACTGTTAACACAGCCTCTACCCTTACACAAAATATTCTTTCATCCGGCACAACCTACAGAAACAGGTATCAAAATACCAATGGCCTGAACCAGCAACATAGTTTAAATGGAAAGTATGAATGGAAACTGGACTCCCTTGCATCATTAAAATTGACCACAGCAGGAATTATTAAGAACACAGAATTGCTTAACAAAACCTATAGCGAATTTCTGGATGATGCTAAAAATTATATTAATAAAAGTGACCAGTTGCAGGATAATGAAACAGAAAAAAAACAAATGGACAACCAGTTGGTCTACCGGCAGGCATTTAATAAAAAGAACAGGTTGATGATCGCAACTCTCCGGTATGGAATTATAGAAGACCAGCAGGACGGCATTATACAGACTCATACTGATTTTTTTGAAAACGGAATAATAGATTCGGTTGATATAGGCGACCAGCAAAAGAAAATGACGGGAAGATCAAAAACATTGGGTACAAAAATTACCTGGAGTGAACCTCTTTCAATTAAATGGAGCCTGGTTCTTGACTATTCATATAATAAAAATAATTCCGAATCGCACCGGAATACCTTCAATAAAGATCTTACAGGCAAGTATGCTGTTTTAGACCAGGAGTTCAGTAATAATTTTGATCTTGATGTATTCTCTCACAGTGGTACATCCATCTTAAAATATTCAAGTCAGAAATTAAGAGCAGCTTTTGGTTCCGGAGTATCAACTGTAAAACTGAGATTGTTTAACCTGGATAACAATAGTCGAAATAATTATAACTTTCTGAATCTTACGCCACAGGCGAGTGTCAATTACACAATAAAACCTCAAACAAATATTCGTTTTAACTATAGAGGTACCACACGCCAGCCAACAATAGATCAATTACAACCAATAAGGGACAATGCTGACAGGTTGAATGTTTTTATTGGTAATCCCGACCTGAAAGTTGGGTTTAACCACAGTATCAATCTTGGGTTCAATACCTACAAAACACTTAGCCAGAAGGGGCTCTTTACAAATTTTAGCTATAATATTCCTGTAAATACAATTGCCTTCCTTACTTCTTTGGATGTTAGTCGAGGTAAACAAACTTATACACCGGTTAATGTGAACGGTAGCCGGAACTGGTATTTTTATGCTGATTATTTCAAAGATGGCGGTGAAAAGAAACTGGGATATAGTTTTAATGTACGCGGGAATGGCGGAAAGAATATCAATTTTATTAATGAAAAAAGAAATGCAACCTCCTATATGAATTCTGATTTTGGTTTTGCATTGCGTTATAACAATCCTGATAAGTTTAGTTTTGAAATTGGTCCTCGTGGAGGTTATAACACTACAGAATCCACACTCAACCCGGAGATGAAAACCAATTACTGGAATTACGGTGGAAATATCGAAACGATGATAATGCTGCCTGGTAAAATTGAGTTTACATCTAACTGTAATTTCGACCTCAGACAAAATCTTTCTGCATTTTCAGGTAATCCCAATCAAACTATTTGGAATGCAAGTTTATCAAAGAAAGTATTTAAAGATAAATCAGGTAAAATCTACCTGATTGCAAGTGATATTCTTGATCAGAACAGGGGTTTTAACCGAAACATTACCAGCAATTTTGTTTCGGAAGACCGGTATTCTAAGATCAGTCAATACTTCTTTTTAAAATTTGAATGGTCACTTACTAATATGCCCGGCCAAAATAAATAATCATGAAAAAAATACTTACCGCCGCCATAGTTTCCTTCATTTGTATCAGCACCCACGCACAAACAGCATTTCATTCCACGATAAAAATTGAATTTGAAAAAACGGTGTATGTCCGGCAATTAATTAAGGCCACCGAACCTGAATGGTATGAATTTGCAAAAGACCGTTTGCCAGAAACAAGTATAACTTATTTTGATTTTATAGGCGATACTACGAAGTCGATTTATAAACCAGGAAGAGAGGTTGCCTTTGATCCCCGGTCATTTTTCCAGGGGATTGCGGATAAGAATATCGTGTTCAATGATTATTCTACCGGTACCACCACCATTCAAAAACCTGTTTTTGAAGAAACATTCCTGGTTCAGGATAGTTTGTTAAAAATTAAATGGAAACTGACACCTGATACCCGGATCATTGCAGGATACGAATGCAGGAAAGCTATCGGACGATTTGATGACTCACTTACCTTGTTTGCATTTTATACAGACGAATTGTTGCCAAATGGCGGACCAGAAAGCGCCAACGGCCTGCCCGGTATGATCCTGGGGTTAGGAATGCCCCGCATTCATACAACCTGGTTTGCTACAAGGGTAGAAGTAAATGGTGTTGATACAAAAAAAGTGGCCCCGGTTACTAAAGGCAAAAAAGTTGACCGCCGCAGCATGATACAATCTATCGATAAGGTATTAAAAAACTGGGGCAGCTATGGCAAAAACCTGGTTCTGAATTTTGTTATTTAACCAGCTCCAGAATCCATACAGTTTTACCGGGTATCGTCAAATTTGTATTCAAATCGGCTGATGATCCAGATACTATGTTTTTTGCCTTGGTAAATCCTTTTATTCGTTCAGTAAAGCGCAGTGGTTCTATTGTTTTTTCCTGCGAATTGGAATTCATTACAACCATTACCGTTTGATTGTCATTATAACGGAAAAAGGTATAAACTCCATCTTCCGGCACATACTGCATGAATTTACCTTTGGTGATAGCTGTTGAATTTTTCCTGAAATTTGCAATCGTTTTTACATAATTAAAAGCTTCATTTTCCAGTGATGTTCTTCCTGAGGCTTCAAATTTGTTCTCTTTATCTTCCTTCCAGCCACCCTTAAAATCCAATCTTACCCATCCGTCGGGGTTAGAAACACCTTTCATTAAAACTTCTGTGCCATAATATAATTGCGGAATGCCCCTGGTGGTTAATAACCAGGCAATACCCATTTTAAATTTTTCAAAATCCTCTCCTATCTCAGAAAAAAATCTTGTTTTATCATGGTTGTCCAGGAAGTTTACATTTTTATTGGGATGTTTATAAATAACATCCTGCGCCATTGTAGTGTACAATTTATTAACTCCCTCTGTCCATCCAAATGGTTCTTTTAGTGCAGGCAAAATGCCATACAAACTGGTTTGAAAATCAGTTACGGCGGGCAGGTTGCTTTTGAAAGGAATATTTAATTTGTTCTCAGTAAAATAAGCCTGGTTGATGACACCATGAACCCAGGTTTCACCAAATAAATGCAATTGCGGGTATTCATCTAATAACGCTTTATTGCAGCGATTCATGAATTCGAGATCATTGTAAGCATACGTATCAATTCTCCATCCGTCTAATCCATATTCTTCAGTGCTCCATATGGCGTGTTGAATCAGAAAAGTTGCAAACAACGGATTATCCTGGTTGATGTCGGGCATTTGGGGAACAAACCATCCGTCGCTCATTAATTTTTTATCGGAGACCGAGGCATACGGATCAAAAAGCACCTGGTCTTTATAGGTAGTTTGTGTGTACTTTGGCCATTTATGGAACCAAGTACTATCTGGCATATCCCTAAAAAGAAAATGTTCAATTCCGGTATGATTGTATACTGCATCCTGTATGATCTTCATTCCTCGTTTGTGCAGATCATTAACTAAATCATGGTACGCTTTTTCTCCGCCAATGCGTGGATCAACTTTATAATGATCGGTAAATGCATAACCGTGTTCGGTACGGTTAGGCATATCATTTTTAATAACCGGGTTTAACCACAATGCCGTTACGCCCAGGTCCTGCAAATAATCCAGTTTGTTTTGAATGCCTTTTAAATCACCACCGTGACGTTCAAAAATGGAATCACGATTTAATGACTGATCTTTTAATCCTGGAATGCGATCATTGGATGGGTCACCATTGCTGAAACGATCTGGCATAATGAGGTAAATAAGGTCTTCTGATGTAACGCCTTTTATTCTTTTTTTACCATTATCCCTGCTACGGCTTTTTATTTCATACTTTATTTTAAAATCGGCGCCAGGCAGATCAAATTCAAAATCACGAACACCTGGTTTTGCATTTTTTTGAATGACAAGATCGAGAAAAACATAGTTTGGGTTATCAACTTTAATCACACGTTTTAAAAGCACCCCGTCGGCAAACTTTACTCCCGTAGCCGGAAGTTTAAAAGTGGGGATCTTTTTAGCAATATCCTTTCCATAAATCATCAATTGAAGTTTGGGATCTTTCATTCCCGTCCACCAATGTGTTGGATAAACTTCTATGTTCTGGGCAATGCCCTTAATTGCAAAAACAAAAAGCAGCAGGGCAAGTTTAAATATTTTCAAGTGTTTCATTTGGCAGTGCTAATTCATTTTTTGTTGTTGAAACCGGGTCGTAAACATATATTACACTTATGGCTGCGCAGATCATAAAAACACCAGCCAGTACAATAGCATAAATGGGTTGTCCTCCATACAAGTGTTTCACTATCCAACCACCAAATAACCCGTTAATGATTTGAGGAAGGGTGATGAAAAAATTAAAAATTCCCATATAAATGCCAAGTTTACCGGGGGGGATGGAGCTGGAAAGGATCACATATGGCATTGCCAGGATGCTGGCCCAGGCCAAACCTACGCCTACCATTGCATATTTAAGCATGGCCGGATCACTTATAAAGAAAATTGAGATCAGTCCAATACCTCCTGCAATCAGGGAAACGGAATGTGTCAGTTTCCTCCCGATATATTTTGCAACAACAGGAAGAAAAAGTGCATAGATCATGGCCACAAAATTGTAAACCCCAAAAGCCGAACCTACTTTGTTACCTGCTTCGTTGTATTCAATGCTTTTAGAATAATCACCTGTTAAACCATATACATGGGTGGCTACGGCATCCGTAGTAAATACCCACATACTAAAAAGTGCAAACCAGCTAAAAAACTGTACCAGTCCCAATTGTTTCATGGTCTTTGGCATCTTGCCAAAATCAGATAAGATTTGCATCAGCCCATGCTTTTCCGAAACCGAAGGTTTACCGTGATATTTTTCATATTCCCTGGGTGGATATTCTTTGCTGAAAAATACAGTTATAAGAATAGCAATTATGAAAACGGCTGCACCAATATAAAACGAGTACTTAATATTGTCTGCAACACCACCCTCACCTGCCTCCATACTAACACCATTATTAGCTAAAATTTCGGGTAGTGCCGAACCAACAACCGCTCCTAGCCCAATTAAAAATGTTTGAATACTAAAGCCCGAGGTGCGTTGACTATCTGGTAGATTGTCGGCTACCAATGCCCGAAAAGGTTCCATGGCAATATTAAAGGATGCATCCATGACCATGACCATGCCCGCACCAATCCATAAAGCGGGAACAACAGATGAGAGTGATCCTGAATTAGGTAAAAAAACAAGAGCAAGGGAGGATAAAATGGCACCCGCCAAAAAATAAGGTTTTCGCCTGCCAATCCTGTTCCAGGTTCTGTCGCTATAATGCCCAATGATAGGTTGCACAATCATGCCCACAAGGGGGGCCACAATCCAGAACATGGGTAACTGCTCTACATCCGCACCAAAGGATCTCAAAATTCGGCTGGTATTTCCATTTTGCAGAGCAAATCCAAACTGAATTCCAAGGAAACCGAAACTCATGGTGAAGATCTGGGCTATAGAGAGTTTTGGTTTGGCATACCGGCCATGTTTTAAGGCCGTGGTGGATTGAATAGCCATAAGCAATCATTCGATTTTGATCGCTGTAAGATAAGAAGGAAATGTGTAATGAAAACACATACTACACATTTCCTTTATGCTGATGAAAACTTTAGTTTCAGGTTATGCACCAATAGTAAATCCGTTAGGCAAAACAGCACCTTTCTTCAAAACAACGATGCCATCTTTTACTGTATAAAGTGGAGAGTCGCCGTCTTCAATATGTGGTCCGCCAATAATACGAACATCATCTCCAATACGGCAGTTTTTATCAATGATGGCGTTTTGAATCTGGCAACGGGTACCTACGCCTAACTGGGGTATGCCGTGTTGCTGATCTAAAGCAATATCTTCCAGGGTTTCATAATAATCGCTTCCCATAATATAAGAGTCAATGAGATTGCTGTCGTGACCAATACGTGAGCGGATACCGATCACACAATTTTCTATATGAGCTGCATTGATGATACAACCATCGGCAATAATACTATGATCTAATCTTGTACCACTGATTTTTGCAGGTGGCAGCATACGGGCACGGGTGTAAATGGTTTTGGTATTGTCAAACAAATTAAACTCTGGAATATCTTTTGTCAAACCAATATTTGCATGAAAAAAGGCGGGTATATTCCCAATGTCTTCCCAATAACCCTCGTACTGGTAGCTGGCAACTTTATATTTATTGATGGATTGCGGAATGATCTCTTTACCAAAATCAGCAGCGTCTTTGCTTTCATTCTGTAAAAGGTCAAACAAAAGATGACGATTGAAAATATAAATACCCATAGAAGCCAGGTACACTTTTCCTTTGCTACGCATTTCTTCCCCCGTATCGCTAACCCAATCTTCGAGGCCGCTTTTTGGTTTTTCAATGAACGAGGTGATCATACCGTCATCGGTTTTCAGAATACCGAATTCAGATGCTTCTTTTTCTGTTACAGGGATAGTTGCTACCGTGATGTCTGCACCCTTTTCCTTGTGGTTGGCAAGCATTTCCTGGAAGTCGATCTGGTACAACTGGTCGCCGGATAAAATCAGGATATAGTCGCTGTCAAATGGTGCAATATGTCGTAAGCCCTGGCGCACAGCATCAGCCGTTCCCTGGAACCAGGTTGGATTATCCGGGGTTTGTTCTGCTGCCAGTATATCAACAAAAGCCGAACTAAAAGCACTGAAATGATAGGTGTTCTTTATATGCCTGTTCAACGAGGCTGAGTTGTACATGGTTAAAACAAACATGCGGGTGATGCCCGAGTTTAAACAATTGGAAATAGGAATATCCACTAAACGATATTTGCCCGCAATGGGCACTGCCGGTTTTGACCTGCTGGCTGTTAACGGGTATAATCGTGTACCTGCACCTCCTCCCAAAATAACTGATAACATTTGCTTGCTCATAGCTCTTCTTATTTTATAAATGATAATCTCTATCTGAAATTAATGAATACTCTTATAGAAATTCATAAAGAATGGATTAGTTTTTTGTCCCGGCTTTTATAATTTATTTGAACTTTTGTTGCGTCGCACTCTTGTACACCTGTACCGCTATTCATCAAAACATTTAAAAATTGGTTTACTGCAAAGATTCATATAAAGCAAGGTATTCTTTTGCAGACGTATCCCAGGAATGGTCGATCTGCATCATATAACTTCGCATCCAGTTATACAAATCCTTTTTGTTGTAATACAGATCAATGGCACGTCCAACAGAATAGGTAATGTCATTTATATCCGCATTCTGAAATCGTATACCAAATCCCTGCCAGTCCCCAAAATCCTTAACGGTATCTTTCAAACCACCGGTACTTCTAACCATAGGCACCGTACCGTAACGTAAAGCATACATCTGGTTCAATCCACAAGGCTCTATCCTGCTGGGCATCAGTAAAAAATCCGAGCCTGCATATATTAAATGACTCAAAGCTTCATTATAACCAATATAGGTGCTGATAAAACCAGTAAGCTGATGTTTTAGTTCATCAAGCCGGAATTCAACCTGTGGATCGCCGCTACCAAGTATTAAAAAGCAGGCACTGCCATGATGTTGGTAAATAGAACTTCGGATGGCATCGGGCAATATATCGGCGGCTTTTTCTCCTACCAGTCTTCCTATGAATGAGATAAGGGGTTTATCCGGATCCAGTCCAAACCGGTCAGCCAGTTCTTTTTTGTTTTTGCGTTTTCCTTCTTTTACAGAATGCTCATCAAAGTTTTTAACAATGAAAGAATCTGTAACCGGATCCCACACTTCTGTGTCAATACCATTTAAAATGCCAACACATTTTCCTTTTTCATATTCCATCAGGTCTTCAAGGCCATTAGCAGAAAAACGTAACTCATCTAAATAACTTGGACTAACAGTGGTAACCTTCCACGCACATTTAACTGCTGATGCTAATGGGTTAATTGTTTTGTTCCACTCAAGTAATCCCGATTTCCAGTCATCGTATGGAGGAAGTTTATTAGATTGATCCCATCCTAACCAGCCCTGGTATTCTGCATTATGTATGGTGAATACCGATGGTACACCAGCCAGTGAATTAAATGCGTAGCAATATTTTATAAAAAAGGGAATCAAACCTGTATGATGGTCGTGGCAATGTATAATGTCGGGTTTATGGGTCCATTTACTCAGCCAGTCACATACGGCAATCTGGAAAGCAATAAAACGGTCAGCGTCATCATCATAACCATAAACTTTTTCACGATCAAGCAAACCATTAATGTCTAACAGGTAAAGATCAAAGCCAAGTTTATTGGTTTTTTCTTTGATGATGGCATATTTAAAATAATGATCACCCATGTACTGGTCGCCTTCATGAACCAGTTCCCAATCATTATTGTATAAAAATTTGGTTCGGTACATAGGCATCACAACTTTGGATGTATGCCCTAATACTGATTGATATTTTGGCAATGCACCTGCTACATCTCCCAACCCACCTGCTTTTGCTACCGGATAACACTCTGCTGTTACGTGAATTATTTCCATATTTCAATTACATCCTGATTTGAAGTTAGCCAAAATTGTTTTCAACATATTCATAGTTTCAATTTTTCTATGACTGAAACTTATTATTTTCAAAGCTCAAAAAACCAAAACCATTATGGCTACATCCATGGGACCGAACCGGAACATTGCAACATCTGTAAAAGGTGCGCCTGTTCCAACCAATTATGGTGCCTTAAGTACGTTAATAACCGTTTTCTTTTTCTGGGGTTTTATTGCTGCTGGTAACAGTGTATTCATTCCGTTTTGTAAGCACTATTTCCAGCTGGATCAATTTCAGAGCCAGTTAGTAGACTTTGCGTTTTATACGGCCTATTATATTGGTGCCCTTATCTTATTTGCCTATGGTGCTTTTGGTGGAAAAGACCTTGTAGCAAAATGGGGTTATAAAAGAAGTATTGTTTATGGCTTGTTGTTTTCTGCATTAGGGGCCATTGCCATGATCATTGCTGTGAATGCCAATGCATTTGCCGGAATGTTGTTTGGTTTGTTCGTGGTAGCTCTTGGTTTTTCATTGCAGCAAACAGCTGCTCAGCCTTTTGCCATTGCATTGGGCGATCCTTCAACCGGTACCAGCCGTGTAAATTTAGGTGGCGGTGTTAATTCATTTGGTACGATGATCGGGCCATTAGTAGTGGCTTTTGCTTTGTTTGGAACAACAGCTGCTCTTACCGATGAAAAAATACAGGCTCTCAGCCTGAGCAAGGTGATCATATTGTATGCAGGCGTTGGTGCTTTATTTATTGCAGCAGCTGCCATGTTCTTTTTTTCTAAAAAAGTGCCATCAGGCATTTCAACAGAAAAAACGGAAAAGGCAAACAAGGCTTTGTATTCCCTGCTGATCATGACAGGCTTACTCATTGTAATGTTTGTGCCTGTGTTTGACAGTTACAAAACAGACCCGGCTACTTTGTCAGAAGCAGAAAGGCATGCACTGGAAACCTATCGTTTAAAATGGTTATTTGGTGCACTTGCTATTGTGGTTTTTGGATTATTGCTGGCTAATTGGAGCGCCAAAAAAAATCCTGAAGGTTGGGGTGCTATGAAGTATCCTCAGTTAGTGCTGGGTATGTTGGGCATCTTTGTTTATGTTGGTGTTGAGGTAACTATTGTCAGTAATCTTGGTGAGTTATTAAAACAACCTGATTTTGGTGGGTATCAATCATCGCAGGTTGCGCCTTTCGTTTCTTTGTACTGGGGTAGTTTAATGATCGGTCGTTGGACAGGTGCCATATCTGCTTTTAACCTGAAACCTTCATCCAAGCAAATTGCCATGTTGGTAGTTCCCCTGGTTGCATTTGGAATTGTTATAGGTGTCATTGCTATTTCCCAGTACGATGTAACCCCGCTATTATATTATGTGGTATGTGTAATTGTTCAGATTGCAGCTTTTTATTTCAGTAAAGACAAACCTGCCAGGACACTTTTAATTTTCAGCACCCTGGGTTTAATAGCCATGATTGTAGGTATTATGAGTAAACAGCAACTTGCTATTTATGCCTTTATGAGCGGCGGTTTGTTCTGCTCAATAATGTGGCCTGCTATCTTTAATTTGTCCATTTTAGGTTTAGGAAAATATCAAACCCAGGGCTCTGCATTTTTGATCATGATGATCCTTGGCGGTGGTATTATTCCTCCTATACAAGGTAAATTGGCCGATTACCTGCAAACGAAAACCGATGTAGTTGGAGCAGGAATTCACCAATCTTATTGGGTTGCTGTTATTTGTTTTGCTTATTTAGCTTTCTTTGCATTTATTGTTCGTGGCATTTTGAAAAGACAAGGTATTGACTACGAAACTGTAGCTGATGAGGATCTGCAACCTCTTGAAACCTCTCCTGAAGGTGCACTGGACGTAACAGAAAATAAAGATTAATATGATTGACCTCTCTAATGAATTTGCTATAGGTATCGATATTGGCGGAACCAATACTAAATATGGTATTGTCAACCATCGCGGCGAGATTGTAGAAAAGGGAGAACTAAAAACAGATGCTTATCCCGAAATAGCAGACTATATAGATGCTCTTTATAATACCCTGCTTCCCATTCTTGAAAAACATGGTGGGGATGGAAAAATAAAAGGCATTGGTATTGGTGCACCTAATGGTAATTTTTATACAGGTACTATTGAATATGCACCTAACCTGCATTGGAAAGGTATCATTCCGCTCACCGAGATGATATCGGCTAAATTCGGACTTCCTTCTTCGCTTACCAATGATGCTAACGCAGCTGCTGTTGGCGAAATGACTTATGGTGCTGCAAGAGGAATGAGGGATTTTATCATGATCACCCTGGGTACTGGTGTTGGTAGCGGTATTGTTGCCAACGGGCAGTTGATCTATGGACACGATGGCTTTGCGGGTGAGCTTGGGCATACCGTTATCAGGCCCGGAGGCCGGAAACACTGGTCAACACAAATTAATGGTTCCCTGGAGGCCTATTGCTCTGCAACCGGTATTGTATTAACTGCCAAAGAACTCCTTGAACAAAGCCAGGAGGAAAGCACCCTGAGAAAATACAACCTGGACCAAATGGACTCCAAGACTGTTTTTGAATGTGCATGCAAAGGAGATAAGATAGCAAAAGAAGTATACAGGTTTACGGGACAGATTTTAGGCGAAGCCCTGGCAAATTTCATTATGTTTTCTTCACCAGAGGCCATTATTCTGTTTGGCGGAGTTATAAAAGCGGGTGACCTGATTATGGATCCTACCCGGGAACATATGGAGAAAAACCTGTTACCGATTTTTCAAAATAAGGTCAAACTGGTATTTAGCGAGTTGCAGGAGGCAGATGCAGCTATTCTGGGTGCCAGTGCACTAGTTTGGGAACTTCGGGAATAATTATTTTCTTTTAATAATAAAGACAGCCGGTACGGCCCTTTGGTTCCCTTTATCAGAGGGCCGTATTGTTTCCTTACCGTTGATCAGTAAACAACTGCTTCCACCACCATCAAGGTTCAGTGCTTCTATGCAACCAAGATCTTTTAATATCTGGGCTTCCTGTACAAGTGTAGCTCCACCTGCATTTTCATTTCTACCTTCCACTACCAGGATTACAAGTTTGTTATCTTGTGTGTAGCCCATAGCAGTACGTGGATGTTTATCCCTAATACCCTTACCACTAAACTTCATTTCTTCATTATTGGCAATCCTGATAGCACTATTATGTAACAATACTGGTCCGCCACCTATGGCAGTTTGCATTTTCCACTTTTTTATGCCATATCGTTTTTCTGTTTTTGGCGGATGATGTAATTGTGGAACAAAATCATAAATACTTACATGATTCACTGAATCTCTGATAAGTTTTGGGTTTTGCTCAAATGCAAGTGGTTTTTTTTGCCCCGCCTCGTTATATAACCAGGCAACATCTGCTTCCCTTTTTTTAGAAATGCCAATAGCACTGGGTAAAAACTTGGCATAAAGAAGTGTATCCTTTCCCCTTAAAGGCCTGATATGATTATCAAAAACAACAGTCTTCCCATCTTTTATAACCGTGTTCAGATTTCTGTTCGTTTCAAACGAAAAGAAAGTACCATTTACTACAACCAGGGGCTGGTTATTTTTGTTGTAAAACTGTGAAGGTGTTATACGTCTTTCAGAAGTTGTATCCGTGGTAAACCGGAGGTTTTTATCCTTCAGATCCGCAATTACATAAAACGCTTTAAATGGTGCCGAATCAATTGGAGACTCCGTAAAATAAACATGAACGGATGCCGGCAATGGCTGAAATACCGAATCAACATTTTGCCATTTTAATTGAGCCCCACAAACAAAAGAAGTTGTTAGCGAAAAAAAAACTAAAAGCCACCGAGCCATTATACCAGTTGATTTTTTTCTTTTTGCCATGCTGTTTTACCGTACCCGGGTATGACATGCCGTTCGCTATGATAGGATGAACGAACAAGGGGGCCGCTTTCTACGTAATCTAATCCAAATGAATAACCGATTTCCCTGTATTCTGCAAATTCATCAGGGTGAACAAAACGATCAACAGGCAAATGTTTTTTTGTTGGTTGTAAATATTGTCCGATGGTTACAACATCACAACCTGCATTTGCAAGATCCTTGAGTGTTTGAACTACTTCTTCTTTTTTTTCACCGAGGCCAAGCATGATGCCGCTTTTAGTGCGCATGCCGCCCTCTTTCAGCGTTTTAATTACATCCATACTGCGCCAGTATTTTGCCTGGATACGAACCTGGCGGGATAACCGTTCAACAGTTTCAATATTATGGGAAACCACTTCAGGTGCGGCATCAATAATACGTTGAATATTTTCTTTTTGTCCCTTAAAATCCGGTATCAGCGTCTCCAATGTTGTATCGGGGTTTAGCTGTTTTACAGCTTTAATGGTGTTGTACCAGATAATAGAACCGCCGTCTTTAATTTCATCCCTGTCAACAGAAGTGATTACCGCATGTTTTACCTTCATCAAGTGAATGGCCTCAGCCACACGTTGCGGTTCATCCCAGTCAATTGGATCGGGGCGGCCGGTTGCCACCGCACAAAAACCACAACTGCGTGTACACACATTGCCCAATATCATAAAGGTAGCCGTTCCTGCGCCCCAGCATTCACCCATGTTTGGACAATTGCCGCTTTCGCAAATGGTATGCAGTTTATGCGTATCAACAAGGTTGCGAACATGTTTATAACTTTCGCCGATGGGAAGTTTTACACGCAGCCAATCGGGTTTGGATCTTTTTACCGGTTCTGTATCGGGTGCCAAAGGAAGTTCGGTCATAGTCTTTAAATTGAGGTTGAGAGTGCCGTTACAATCAATAGCTGCACAGCACCCTGAACGTACAAGTGAGTGACACAACAGGCGCCCCAAAGGATCACTGCTGCTGGTCAAATAATCTGCAAAAATAAATGCATTATTTCCTGCGGCCAAATACGAAGGCTATATGGCCCTGGTAAAAGAATCTCCTGGGTCCACCGGCGGTCCCGTCTGTAGTAACCGGGGCTAAGATATCGATCTTGCTGCCATAACCGTCTACGCTTATACCGATCTCAATAGCCTGAACCGATTCGTTAAATCTTCCGAAATCGAAACGTAGACCTGCTTTAGCATATGCCCCTGGCTTTACTTTTAGTTCTCCCCAACCTTTGGTGAAACCAGCAGCGGAATTGTTTGGATTATAACTTAAAAATGGAACACTGTCCTGGGAAGAGTATTTTATGGTTTCGGCACTGGCACCCGGGGTGTTTGTGTTAATATAATATGGTTTTAAAAGTCCCATAGACAAACCAAGTTGCGCCAGCCCAATTACGGCTACGCCATTCTTATTTCCTTTTTGCCCGAATATAAATTGCTGGCCAAAACCAAGTTTTGCCTGGTAAAAGTTATTGATCTTGCCGTAGATATATGGGTTTGAAAAGAAACCTCCACCGCTTTTTTCTTCTTTGGGATGTTTGATCTCAGTAAGCTCGATACTGTAGGTATTGGTGAAACGTTGCGTTCTTCTACGTCCTATTTCAAAAAATATCCCGTAACCATTGGTGCGCAACTGAATACCAAAACCATTTTGTTTTATGTATGCCAGGTTACCTTCTTCTTCCTGCTTCATCAGGGCATTGATCCGTTGTCGTTTCTCTTCTTTTGTTCTCTTCTTATCATTCACCTTTGTTGAGTCCTGCGCTGATAAATTTAAGCCTGCCGTCAATAATAAAATAAACAGAATTACTTTTTTCACTGAGATTGAATGTGTTAGGTTGTTGAACGTAAATTTAGGTAAAAAAGTATGATGCCGGGGTTTGTTTTATAAGTGAAATGACAGAATAATTGTCCCGGTTTTGTCCCGTTCACCACCACCTGTTTCAGATTTATATTGAAAAAGGAATGGCTCCTGATCCATTCAATTTTCAAAAAACCTTAGTAATAATACCCGTTAAAGTGAATTGATTGACTTTTTATTTAAAGCGTTTTTTAAATGTAGGTGGTGGAAAATCCTACGTAATTAAACAAACCATTTTATTACCTGCGAATACTAACTGCCGTTAGATTTGCCTAAAATTGTTTCCTATGAAGACCGGACTTATCATCATTTTAGTAGCAGTTCTATTTGCATCGTGTGCCCGTTCTGTAACTCCATCTGAAGCCGCCAGTGGCAAGTACAAGAGATGCCGCGGAGTTTTATAAATTAATTTCTTAGTAAAGCATTTCCTACTGCACATTGCAGGCAAAGTTTGTGATCGCAGTATTGGGTTTTTAATTCAATTAAAGCCTGGGAATCATATGCATTGGAATTAGTCATTTGCAATTGGGTAAATCCTTTTGTTATGTGATTGGTTTCGCCAGCTAATTCTTCCAGCCAGTTTATTGCTTTGGATTTGTATCCTTCATTTTTATGATGCAGACCAAAGGCAAAAACAATGGGAACAACGGTGTTGATGAGGATCTTATTGATCATCTCCGTTCCGAGTGTTTTTCTTTTAAATGGGGTGGGTTCATCAAAAAGGTAGTGATAATGCCAATAATCATTGGCTGTTATCCTAAATAATTTCTGGATGTCTGTTACCCTGTTCATTTCCAAAATTTTTGAAAACAGGTGAACGGAATGGTGAACCAACATGGCCAATTGTGCAAGCCGGATAGTTGGAAAATTGCCTGGCCGCATTCTTAAAAAATGTATGGGAATGTGAAAGGGTTGTAATCCATATTTCTTTTGAAGGAAACTATATTCTTTTTTTAAAAGATTTGGATAATCTTCCCGGAACTCACAGTTCAGTAAACCTGCTTGCCCCATAATCAAAGCTTCCAGTTGATGGATCTGGCTTTTATGTCTTGACAAGATTGCGGTAGAAATGGATTGAGCAACGGCTTCAAATGCATCACTATTGACTTTTATTCCAAAATTTCGTGCAAGCATCCACCAGAAGGTCTCTTCCCAGTGAAAGGTGTTTTTTTCAAGAAATTCAAAAACCAGTTTGGCCTTCCTGGTGAGCCGTTCCGCCAGAAGCCGTTCTTTCCAGGCAATCCAGGTAATATCTTTTATTTCGGAAATGGTGGCAGCACAAGGTATGAATGAATTTGCCTGCATAATATGGGTATACCGATGCAGCAGAAGTGCCGGGATTCTTGGTTGTAATTCAAGAACCGGAATATGATGACCAGCAAGGTTACTATCATTTTCGAAAACCACATGTAGAATTACATTGTTGTAATTGAGGTCATGGTGGTGCCCATGCTCCATCCATTGTGAGGTTTTCAGGTGTAATTCAACGGATCCAAAAAAGACAGTAGTATCAATTTTTATTTTAGCATTTATAAAATCCGGGCCCTGGTTGTGGTTCAGAATTCCTGGCAATAAAATTTTCAATTTTTCATCGTTTACTGACCTGAGAACAGATTTGTTGAAATATTGAAACTGCCAGAGGTATTGCAGCAATTTTTCGGTCATATAACAAGATAACCTAATTTCAAAACTCCTGCAAGGCCTGCACTACCCTGCTTACAGGCAAACCCATTACATTATAAAAATCACCGGAAATGGATTTTATACCTACTACACCAATCCATTCCTGTATGGCATAAGCACCAGCTTTATCGTAGGGTTTATATTTATCAACATAAAATTCAATCTGGGCTTTGGTTAAGTCATAAAATTCAACGTCTGTGATATCGGCAAAAGAAACTTCTTTGGTATGTTGTGTAATGACAACACCGGTAATTACCTTATGGTGGCTTCCACTCAATTTTTGCAGTATTAAAATGGCATCCTCCCGGTCGGTTGGTTTGCCGATGATCTCATTATGTAAAACAACAATTGTATCTGCAGCAATGATCATTTTACAGGGAAACTTTTCTTTGATGACCCTTGCTTTTTCACGGGCAATATGGATAGCAGCTTCGGCCGGGCTTAGTTCATCCGGAAAAGATTCATCGGTTGGTTCAACGATGATTTCAAAATTTATTTCAGCCCACTCCAGCAATTGTTTTCTCCTGGGAGATTGAGAGGCGAGAATAATTTCTTTCATTTATCAAAAGTAGATTTTGAAAAAGACCATGGAAAGAATACCTGTTAACATGATCCATTTGGTAAGACCACTTAAATAGGCAAAATCGTTTTGTATTGCAGCTTGCCTTAATTTAATAGCTGTATATAAAAGGGGAAGGATCACCAATAAAATACTATAACCAACTACAAGCCACCAGCCAAATTGCAGAACATATAATTGAAGAATGATCAACGATGCCGTAAGTACAACAATCCACACAGCCGTATAAATTTTTGTTGTGCGAATGCCGGATACAATGGGAAGTGTTTTACACCCATACCGTGCATCACCCTCAAGGTCTTCCATGTCCTTTATGGCTTCACGAATCAATGAGATAATAAAAGCAAAACCACCATACAAAAAAGCGATTCTGAAAAACTTAACAGACGTAGCATTTGTTGTCCGGATAGCCTCACCCGGTTCTGTAAATGCAAAAAATACGATCAGAACCGTCCATGCAGTTAACAAAGAAATAACCAGGTTTCCAATCAGCAAGGTTCTTTTTAGCGATGTGGAATAAAACCATAAAAGGAAAACGCATGCAATGTTTGCAAGTACCAGGTACCATTTTGATAAACCTACGGCCAGCAAGGTAGTGGCTACCCCAATCAGGCTGAAAATAAAGTGCCAGATGATAGCCCACCGGCGATGAATGGTTTGAAGGAATACATTTTTTTCTGGTTTGTTTACCTGGTCAATATTCAGGTCGAAATAATCATTAATAATGTATCCGGCACCTGCTATCAACACAGATGCTACAATAAGAAGGGAAATCTTTTTATAATCATGTGATGCATATAAAGGAATATATACTGAGTAATAAAAGAGTAATTGTGTAAGGATAATAAAAACAAGGTTGGGCCATCGAATCAGTCTCAAAAAAGCACTAACCAGGTACATTCAGAAAAAATTAACGTGACGAAATTGAGGTGTTATACTTCCAGCGATCGTTTAACTTCAGCACTTTTTCAATAACATCTCTTACACAACCGCTGCCACCATTTTTTGATGAAATATATTTACTTGATTTTTGAACTTCTACAGCCGCATCGGCCGGGCAACAAGGTAAACCTACACGTTTTAATACATCAAGATCAGGCAGGTCATCTCCCATAAATAAAATTTCTTCGGGATCCAGGCTTTCCTGTTCTATAAAATTCAGGAGAAATTTTAGTTTGTCAGAAACTCCTAAATGTATCTCATTTATACCAAGGTACTGGAAACGCCTGATCACAGGTTCAGATGCCGCGCCGGAAAGAATAACTACCCTGAAACCGTTTTTCAGAGCCATTTGTAATGCAAGGCCATCCTTTATATTCATTTGCCTTGCCTGCAAACCATTTTCTAACAGAAGTACAGTGCCATCGGTCAATACCCCGTCAACATCGAAAATAAATGTCCTGATCTTTTGAAAAAGATCAAGCACATTAGTACCGGGCATAGAAGATTTGTTTGGAGATAGTGAGTTTGTATTGCTGTTCTGATCTTGCATCATTTGGAAAAGGAAAGATAGGATAGATTGCAGAAAGTCAGATGAATTATAGCTGGCTCTTGTAAATACTTTCAGTCAGAGTTGAATAAAGTTTTTGCATATCAGGATAATTTTTTAATAATTCCAGATGTTTTTGAATGGTGACTGTATCATTTCGTATTGCGGGGCCGGTTTGTGATTCAGACGGCGGCATTTCATCAAGCCTTGATGCCGTTTCTTTTATGAGTGGTAAAAGTATGGAAAAATCAAGCCCCTCTCTTTTACAATACATCTCAGCAACCGCGTATAAATGATTTACAAAATTGTTACAAAAAACCGCTGCCAAATGCAATTTTAACCGCTGTTCATCGCTGGCCTCCACAACATGGTTGGATATGGTTTGTGCCAATTGCTGCAGCTCCTGGTGAGTGTGAGGATCGCTGGCGTCAATTATTATAGGTGTATCGGGAAGATGTTTCATTTCTTTTCTCAGGCTTTGCAAAGGATAGAATACACCATAATGATCCGAGGCCTTATTCAATACATTTTTAGAAACCGATGCCGCAGTATGCACAATGGTTTTAGAGGTAAGATTCAGTTCTTTCATAATTTCCTCAATAGCAATGTCGCTTACAGCCAGGATATAAATATCTGCGTCTTTTTTTACAACATTCCAATAGTTGGTAGATTCGGTATCTAATTCATACGCCAGTTCACTGGCAGCCTTTGAATCCCGTCCAAATACCTGCACGATATTATGCCCGGCCTCCTTTAATTTCCTGGCAAGTATTGTTGCAGTGTTTCCTGTACCTATGATTACAATTTGCATTTGTCGATTAGCCTCCCTGGCGGTTTTTTAAAAAGCAAGATGAATAATTTTTATCTAAGAACAATCAATTCAACAAACAACTGAACCTGTAACTTCGGTGTAAAAGCAAATCTTTCATGAGTTTAGGGCAGCGTTTGGTAATTAAATATATCAGAACAAAATTTGCACTTCTTTCTGCCATTTCAAAAAGAAAAGCTGCTGAACAGGCCTTTCAGCTATTTTGTACGCCTCAGATCAGAAATAAAAAAAAGCTGCCACCCATCTTTGAAAAAGCAGAAAAACTTCATTTTTCATTTGAAGGAAA
>DASTMJ010000288.1:0-16931 GCA_035714205.1 Flavisolibacter sp. | reverse complement strand
AAAAGCTTGGCAACAATTTACGTATAGTACGAGCAATGCCTAATACGGCTATGAAAGTGAGGGAAAGTATGACCTGTCTTTCTGCAGTTAATGCAACCGAGGAAGATATTTTAATGGTGCAAAATATTTTTAACACCATGGGTCAATGCATTTTGATAAATGAAGATATGATGAGTGCTGCCACCGCATTATGTGCATGCGGCATCGCCTTTTTTCTACGTACCATCCGCGCAGCCTCGCAGGGTGGTGTAGAAATAGGTTTTCATGCGCATGATGCATTAAAAATTGCATCGCAGACAGCTTACGGAGCCGCCAAACTTTTAATTGCCAATAAAACTCATCCTGAAGAAGAGATTGACAAAGTTACTTCTCCAAAAGGCTGTACCATTGCAGGCCTAAACGAAATGGAACACCAGGGATTAAGTTCAGCGTTAATAAAAGGCATCAAACTTTCATCAACAATTGCAAACAATTTATATAAACAATCATGAGCTTATTTGACGTATATCCAGTCAATGATATTACCATAACAAGAGCAAAAGATTCTTATGTGTGGGACGAGAATGGTGTTCAATATTTAGATATGTATGGTGGCCATGCAGTCATCAGCATTGGACATACACATCCTCATTGGGTTCAACGTATTGAAGATCAGCTGAACAAAATTGCATTCTACTCTAATTCTGTTCAAATACCCATACAAAAAGAATTAGCTGAAAAGCTGGCACAGGTAAGCGGGAAAGAAGATTATCAGTTGTTTCTTGTTAACAGTGGTGCTGAAGCCAATGAAAACGCCTTGAAGCTGGCTTCATTTCATACCGGCAGAAAAAAGATCGTTGCTTTTAAAAAAGCTTTCCATGGAAGAACGTCTTTAGCGGTTGCTGCCACAGATAACAAAACCATTCTGGCTCCTGTAAATGAAACAGGTAATATAGACTTTCTACCATTCAATGATGAAGCGGCTCTGAAGACCTATTTCCAACAACAGGGTTCGGAAGTTGCCGGAGTCATTATAGAAGTGATCCAGGGCGTAGGTGGGATTAATGTGGCTTCAGATAATTTTCTTCAACTTCTTCGCCGACTTTGCGACCAGACGGGAGCTGTTTTAATTGCAGATGAAGTACAATGTGGTTATGGGCGAAGCGGGAAGTTTTTTGCTATGGATCATGCAGGAATCCAGGCAGATATCTATTCCATGGCAAAAGGTATGGGCAACGGGTTTCCTGTTGGTGGTATTTTTATTGCACCGCACATAAAAGCCAAACATGGTTTGCTGGGAACTACTTTTGGCGGCAATCATCTGGCCTGCGCTGCTGCATTGGCGGTTCTGGAAGTAATGCAAGAAGATGACCTGATAGAAAAAGCCAAACAAAGAGGACAATACCTGCTGAACAAATTAAAAAAGATTGAAGGAATTGAAAATATAAGAGGCTTGGGCCTGATGATAGGCTTTGACGTTCCTGAAGAACTAAAAGATCTCCGTAAACAATTATTACAGCAACATAATATTTTTACGGGTGAAGCAAAACCAAATGTAATACGTCTGTTACCTGCCCTGACAATTACCAGGAAGCAAATGGATGAGTTTTTAGATGCGCTACAGGAGGCCATCCACGAGCTACGTACTGAACAGAACGTTGAAGTTAGTGACACAACAAAAGCTTAATAGTGGCAATCTGCTGATTAATAAAACAGTTCTAACAAATTGAAACATTTCATTTCTGCACATGATGTAAAAGATATCAATGCTTTGACTGAAAAAGCTTTGATATATAAAAAGAATCCGTTTAAGGATAAAAACCATGGCGTTAATAAACGTATTGGTTGTTTGTTTTTAAATCCCAGCATGCGTACAAGATTAAGCACCCAAATTGCTGCACAGAACCTTGGTATGGAAGCCATTGTTTTCAATATTGGTTCGGAAGGCTGGGCACTGGAATTTAAAGAGAGGGCCATAATGAACGGAACAACCGTCGAACATGTAAAAGACGCCGCACCTATCTTGGGAAGTTATTTTGATATACTGGCCATACGCACATTTCCTACACTTAAAAACAGGGAAGATGATTACAGTGAAGAATATATAAAGCAATTCATTAGATACTCCGGCATTCCGGTTGTAAGTCTAGAGAGTGCTACGCTTCACCCATTGCAAAGCCTCACAGATGTTATAACAATTAAAGAGACTTTTCAGAAAAAAAAGAAACCCAAAATAGTTTTAACCTGGGCACCACATGTAAAAGCATTGCCGCAGTGCGTAGCCAATAGTTTTGCGCAATGGATTAATGCCTGGGGCGAAGCCGATTTTGTAATTACTCACCCGCAAGGATATGAACTTGATGAACAATTTACGAAAGGCGCAGTCATTACTTATAACCAGGATGAGGCTTTAAACGGGGCCGATTATGTATATGTAAAAAACTGGAGCTCCTATAATGATTATGGTGCTATTTTAGGTACTAATGAAAACTGGATGCTTACCAATAAAAAATTGGAACTAACCAATGATGCCAAAGTGATGCATTGTTTGCCTGTAAGAAGAAATGTGGAATTAAGTGATGAAATACTTGATGGACCAAACAGCATTATTACTCAACAGGCTTCAAACCGGGTGTGGGCAGCGCAGGCCGTACTTTCAGAAATTTTAAATGGATAAGTTATACATCATAAAAATTGGCGGAAATATTATTGATGATGAAACTAAACTTTCATCCTTCTTACAAGAATTTGCTGCTATTGATGCAAAAAAGATCCTGGTACATGGCGGTGGCAAATTAGCCACCAGGCTTGCGGAAGAATTAAAAGTTCCACAACAATTGGTTGAAGGCAGAAGAATTACAAATCATGAAACGCTGAAGATTGTAACCATGGTTTATGCCGGTTACATCAACAAAAACATTGTTGCACAATTACAATCGTTACAGTGCAATGCCTTTGGGTTATCAGGTGCTGACGGAAACGCAATACAGGCTCATAAAAGAAAAGTTGATGGCATAGATTACGGTTTTGCAGGTGATGTAGATGTTATCAATAAAAAATTGCTCATGCAACTACTGGACGCAAATCTTTCATTAGTGCTTGCTCCGATCACCCATGATAAAAATGGACAGTTATTAAATACAAATGCTGATACCATTGCCCAGGAAGTTGCAAAGAACCTGGGAAGTGATTTTGATGTACACCTTGTTTATACTTTTGAAAAAAAAGGGGTATTGCTAAATGCCAATGAAGACGATTCTGTTATAAAAAAAATCACACCATCATTTTTTAAAGAGCTAAAAGAAAAGCAGCTTGTTTTTGCTGGCATGATTCCCAAGCTGGACAATGCTTTTGTTGCATTAAATAATGGCGTAAGCAAGGTTATTATAGGAAAAGCAGAAGATCTGCAACTATTGATAAAAGGCACATCGGGTACAACCATTATAAATGAATAACGATCTTCAATCTTTGAAACAAGAAGCAGTAAGCTTGTTGCAGGAGCTTATTAGTCTGCCTTCATTTAGTAAAGATGAGTGGCAAACAGCAAGTACCATCGCAAAATTTTTATCATTAAAAGGTTTGCAAGTTACCAGGGTGGGTAATAATGTTTTGGCATTAAATAAATATTTTGATGGTACCAGGCCTACCCTGCTTTTAAATTCTCATCATGACACAGTAAAACCTAATAGCAATTATACAAGAGATCCTTTCTTGCCTTCAATTGAAAACGGGAAGCTATTTGGGCTGGGAAGTAATGATGCCGGGGGATGTCTTGTTTCCCTGATGATGACGTTTCTGCACTTTTATGAAATAGCTGATTTAAAATACAACCTTGCATTTGCCGCAACGGCTGAAGAAGAGATTTCAGGGCAAGGTGGAATAGAAATGGCTTTAGAATACTTACCTAAAATTGATTGTGCTATTGTAGGTGAACCCACGCAAATGCAAATGGCTGTAGCCGAAAAAGGATTGGTTGTGCTGGATTGTATAGCAAGAGGCAAAGCCGGACATGCAGCCCGTAACGAAGGAGAAAATGCTATTTACAAAGCCATAAAAGATATAGAATGGATCAACACATACCAGTTTCAAAAGATTTCTGATTTATTGGGACCAGTAAAAATGAGCGTAACCGCTATTGAAACAGATAATAAAGCCCATAATGTGGTGCCGGCCCAATGCAAATTTGTTACAGATGTTCGGGTGAATGAATTATATACATTGGAAGAAGCAGTAAGTATCATTAAACAGAACATCCAGAGTGAAATAATACCCAGAAGTTTTCGCATCAGGTCAACATCCATATCGCTTCAACATCCTCTCGTGCAATCAGGTGTTCGTTTAGGATTAAGTTATTATGGTTCACCAACTACATCTGACAAAGCTTTAATGAACTTCCCGGCCCTGAAGATAGGACCCGGGGATTCTGCCAGGAGCCATATGGCCGATGAATTTATTTTTGTTGATGAAATAGAAAATGGCATTGACACCTATGTTAACTTATTAAAGTGCATCCTATAACTTTTGATTTTCCAGCCATTCAGATTCGCAAGACTTTACTTTTAAATACACTTCTACAGACTGCTAAGAACGCATTTAAAGAAGAAAAAAATTCTTTATTAATACTTTTAAATTTCAATAACTTATTACAAATTTTTTCATCCCAGGGCTTTGTAAAGTAATCGTAATAATAAGAGTTTTCAGGATTCACCAGGATTTCAACAGAATCCTTCCACTCATAATTCACACTAAGCATGTTGGAATGTGTCCTTTGTAAAACTTTGTAACCAATAGATTGTTTTGGCAAAAAATCTAGAAAAACGTAGCCATAGTCACGAATGGCTTTAAAATCAACTTTTTCTTTTTCATACATCACAATTTTATTATCAATTTCAAGTACCACCCATTTATGCGATTCCTTTGGCATCAAAAATTCACCAATTAGCGATGGAGTTTCCAGGTACCCGTTATATGCAACACGCTGCTGTTCTCCAACAAATTTTGCAGGATCATTTACATGCTCCAGTACCTGGCAGCATATAACATAGTCAAACGATTTGTTTTCGAAAGGCATGTCCTCACCATCAGCACAAACAAATTGCTGGTTGGGATAAACCTTTAGATGGCCCCGCCGGTGATAATTATTATCAATGTACTTATCGACAACTACGTTAGATCTGGGATGTGGGTTATTCCCCCCACCTACTTCCAGAACTTTATATTTCTTTTGAATAAAAAGATCATTCCTGCAGCTGGGATTCCTGAGTTTCATATTCGATACTTGAAGGTTACCTCAATGAACATAATAGGCAATAAACTAATTGTAATCTGCCTATATACAACAGTAAACATAGGTTTTGTCCTGTACCCGATAAATGCATCATAGCGGATGTTCGTCTAAAAGTACTTTCCAGGGTACGTGGAGTGTTATAGCGTATGAGTTTGTTCCATTGCAGTGTATGTTGCACTTTCCTAAACCAATATACTACTTAAATTTAATAATAAAGATATTTTTAATAAGTTTCTTCCGTTTTGAATAACATCAAATATTAAGTTGAACCCGAAGGTTTGAACACTGCTTAGTATTTTTACAGGTTTAAAGGCAATTAAAAGGCACTGTAGCCCACAACAGAAAAGAATATGAAGCTTTGGCAAAAAGAAACAACGTCTGTTTCAGAATTAGTTGAAAAATTTACGGTTGGCAGAGATAAGGAATTTGATCTGGTTCTGGCTCCATACGATGTACAGGGTTCTATAGCACATGTAAAAATGCTGGGAGAGGTAGGATTGATGACCAAAGAAGAATCAGGTGTTGCTGTGCTGGCCTTACAACAAATTGCCCGGGAAATTGAGGAAGGGAAGTTTTCCATTGCGGATAATGTGGAAGATGTGCATTCACAGGTTGAATTCCTGTTAACGGAGCGTATTGGCGATATTGGAAAAAAAATTCACAGCGGCCGAAGCAGGAATGACCAGGTTGCTGTAGATATCAAACTTTACTTACGTTCAGAAATACTTAAGATCAGGAATGAAGTAAATGAATTGTTCGATCTGTTAATCCAGCAAAGCGAGAACTATAAAGACAAACTTCTGCCTGGATATACCCACTTGCAAATAGCCATGCCTTCTTCATTTGGATTATGGTTTGGTGCTTATGCTGAAAGCCTGGTAGATGATATGGAAGTTCTTGCATCAGCATATGCTGTTACCAATAAAAATCCATTAGGAAGTGGCGCAGGTTATGGATCTTCTTTCCCATTAGACAGGGAGTTAACTACCAGGCTGCTCAATTTTTCTTCGCCCAATTATAATTCTGTATACGCACAAATGAGCCGGGGAAAAACTGAGAAAATTGTGGCCATGGGTACCAGTTGCATAGCAGCCACACTTAGTAAATTGTCAATGGATTGTTGTTTATACCTGAATCAAAACTTCGGGTTCATTTCTTTTCCGGCAGAATTAACTACCGGTAGCAGCATTATGCCCCACAAGAAAAATCCTGATGTATTTGAGCTGATCCGGGCCAAGTGCAACCGGATTCAATCTACACCAAATGAACTCACTTTATTATTGAATAATCTTCCTTCCGGTTACCATCGCGATCTGCAGTTAACAAAAGAAGTTCTATTTCCAGCTATCGAAGATCTGAAATCCTGTATACAGCTAGCCAGGCTTATGCTGTCGAACATTATAGTTAAGGACAATATTCTTGTTGATGAAAAATACAAATATCTTTTTAGCGTAGAGGCTGTCAATGAATTGGTAAACCAGGGTATTCCATTCCGTGATGCATATCAACAGGTTGGAAACCGCATAGAAAAGGGAGCATTTCAATTTGATTTTTCGAAGGGATTACACCATACCCATGAAGGTAGTATTGGTAATTTAAAAAACGATAGCATTAGCACCTTAATGAAATCAGTGTTGGAAAAATTCAATTAAGTGAAAGCTTACTAATACATTTTTGCAGGCTTTCTCTCCAGTTTAACAATTGAACCCCAAACGTGTGCTGGATTTTTGTTTTATCCATAACTGAATAAGCCGGACGCTTTGCAGGTGTTGGAAACTGGCTTGTAGTAATTGGATTAACTACGCAGGTAGAATGTATCAGTTTCTTTATTTCAATCGCAAAATCAAACCAGCTAATTGCACCGTCATTGCTATAATGGTAAATTCCCGGCACCCAATTTCCATTCGTGATAATCTCCATAATTACCCGGGCCAGATCAGCAGCATACGTTGGTGACCCAACCTGGTCCGATACAACATTGATATTTTCTTTTTCTTTCATTAAACGCATCATGGTTTTGACGAAATTTTTTCCGTAAAATGAATAAACCCATGAGGTGCGAATGACAATAGTTTCCGGATTTTTTTCAAAAGCCAGCCTCTCTCCCATCAATTTACTTTCACCATATGCATTTACAGGATCGACAGTTTCTGTTTCATCTAATGGAGTTGTAGCCTTGCCATTAAATACATAATCAGTAGAGATATGAATCAGCTTACAATTATGGGATTGACATAATTCAGCAATTGTACCCACCGCAGTTCCGTTGATGGCAAAAGCAGTTTCTTTTTCCTCTTCTGCTTTATCAACTGCCGTATATGCGGCGCAATTAATAAAATACTGCGGCTGATGAATTTTAAATATTTTTTCAAGCTCATTATGATCCGAGATGGAGAGCTCAGATCGGTCGAAGAATACAAAAGATACGTTCGTGTAATTAACTGCCAACTCTTTTAATTCACTGGCCAACTGGCCGTTACCACCGGTCACAAGTATTTTTACAGGTGCAGTCATGATATGGAATAATCAAAATTATTTCTGATATGCTCAAAACCCGGCAATTGAAGATCCTTATCTGAAACGATCTCTTTTCCAGCTGGAATTTTCCAGTCAATTTTCAGGAAAGGATCATTAAAACAAATGCCTCCTTCGCTTTCTTTATTATAAAAAGCATTGCATTTATATAATACCACCGCGGTTTCGCTTATCACAGAAAAACCATGAGCAAAACCTGCAGGCAGAAATAATTGTTTTTTATTTTGAGCAGATAATTCAATAGCAAAATGTTGTCCATAGGTTGGAGAACCTAGCCTTATATCAACAGCCACATCAATAATATTGCCCTCCAACACCCTAACCAACTTTGCCTGCGCATATGGATGTAACTGATAATGCAATCCACGAATAACCCCATAAGAAGACTTTGATTGATTATCCTGAACAAAATTGAGATTAATACCACCTTCTGAAAAAACCCGTTCATTATAAGCTTCAAAAAAATAACCACGACTATCTTCATGAACCAGAGGTTCAAATACTAAAAGGTTGGGAATGTGTGTCTGTATAAATGGCATATTAAAAACTCCAGTAAGTTCTGCTTTTTACTTTTGAACGGTAAGTTCCTTTTAGATCTGCAACTAAAGCATGGGGTTTTGTGATGGATGAAAAATACGTATCGTCAAAATCGGCATAGGGCTCATGACACACTGTTACTATAACAGCATCATAATCTATCCCGATTTCTTTTGCTAAACCAAAACCATACTCATGTTCTAACTCATCACTGTCTGCATGTGGATCTACTACGTCAACATTCAGGAAAAAATTCCTTAATTCTTTTACTACATCCGCAACTTTGGAATTACGTATATCACTTACATTTTCTTTAAACGTTGCTCCCATTACCAATACTTTAGCCGCTTTCACATCTGCTACATGACTTATGATATGGCGGACAACTTTTCTTGCTACGTAATTCGACATGGTATCATTGATATGCCGGCCGGCCAGGATTACCCGTGAATTATAACCTAATTCGCTTGCCTTATAAGTAAGATAGTAAGGATCAACGCCAATACAATGTCCACCAACAAGCCCAGGTGTAAATTTCAAAAAGTTCCATTTTGTGCCGGCAGCTTCAAGCACTTCATACGTGTTGATGTTCATCTTATCAAAAATGATAGAGAGTTCGTTCATCAAAGCAATATTCAGATCCCTTTGCGTATTCTCAATAATTTTTGCTGCCTCGGCTACTTTAATGGATGAGGCTTTGTGCACGCCCGCTTTAACTACAAGTTCGTATACTTTGGCAATAGTTTCCAATGATTCATCATCACAACCCGATACTACTTTTACTATGGTAGCCAGTGTATGCTTTTTATCGCCTGGATTGATCCTCTCAGGTGAATAGCCCGACTTAAAATCAACTTTATTTTTTAATCCAGATAACTTTTCAATTATAGGGAGGCAGTCTTCTTCTGTGCAACCAGGATATACAGTTGATTCAAAAACTACGTAGTCGCCTTTCTTAATGACCTTCCCAATTGTTTCAGAAGCTTTTTTAACAGGGACCAGATCCGGAACATTATGTTCGTCAACAGGAGTAGGTACAGCAACAATAAAAAACCTGGCTTCCTTTAATACTTCCAGGGAATTAGTAAAGGTTATGTCGCACCCTTCAAAAGCTTCTTTGGAAAGTTCGTTGCTGGGGTCAATGCACTGCTTCATTAATTCAATGCGATTGGCATTGATGTCGAAACCAATAACAGACAGTTTTTTTGCAAATTCAAGAGCAATAGGTAAACCCACGTACCCTAATCCTATTACTGCCAGTTTTTCTTTCTTTTCTACTAATGATTGATACATATGGTTCGTGTATTCGGGGGCAAATATATCAGGGATTATTGATTGCTCAATACAAAGGCAGTTTCATTTGAATAGAATCAATTGGCTTCACTAAAGAAAAAGGTCAGTTCAGAAATATTTTTCTAAAATCTGAACGGACCTTTTAATAAAGAATCATTTATTACTAACAAATTCTTTTGGCTGTTTTGACCATTCTTCAGGCGGCAATCCCTTAAAATATTCGTAGGTTTTTGCAAGGCCTTCTTTTCGATCTATTTTAGGGGACCATCCAAGTATATTCTTTGCTTTGGTAATATCCGGCTTCCGTTGTTTGGGATCATCAGCCGGCAAAGGTTTGTATGTAATTTTTACCGTGTTCCCCGTAAGTTTCAATACTTCTTCCGCAAAATCTTTTAATGAAATTTCATCAGGATTGCCAATGTTAACAGGAAGAGGATAATCGCTTAACAATAACCGGTAAATTCCTTCAACCAGGTCATCTACATAACAAAAAGATCTTGTTTGTGAGCCATCACCAAATACAGTAAGATCTTCTCCACGTAAAGCTTGTCCTATAAAAGCAGGTAATGCACGGCCATCATTCAACCGCATACGCGGACCGTAAGTATTGAATATACGGATGATACGAGTGTCAACTTTATGAAAAGTATGGTATGCCATTGTAATAGACTCCATATATCTTTTGGCTTCATCATACACTCCACGTGGGCCTACCGGGTTTACATTACCCCAATACTCTTCCGTTTGAGGGTGAACAAGCGGATCGCCGTACACTTCACTGGTTGACGCAACAAGTATTCTTGATTTTTTTGCTTTGGCCAAACCCAGGCAATTATGAGTACCCATTGCACCTACTTTCAGCGTTTGAATGGGGATTTTTAAATAATCTATAGGGCTTGCGGGTGAAGCAAAATGAAGTATATAATCAAGTTCTCCCGGAACATGGATAAACTTCGTTACATCGTGATGGTAGAACTCAAAGTTCTCCAATTTAAAAAGATGTTCTATGTTCTTAAGATCACCGGTAATGAGGTTATCCATTGCAATTACATGATAACCTTCGTTTATAAAGCGGTCACACAGGTGAGAACCGAGAAACCCGGCTCCACCTGTAATCAATATTCTTTTTTTCATCAATCAGGCAAATTTGGGTTGATTCACTAAGGGGCGGCCAATACTTTCGTAATGAAATCCTTTTTTCTCCATAACCTGGATATCGTAAACATTTCGTCCATCAAAAATCACAGGTTCTTTTAATAAAGAAAGGATCTTATCAAAATCAGGTGTACGGAACTCATTCCATTCAGTAGCCACGATCAAGGCATCAGCACCTTCAATACATTCATACTGATTTTCCGCGTAATGAATCTTATCACCCAAAATCTCTTTAACATTGTTTACAGCTTCAGGATCAAATGCACAAACAGAAGCTCCTTCCTGCAACAACGCATCAATTATTTCCAGCGCCGGTGCCTCCCTGATGTCGTCAGTATTGGGTTTGAAAGCCAATCCCCAAATAGAAAAACGTTTGCCCGCCAGGTCATTATTAAAATATCTTTTGATCTTGGCGATCAGATGCCTCTTTTGTTTTTCATTTACTTCGGTCACTGCATCTAGAATATGAAAATCGTACGCCACTTCTTTTGCAGAATAAACCAAAGCCTTTACATCTTTTGGAAAACAACTGCCGCCATAACCAATACCGGGGAACAGGAACCGTTTACCAATTCTTTCATCACTACCAATACCTTTACGCACCATATCAACATCTGCTCCCAACCTTTCACACATTTGGGCTATCTCGTTCATAAAAGAGATCTTGGTAGCCAGGAATGCGTTGGCAGCATACTTTGTAAGCTCCGCAGAACGTTCGTCCATAAAAATGATAGGATTTCCCTGGCGAACATAAGGACCATACAATTCGGTCAAAATTATTTTAGCTCTTTCCGATGTTGTGCCGATAACGATCCTGTCGGGTTTCATAAAGTCTTCCACAGCCACACCTTCCCGCAGAAATTCGGGGTTGGAAACAACATCAAACTCTCCATTGAAATTTTTAGCGATGGCAGCATGTACTTTTTCCGCTGTGCCTACAGGAACTGTGCTTTTATCAATAATGATCTTGTAATCGGTAAGAAGTTGGCCTATATGCTCTGCTACACCTAAAACATACTTTAAATCAGCGGAACCATCTTCGCCTGGAGGGGTAGGTAAAGCAAGAAAAACGATTTCAGATTCTTCCAATCCTTCTTTTAAGCTTGTGGTAAACGTTAAACGTTCCTCTTTCAGGTTCCGTTCAAATAATTTTTCAAGCCCGGGTTCATAAATGGTTATTTGTCCATTTCTCAACTTATTGACTTTACGTTCGTCAATATCTACACAGCATACGTGGTTTCCTGTTTCTGCCAGGCAGGTGCCTGTTACCAAACCAACATATCCTGTTCCTACTACAGTAATTTTCATTTTGTACGATTAAGGGTTTATAAATTCTAAAACTTTTGATGTTATGTAATTGATTTGCACTTCATCCATTTCAGTGTGAATAGGCAGGGAAATTACATGTTCGGTTAGCCAATCTGTGACAGGCAGTTCTGTAGATGAAGAATTATACTGTGCAAACATTTTCTGGCGGTGAGCCGGCACAGGGTAATAGATCATAGACGGAACATTATTAGCTGCAAGATAATCATGTAATTTGTTTCTATCAACACCCTCTAAAAGAAGCGTATACTGGTGAAACACATGCCTGGAGTACGGTGCCCGGTATGGGGTGGTTATTTTCGATTGACTTGCGAACGCTTTATCGTAAGCATCGGCTACCTCCCTGCGGGCATTGATGTAATTATCCAGATATTTCAGTTTTACTTCTAAAACGGCGGCCTGGATGGTATCTAACCGACTGTTACAACCTACCAGGTCATGGTAATATCTTTTACTTTGACCATGATTGGCCACCATTTTCAGTTTCTCTGCCAAATTATCATTGTTTGTTGTCATAGCACCACCATCTCCATACCCTCCTAAATTTTTAGAGGGAAAAAATGATGTCGTGCCGATTGTTCCAATAGCGCCGGTTTTCTTTTTACTCCCATCCTGAAAATAAAAGTCACAACCAATTGCCTGGGCATTATCTTCTATTACATATAAATTATGTGCCGTGGCAATTTTTATGATCTCTTCCATATTTGCAGCCTGGCCATACAAATGCACCGGTACAATAGCTTTTGTCTTAGATGTAATAGCCTTTTCCAATGCTTTCGGATCTATGCAAAACGTTTTGGGATCCACATCTACAAATACAGGTTTTAATCTTAATAAAGCAATAACCTCGGTGGTTGCTATATATGTAAAAGAAGGAGTAATTACCTCGTCTCCAGGTTGAAGATCAAGCGCCATCATAGCTATTTGTAAAGCATCCGTGCCGTTGGCGCAGGGAATTACATGCCTGGCACCGTTGTAAGCAGCAAGGCTGCTGGCAAAACTTTGAACCTGCGGTCCGTTTATAAATGCACAACTCTCAATCACTTTCAAAACTGCGGTATCAATTTCAGATTTAATTTTTTGATACTGCTGTTTAAGGTCAACCATTTGAATGGAACGCATGGAATGAATTTTATATATAGATCTTGAAAAATTGAAAGTCTCAAAACTTCCAACCTTTGGGCGGGCAAAAATAGGAAAATATGATTTGGCTGACCTGCAGAGTTATATTTTTGACCTGTTCAAAACCTTTCCATATTGCTTTTTTTATATAACCTTGGTATCAGGCTTTATTTTTTGGGGATCAAAATCGTTTCATTATGGAATATTAAAGCCCAAAAATGGGTAAATGGCAGAAAACATGTTTTCAGTCATTTAAAAGAAAACATTGACCCCTCAGACAAGATCATCTGGATACATTGTTCCTCAGCCGGTGAGTTTGAACAGGCCAAACCAATAATTGAAAATCTTAAAATAAGTTATCCCGGATATAAAGTGCTGGTAAGTTTTTTTTCGCCGTCGGGTTATGAAACAGCATTAAATTATAAACCGGCCGACTTAATAACTTATTTACCACTTGATACCAGGGAGAACGCCAGGGACTTTATTCAGCTTGTTCATCCAGAACTGATCATTTTTATTAAATACGAATTCTGGTACCATCATTTAAGAGCAGCTGCCTTCAGGCACACTCCCTTGCTTTTGATCTCTGCTGTTTTCCGGAAGGAACAGGTCTTTTTCAGGTGGTATGGGGGTTTTTACAAACAAATCCTGTATTTATTCCGACACATTTTTGTGCAGGATAACCATTCGCTGGAATTACTAAACGATATCGGGATATTTCATTGCAGCCTAAATGGTGACACAAGGTTTGACAGGGTACGAGAGATAAAGGAAAAATTCACTGCTATCCCATTAATAGAAAAATTTATTCAGAATTCACCGGTATTGGTTGCAGGAAGCACATGGAGTGATGATGAAGAAATTCTTTCCTTATGCGAGAACATTAAAATGATTATTGCACCACACGAGATTAACGAAATTCATATCCAACAAATTGAAAATCTATTCCCAGACGCTGTACGCTATTCATCAGCCGATTCTACATCGAAAAATACTTCTGTATTAATAATTGATAATGTGGGCATGCTTTCCCGGCTTTATTATTATGCAACAATAACCTATATAGGTGGAGGTTTTACCAGGGATGGAATTCATAACACACTGGAGGCAGCGGTGTATGGCAAGCCTGTGATTTTCGGGCCCAATTACAAAAAATATAGGGAAGCAAAAGAGCTGATTGAAAGAGGTGCTGCTTTTAGCATTGAAAATGCAACCGAACTGAAGCAAATTTTAAACAACCTTTTAAACAACCGTCAATTACTCCAGGATGCAGGGAACAAAGCGGAAGACTACATTACCGGCAATACAGGGGCAACAAAAAAAGTGAGTCAATTTATTCAGGCAAACCGTCTTCTTACAAGGTGATAGAAATGCTGCACAATTTCTTTATTATCGTTCCATCCCAGTTTGAATTTCAGTTCACGATTGATCCAGTATTCTGCCTCGGAGAGTATGTTGAAGCTGTTAATGGTTTTAATACTTCTTTCGTACATAGCATCATCCCCCCTGAACAGTTCACTCACAAATGTAAACCTGTCATTAATGCCAATGCCTTTACGAAGATCTTTAATAGGGGTATCTTTTAACACATGGGCCAGTTCGGTCTTTGATTCCTTTAGTTTATCGTTCAGGGATTCCTTCGACTCTCCTATTAATTCATGAAGTTCTTTTACTGGTCGGTGCTGAATAAGTGTTGGGGCTTCTTCTGCTGTGTCAAATGCGGAAAAGAAACTGCTTTGTGAAACTACCGGTCTTGATGGTTCTTCTTTTGAAACTACCGGTTCAATAGATACAGGTTTTTGAAGATTATATTCAGCATGTTTCACTGGTTCAGGTTTTGGAATAACCGGCTCCTGAACAGGTACTCTTATTTCAGCTTCTTTGGGTTTAATTACAGGATTTACTTCTGCAACTAACTGCATGGTATCTTCTTTTTTAATTGCAGGTTGTGCCAATACCACATCTTGATTGAAATTCAATTGCGATGGCATGGTTACAGCAACTTTTGAAGTGCCTTGTGTTCCGTTTTTCTGCTGGAGCCGTACCAGTTCTGACTGCAATAATTGAACAGTGGGCAATAATTGGGAAGGGCTAACGCCTTGTTCTTTTTGCTGATACAACTTATCAATAAGAGCCTTAATTCTTTCCATTGTTTATGGTACTTTCGCTGTTTTTAACAATAGGATGTTTAGTAGGTAACGAAAAGATGTGCCTAAAATTACTAACAGATTGTAAATAGATTGTCTTTTAAGTATAATTTATCCTGAATGTTTATCGAACCAAACATAAAAGGAGAACGTCGTGGGTGGATTGAAGTTATCTGCGGTTCCATGTTCTCAGGTAAAACAGAAGAATTAATAAGAAGGTTGAAGCGGGCCAAGATCGCTAATTTAAAAGTGGAGATCTTTAAACCGGCCATTGATGTTCGGTACGATGAAATAAAAATCGTTTCGCATGATGAGAATACCATCCAATCTACACCAATAGATAATTCCCAGACCCTCTTATTAATGGCACAGGATGTTGATGTAATTGGAATTGACGAGGCGCAGTTTTTTGATGATGAGATTGCCAACGTTTGTGATGAACTGGCCCTTAGAGGGGTACGTGTAATTGTTGCCGGCCTGGATATGGATTATATGGCAAAGCCATTTGGACAAATGCCATTTTTGCTGGCAAAAGCAGATTACATAACCAAGCTTCATGCAATTTGTGTAAAGTGTGGCAACATTGCCAACTATTCATATCGCATCATTCCAAACGAAGAACAAATAATGCTGGGGGCAAAAAATGTATATGAGCCCCGTTGTCGTAACTGTTATACCAAGGATGGTGGAATCTGAGAATCTCCCGTTTATCTTATAAAGGAATTTCTTTGCCGCTTATTTTTCCTTTGCCACTTATTTTATTATTACCATTTATTTTGGTTTCAAATACATTTTGTAAAACCAATCCTGTTTTGGCATCTACCAACAACTGTGCGGTTTGGCTTCCTTTTTCTGAATTGTCTTTACCTGGATCAATTGTGGATGTTCCAACCAGGGTTATTTTATTACCATCAATACGTTTTAACCGGTAAGTAGTGATCATATTGCCTTGCAGCGGGCCTATTTTTGATGAAGTTTCCGTTTTCCAGCTATCACCTGACTTTACTTTTTTGCCTGGATAAAAAGAAAATGCTTGCCCAAATGTTTCTCTCACTTCTTTTGCATTAAAACGGTCGGTAAAATTTTTTAAAAACATCTTTTTGTTTTGTTCAGGAACATTCATTTCCTCTATCATTGCTTCGCCTATTTTATTTAACCCATCAATTTCAAGTATGGCACCTTTTTCGTCCACCTTCATAAAAAAACTTTTTCCTTTCAGGGCTGAAAACATATTGCTCAACATATTTAAGGGATTTGTTGGATCACCTCCATTATTATCGGAACTGAACTCTAATTTCTGCCCGCCCATGTCCAGGGATACAGCAATGCGTTCGTAAGTAGTTCGTATGGTTTTAATTGTATTTTTTTCGTCTGTAACATTTAAGCGGTATCTCCAGGTCAAACCGCTGCTCATTTTTTTCCCTTCAGTTTCCTGTTCAAAATCCATAAGCATATCATACACATAGGCTTTCCCTTTTTGCAGGTTAAATTTTAAAACTACCTCTTCAGGAGCAGCTGGGGTCTTTAACAGCGAAGTATCAATTATTATA
>DASTMJ010000287.1:0-2697 GCA_035714205.1 Flavisolibacter sp. | reverse complement strand
ACGAATTTTTTAAGATGTAACAAGAAGCCCCTTTGGAAAAAGGGGCCGAACATGCACATGAGAAAAATGAAAAATTGTTTTATTGACCTGCCTGGCCTACCCTGCTCTGTTCATCCTGCGAGCTTGTGGTACGGCGGCGGGGCGAATTATTTTGTCCGTTTTGGCCAAACCTTAAGGTAAATGTTGCCGTTACCTGCCTGGAATCGGGGTAGAAATGAAAATCACCATCAATCCTGCCATATTGGTTTAAGCCTCTAAATTGCTGCCATGCAAAAGGATCCCTCACATTCAACCGAACCGTGCCCTTGCCAGCCATAACCTGTTTTTGCAAACCAATGCTCATTTGATAGATCGGTTCAATCCTGGTTAACCCACCAAGATTCTTATACCTGTAAAATCCACTTAACTCAGCTGAAAACCCTTTTGATATCGTAAAATTGTTAGTAACATTCACCATAAATGATGTGTACCGCAAATCAATATCCGTATTGTCAAACACACCCTCATAATGATTATGAAAAACATTAGTAAACAGGTTGGCATTCCACCATTTGGCAACTGTTATGGGTGCTGTAATGGAAATACCCATATTATCAAATTTTGCCACGTTATCAACAGTGAGAAATTGGATCTTACTATTGCCTTCCCTTTTTATAAGCTGCGAGATCACATCATCTGTTGTATTATAATTTATAGTTGTGATGTATTTGCCCATAAATGAGTGCGACACTTCAATATTATGTGTATACTGCGGTTTTAAATAAATGTTACCCTGCCTGTAGGATAAGGTATCAAGGAAATAAATGAATGGATTCAGATCCTGGTAATTAGGACGGGTTATTCGGCGGCCATAGGAAAGAGTGAATGTATTTTTTTTATTGGCAGCATAACTGGCAAATGCTGTAGGGAATAAATTGGTGGAATCCCTCTTGAATTTTTGGTTTGTGACCACCTGGTTACCATGGGAAATAACATTTTCTACCCGCAACCCTGCCTGTAAAGTCCATTTTTTGATCTGCTTGTTATAGTTGATATAACCGGCATTAATATTTTCGTCATAGATAAAATGGTTGGATCGGTTTTGGTCTAATTCCCATTTGCCGTTACTCATGATCTCGTAATTCACCATGTTATCATTCTTCACATAACTGATCTTTACACCCGCTTCTATTTTTCCTCCTTTGAAAGGATGAACGTAATCTGTTTTAAATGTATAAATGCTGATATCAGATGGAAGATGTCCTCTTAATGCCGACTCACTCACCAATTGCAGATCACTATCATATTTACCCGTGGTTAATAACATGTCCGACAAATTGTTATACACCAGGTAATCTAAATCAGCTGTAAGTTCTCTACCTGTTGAATCAAATGTATGCTTCCAGTTTAGGTTAACGCTGCCGTTTTTAAACTTAATGTCATTGGTTGTATTGGAAACCAGTCGTTCTGTCAACTGACGGTTTTCATCGCTTAAGCTGGCTTCCGTAACCGGGGTGGGGTGTCCTGAGAAAGTAAATCCATTCAGAACAATTCCAAATACATTTTTTTTGTTTGCATACCAATCCAAACCAAGTTTTAATGTATGGTTATTGTTACCAAACTTAAAGCGGGATTCGTTGTTATTATATCCTGTGATTTTTTTATCCTCATCCAGGTACCTTGTTTCGAAAATAAGAGTTCCCCGGCCTTCTGAAAAGTTAGGATTATAGTTACCAAAAAAGTTGAAGCTGTTTTTCCGGTAGTTAAAGTTGAAGCTGTTTTGTGATTTTGGAAGAAAGTATGTTTTTCCGTGAAGCCTGTATATGCTTGAAGTAGCTCCAACCATAATGCTACCATTAAATCCATTATTTCTGCCTTTTTTTGTTTTGATATTGATGATACCCGAATTACCGGCCGCATCAAATTTGGAAGATGGGTTAGTCATGATCTCGATCTGATCAAGTGCCGAAGCAGGCATATTTTTTAAAAGATTGGCCAGGTCAGCTGCTGATAAATAGGTTTGTTTTCCATCCATCATTACAATAACTCCCTGCTTGCCACGCAGACTGATGTTTCCATCGTTGTCTACCATAATACCGGGTGATTTTTCAAGGATCTCCAATGCAGTGGAACCGGCACTTGTTGGCGATGCATCCACATTCACAACTGTTTTATCCAGCTTGGTTTCAACAAATGGTCTTTGGGCTGTAACCACAATATTACCAAGGTCCTTTGAGTTTTGAGATAGCGCAATGACCGGAACTTCTACCTCATTTCCTGTTAATTGAATGGATTTTGAAAATTGCTTATTATAACCAACAGATGAAACAGATAAAAGGTAATTACCGTCCTTTATATTTATGAATTCATATTTGCCTTCCTTATCTGTAATGGCAATTTTTTGGAGTGCTGAGTCACGGGAATTTAATAAGGACACTGACACGGCCTGCATTTGTTTTCCTTTGTCGTCCTGAATAGTACCGGCAATTCTTCCCGTAGTTTGCGCACCTGCTGTTATACCTGTGGCTAAAAAAATAGCTGCCAGGATAAATGCTTTTCTCATTTTGTTGGTTTAAGTACAGTGTAAAGTTTTGACAAATTCGGAAGCTGGCTGACTGAATTATGACAAACGATAGATTAAACATTGCAAAGGGTACTAAGTGTTTACCAATACACAAACGGTAGCATTTACTTATAAATGACAAGAGGTGTGAAATT
>DASTMJ010000286.1:0-8265 GCA_035714205.1 Flavisolibacter sp. | reverse complement strand
TTAATGACCTTGAGGGGCAGAAAACTTACCAGGACCATCCCATTCATAAAAAATTTGTTGAAGACTGCTCACACCTTTGGGAAAAAGTTGTGGTGTATGATATGCTTGCTGTATGAATAGCCTGTCTTGCATTTCTTTGGTTGGCCATGTAAAAAATGAACAATCCTGCGCTATTTATCTTCTCATTTTACCGTTCCACAAAAATGCAAATTTCCATTTGTCGCCATTGCAATAACTTGGAATTCAATAACTCTGCATGCCCAAGTTGATTGTTTTTCTTTTTCTATTCATTTCATCCATTAACAGTTGGTGTCAAAGCTATTCTATTGAAGTTAAGGTAGTTGATGTTAGCAATCTTTCTCTTCAGGCAGCTACAGTTGAATTGCTGAAAGCAGATACTTCCTTACTTAAAGTTCAGGTAACTGATTCCGCTGGCTCCGCATTATTCACAGGTATTGCAAACGGCACCTATATTTTAAGGGCCAGCAGGGTAGGGTATCAAAATTATTATTCACCGGCATTTATACTTACTTCTCCCATTGCACAATTGCCTGTTACATTACATGCAGTCAGCGGGGAATTATCCAATATTACTATTAGTGCCCGCAAACCTTTTATTGAACTACAGCCGGGTAAAACCGTGGTTAACCTTGAAGCCGGTATTACCAATTCAGGTACAACTGCTATGGAAGCTCTTGAAAAGTTACCAGGTATAACAATTGATAAAGACGGAAACATTTCTCTAAAAGGAAGATCCGGGGTAACGGTTATGATTGATGGTAAACAAACCTACCTGGATCCGGCTCAACTTTCAACCTTATTAAATGGAATGAGCTCCGCTCAAATCGGCCAGGTTGAGATCATGGATCAACCGGGTGCCCGGTTCGACGCGGCAGGTAACGCAGGTATCATCAATATCAAAACAAAAAAATCTGGACAGAAAGGGTTTAATGGCAGCATCAGTACTTCTTATGCACAAGGGGTTTATCCAAAAAATAACAATAGTCTCCAGTTAAATTTCAGAAGCGGTTCATGGGTCTTGTTTTTAAATTACAGTGCTAACATCAGCCGGAATTTTACACGTATTTATGCTCTTCGCACTTATTTAGAAGAAGATGGGAAAACGGTGGCAACGCTTTTAGAACAGCCAACTTTTTTGGCATCGAATGGACAAACACATAACCTGCGAACGGGTGTTGAATATTCTATGAATGCTAAAACATCAGTTGGTATCACCTTCACAGGATTGTTTTTAAACCGTAAAGGAAATGGTAATAATCCCGCATTGTGGATGTCGCCAAACAGAACCGAAGATTCTCTCATTCAGACAATAAGTTTTAGTAATACTCAGTGGAAAAATGGCGGCGCCAACTTTAATTTCAAACATATGTTTTCACCCACCGGGGAACTAACGTTTGATTTTGATGCCATTGGGTATCGTATACGTGGTGACCAGTTTTTTGAAAACAACTTAATTGCACCAACAAATTATTCCGAAGCAGCAAGAGCCAACATCCCTTCTGATATCAATATACTTTCTGCCAAAGCCGACTACACAGGGCAGTGGAAATCGGGAAAATGGGAGGCTGGTTGGAAAACATCAAGCATCCATACCAATAACCTGGCCGAATACGATTACAGGGATGGAGCAACCTGGAAACCGGATCTTGGCAAGACCAATCATTTTTTATACAACGAAAACATTCATGCCCTTTATACTTCTGCACAGTTCAATAAGAATAAGTGGACAGTACAGGGTGGACTTCGTTATGAAATGACAGGTTATGAAGCCGATCAATTGGGTAATGCTATAGTAAAAGATTCATCGTTCTCCAGGAATTATAACAGCCTGTTTCCCTCTTTTTTTACATCGTACAAAATAGATTCCAGTAATACGATTTCTTTTAGTGCGGGCCGGCGAATTGATCGGCCGGCATTTCAAAAACTGAATCCTTTTTTATTCATCATTAATAAATATACCTACCAGCGGGGCAACCCTTTTTACAGGCCTCAGTATACCTGGAACATGGAACTATCGCATAGTTATAAAGGGTTTTTGCTGACAGGCCTTGGCTATAGCATCACCAGGGACTATTTTTCACAGGTTTTCCCAATTGACAGTAATGGTATTGTGCTGTACACAGAAGGAAATCTTGGCAAACTAAAAATTCTAACACTGTCAATAGGCACACAGGTATCACCAACCGGCTGGTGGAATGTTTCCGCACAGGCTGCCATGAATCATAAGAACATGCAGGGTTTTGTTGAAAGAATGTACAACGTGACCATCACCCAATTTCATTTTAATCTAAATAACCAGTTCCGCATGCAAAAAGGATGGGCTGCGGAGCTAAGTGGTTTTTATACTTCTAAAAGTCAGAATGATATACAGGAAATTGTTGATCCTGCCGGACAATTGTCAATTGGTATTTCCAAATCGGTGTTCAATAATAAAGGAACTCTAAAACTTGCTGCCCGCGACCTGTTTTATACCCAATGGATGAAAGGAAACACATTCTTTACCGGGGCTACCGAGTATTTTAAACTCACCCGCGACACCCGCCTGGCCAATCTTTCATTTACATACCGTTTTGGTAAAACGTTCAAAACAACAAAACGTTCATCTGGTGCTGCAGGTGAAGAAATACAAAGAGTTGGCAATGGGTAAAATTTAGGCACTACTTTCTATAAACACAGAAATTGCAAACAGTTACATCGGATAATCTTTTTCATCCTCGCTGGATAATTCAGGATCTGTATCCTGTGCATCGAAATAATTTTTTGCGTCATGATCCACGGGTACGGTGTCCTGTTCGTCCTTTTCTTTTTTTACAGCTTTTGTTTCCTCGGTGTTATTGTCTGCCTGATTTTCTTTTTTGTTTTTTGGAGGATCAATATGGTAAAGCATAAAAAAAATTTTATGGGTGATGAGTAACTAAACTTTTTTATTAAAAACTTATGCCAATAGAAAAGTTACACCATTTCTACCACAGGTTGGCCTCCTGCATTTCTGCTGCAAAATGTTTTACAATAACTTCAGTAAGTGAAGTAGCCCTGTGCCTGCGTTTAAAATCAGCCAGGTTTAGTATTATGGATGAAGCCACATCGGCATGTAAACGTAAAATGGGTTCATGCGTAACAGATTTTACCAATAAGGGTAATACGGCCCTGTAAAATGGGTCGGTTGTCAATTCTTCCCGGCTTAAAACAGCAAGATCTTTAGCAGCTTTAGAGCGTAAAGCATCACTGCTTCCCAACAACGCTTCTTCCGCCTCGTTTTTCTCCTTTTGAAAAGAATGTTTCAAAACTGCTTTATAGATGTATTCATCCATCTCAGTTTTATTATCCAATGCATTCACAAGGTTTCGGTTCAAAAAAATAATATCTAATGCGCAGGTTAAAATGTCTTCTGAAATAGAAAGTTGAAGGGCTTTTTCCCTGATGAGTTGTGTTGGAACAGTGGTGGTCATAGTTTAGTTATTATAGGTTCAAAAGGTGGAGCTCCAGCGCGTTTGCCGGTTTTTAATTCAGCATCTCTTAGCATAAAAAATGCCAGAAAGCAAAATTGTTAAAAACTCGGTCTCTATGATCTGACTATCTTTACGATCATACATTTTAACCCCTTGCATATGAACCGCATCATTTTTTTTGTATTGCTTTTAGCAGGCTGTAACAGTAGCCCTAAAGAAGATACATCACAAAAAGAAACTACAGCTTCAAAAACCTATACCTGGTCGCAGGAAGAAGAACAGGAATTTCTATTGGGATGTGTTGATAGCGCTAAAGTGAAAATGAGCGAAGCAGCCGCCTTTGCCCAATGCAAATGTATTCTCACCCAACTAAAGCAATCCTTTCCAAATATGGACAGTGCAGCTCCTGCGTTGATGGATGTGAACCGGGCTTCAGAATTTGTTGCAAAATGTAAATAACAAAAATTCTATTCTGTTAAAAGGGATGGATATAGCACTTCAATTAAAACAGTTTACTATTGAGGCGCACACAATAGAATTATTTGTACCCGACCCGTTGGCAGTCCGCACTGCTTATGAGAACGGAACAATTCCGTTCCCCTACTGGTCGCAGGTATGGCCTGCTGCAATTGGATTGACACAATTCCTGTTGAAAAATCCGGAAGTAGTTCAAGACAAAATTATACTGGAACTTGGTGCGGGACTGGGTTTGCCATCTCTTGCCATAACACCTTATGCTAAAAAAGTAATCTGCACCGACCTGAGTGCAGAAGCTATAAAAGTGATGGAAAATTCGGTTAGGTATAACAAACTCAACAATTTTTATCTTGCACAACTCGACTGGAAGGAACTGGCCAATAATTTTGAGGCAGATGTTGTATTATTAAGTGATGTCAATTACACCCCTTCTGTTTTTCCGGTTCAACAAAAATTGATTGAAAGGATACTCAAAGAAAAAAAGACCATCTTTTTAAGTACTCCACAGCGCTTAATGGCAGGCGATTTTGTAACTTCTATTATAAAACATTGTATTAGGCAGGAAGAGATAAAAGTTCAATATAGAGAATCCATTGTTCCCATAACCGTTATGGTGCTTTCTTCCATTTAACCATCTGCCCGGTTTTGGTTATGATTTACTACCTGCGAAAGTGCGAATTTCAAAGATCTGAACATTATATAAATCTGTTTTTATGTTATTTGATGAAACCAAAAAGGCTCTGCAGGCCGAAGCCTGTTTTTTGACAGATGGAGGTACCGAAACTTCTCTTATTTACCAGGATGGGTTTGACCTTCCTTTTTTTGCGTCCTGCTATCTGTTAAATGATGAAAAGGGTTACCAAGGCCTAAAACGATATTACCGTCGCTATTTGGAAATAGCTGCCCGCTATCATGTGGGTTTTATACTGGAAAGTCCTACCTGGCGTGCCAACCCTGACTGGCTGGGAAAACTGGGCTATGAAGAAACGGCTATTCTTTCCGTCAATAAAAAAGCGATAGACCTGATGCTTGAATTAAAAAAAGAATTTGAGAACCGGATTCCTCAGATCATGATCAGCGGCTGTATCGGCCCAAGAGGAGATGGATATAAACCCGGCGATCTTATGACCATAGATGAAGCAGCTAATTATCATAGTCATCAGTTAAAAGTATTAAAGGATACCCCTGTTAATATGGTTACTGCTATTACAATGAATTACCTGGAAGAAGCAGCCGGAATTGTAAAAGCAGCTGCAGTATTTGGATTGCCTGTTGTCATTTCTTTTACGTTGGAAACAGATGGGCGGCTTGTTACCGGAACCACCCTGCAACAGGCAATTGCTGATGTGGATGCCTGCTGCGATAAACCACCATTATATTTTATGATCAATTGCGCTCACCCTACTCATTTTTTAAATCAACTGGAAGAAGGAGACAATTCTTCATGGATAAAACGGATAGGAGGTGTGAGAGCTAATGCGTCCTGCAAGTCGCATGCAGAGTTGGATGAAGCTACGGAGTTGGATAGCGGCGACCCGCGGGCTTTAGGCTCAGAGCATCTAATACTAAAAAAGCTTCTACCAAATCTAAAAGTTTTTGGAGGTTGTTGCGGGACTGATGAACGCCATGTGCAGGCTATTGCAGAACATCTTACTCAGCATTCTTTACAGGCTATATAAGTTGAAAAGAATTATGACAGGGCCGGGAAAATTACTCGGCCTTTTTTGTATCGGTGTTTAGCAATTTAAAATAACTCACTTTAAACCGGTCATTTACAACTTCACCCTGAACTTCGGCTTTTCGAATGGCATTGCAAAATCCATCTTTCGCATGTGCATCACCGTGTTCATCTATATCGGTTCCATCTACAAAATAGGCTTTGCCATTGATGCGTACAGCCAGGTCGCAGCTTTTTCCCTTCAATGCAAATTTGCATTGACCACAGGCTGCTTCCACAACCTCAACTCTTTTTGTTGAGTCCTTCGTTTGAACAATGGCTTTTTTTGTTTGTGCACTACCGGCAGTTGAAAAACCTATAACCAGGCATATAAAAAAGAAGAATTTCATAAAATGAGTTAAACTCAAATGTATTTTGTTTTTGTGGCACCAGGAAAAATCCTGGAGTTTTGGTACTTATTTTTATGAAACTATTTCCATTTTAGCAATTAAGTCGTTAGTTGAATTTGTAAACACACAATAGCTAGCTTTACTCATGACCGTAGTCATCGTCATTGTTTTATTAATAGCTGCAGCTTACTTGTTTATGCAGCAGCCCCAGTTTGGTAAAAACCCGGCAGGTGATCACCTGGAAAAAATAAAATCTTCGCCACATTATAAGAACGGGCAATTTCAAAACCTGAACCCTACACCTCAATTAACAGAAGGTGCTTCTGTTCCTTCCGTTTTGCGGGCATTCTTTTTTGAAAAAAGTAAAAGAGCCATCCCATCAACTATCCTTCCATCCCAAAAAACAAATTTATTACACTTGCCGCCGGACCAGGATGTATTGGTTTGGTTTGGTCACTCTTCATATTTTATACAAATTGATGGTAAAAGGTTTTTAATAGATCCTGTTTTAACCGGCAGCGCTTCGCCACTTTCTTTTACAACCCGCAGCTTTAAAGGCAGCGATGTGTATACTACCAATGATATCCCGTCTATTGATTATCTACTGGTTTCGCATGATCATTATGATCATCTTGATCATAAAACCATTTTGCAGCTTAAACCAAAAATTAAAAAGGTAATAACGGGCCTGGGTGTAGGTGCCCATTTTCAATACTGGGGCTATGACAGGGAAAAAATTATAGAACTGGACTGGAATGAGAAAATTGTTTTGGAAGACGGGTTTGAAATAAATACAACTCCTGCTCGTCATTTTTCAGGACGAAATCTTAATCGGAATAAAACTTTATGGCTTTCTTTTGTGTTGATAACACCTGCTCACAAAATTTTCATCGGCGGCGATTCGGGATATGATTCGCATTTTAAAGAGATCGGATCCCGCTTTGGCCCTTTCGAGCTGGCCATCCTGGAAAACGGCCAATACAATAAAAGCTGGAAACACATTCATATGATGCCTGAAGAGGTGATACAAGCCGCTAAGGAACTAAAGGCCAGTCAATTACTGCCTGTGCACTGGTCAAAATTTTCTTTGTCGCTTCATGACTGGGATGAACCTGTTATCAGGATTACCAAAGCTGCGGAAGGCAGTGGAATCCGAATGTTGCATCCAATGATTGGTGAGGCTGTAAATCTAAAGGGTGGTTTCACTGGTCAAACCTGGTGGCACGGCATCACCTGATGCTTTTATGGTGCAAAATTGAATAGTATATTAGTAGTGTAATTACATATTGCCAACTTAGCTCAGTTGGTAGAGCATTTCATTCGTAATGAAAGGGTCGTCGGTTCGACTCCGATAGTTGGCTCAGATTATGCCAATGCAATTTGTGATAGCTTGTTACCAAACATGACTACCTTGTAGTATGTTACTAAATCTGTCAAAAGCATTTCATTTTAAAAGAGAAGACACAAATTACAAGGTTGATTATCTTTTTACAAATGAAAACTACAAGGGGCAAGGAGCCGGTGAAATTTCTCTTGTATTAAACGTTTGCATCAACGAATCTGTTATAAAGACACACACATTGGGTAAAGCAAAAACAACTCTATACCAGTCCAACGAAATAATTGAAAAGATGATAGAGGAAGACGTAATCAGCCTGTCGGTTTAAGAGTTCAGTTGGTTCTTTCCAGGCTTTCATCCATATCCTGCTGATCCTGTGCATCGGGCAGATCTTCTATATTGGCTGATTCACGCAAATAGGTCTCTGCTTTCTTATCCAGTAATTGATCAGGTTTTGGCCCCTGTTCCATATTATTTGGAGAAGAATTACTGGCATTCCCTGTATCGGCTGTCGGCATTTTGGCTCTTTATTCTCACGCATTTCCATCGTTTAGTTATTTGAGCTAAAAATTATGCCATACAGGTTCACTGTTTCTTTGTTGAAGCAAAAGCCTGGCAATGTACCCCGGGATTTTAATACCATTGTTCATAAAAAGGATGTGTAAGTCTTTTTCCCGGGTCAAAATGTAGAATTGTTTAATTTTATTTCACCTTAACCCCTTCCAAATGGAACAAGCAGCAGTAGCCGCTGAAAATTTTTTTAATCCTGATGGAAACCATATCCAACCCTTCCATCAATCCCCCGTGTTTGACTTGTTACCTTTTGCCATCTATACCTGTAATGTTTCAGGACTCATTACAACTTCTAATAAAAAAGCTGTAGAACTGTGGGGAAGAGCACCAGTAATAGGT
>DASTMJ010000285.1:0-2906 GCA_035714205.1 Flavisolibacter sp. | reverse complement strand
TGTTACCGGGCATATTCCCTTACTATAGTTTACATTGCCCTTATACAGATTTGGATCATATGCCCAGGCGGCCTTTTCCTGGTATATTGGCTGCAGATATAAGGGTTTAACATAGCCCGCTCCAATCAATGGAGCCGTTTCTCTAAGAACGGCTGATGGGATTTCGGCGTTAAGCGCCTCTACAAATCTGTTCCTTTCAATGCCGGCAATTTCTTTATTAAATTTTATAGGGTAGACATAATATGTATTTACTGATCCATCGGTTATTAATGGTAAAAGTTCAAAAGCTGGAAATTTAGCAAACTGCTCGTTCAAAAATGCAACATTTTCCAAACGCTGTTCAAGCAAAGACGGTAATTTTTTCAACTGCTCCGTACCAATGGCGCATTCTATTTCAGTCATTCTATAATTATATCCTATCAGGTTGGTCAGGTCTTTTATTTCCCGGGGAGCTGTTACATTCTCTGCATGGTTACGTATCATCTGGCAGCGTTCCGCCAGTTCTGTATTGTTGGTAATAATAACCCCACCTTCTCCCGTGTGGATATGTTTATGATAGTTAAGGCTAAATACACCAATATCGCCCATCGTTCCTACAAACCGGCCTTTATATTTACCCATTGGAGCCTGTGCGCAATCTTCTATGACAAAGAGGTTGTATTTTTTTGCGATGGCCATGATACTATCCATATCTGCCGGGTGTCCAAAAATATGTACAACTAAAATGGCCCTGGTGTTGGGCGTAATACAAGCTTCAATACTTTTAGGATCCATACAAAAAGTATTGGGGTCGATGTCTGCAAAAACCGGGATGCCTCCATATACCAATGGTGCTATTGCGCTGGCAGACATTGTGTAAGGCGATACAATTACTTCATCTCCCGGCTTTATTCCTATAGCTCCAATTGCAGTAAAAAGTCCTGATGTATTGGAATTAACACTAACAGAGTGCTTCACACCAAATGCTTCGCACCATCTATCCTCGAACATTCTAACCATTGGCCCCCCTAAAAAGTCATTTGTCCAGGCACCAAGATATTGAGACAGGTTACCTGAATCGAGTACCTTCATAACAGCTTTCTTTTCTTCTTCACCTATGGTATTATAAGCTGGAAATAATTTTGTTCGAACTGGTTTGCCACCGTTAATAGCTAGTTTTTTTGACATATCAACTGACTTTTTTGCCGAGGCCTGATATAACATGAATAATTTTTTTATTTAGTTCAACAGCCTGCATAAAATTATCGGGCTCATTTTTATTCTTTAAATAACCTGTTGCTTTTTTTATTACAGGAATCATGTAGTCATCCAAAATTCCGGATTGTTTTTCGCTGATGTTCTCTTTCAAATGGCCATTTTGTTCATAATAATAGCGTATGTCGTTGCCACTATGACAAACCACTACCTTGGCCTTCCCGAAAAACAATTCCATTTCGAAAACCCCGTAGCTAGTTCCTGTCGTTCCAATAAAACTGACAGGAAGCTCCATGTATTTGCAAGAGCCGGTTAATGTTGGATCGTAATCAAATGCATCAAACTCAAATGCCGAGCAATAAAAATCAGCGAAGTTGCAAGGTGTTTCAAAAAAAAATTCAAGCAGGTCCAGAGCGTGGCTGGCATTATTCAGAAAACCCCTTTTATATTTTATGATTATGGCCTTTAAAGATTGCTGTTTTTCGAGTGCCTGCAATCTATCTTTTGCTGTTGCATAAGCCGGCTGAAAACGCCTGATATAGTTTACCAGAATTCTTGTTTTACCGGAGTTATATAAAATTTCAAGTTTCTCTGCATCGTCAATATTTTCTACAACAGGTTTTTCGCAAATTATGACCGGTACATTGCGACTGATTCCCTTATACAAATAGTCGAAATGTGTTGTAGTAGGTGTTGTAATGCTTACAATATCAAACTGAGACAAAAATATTTCATCCCATTTATCGAGCTGTTGTGCACCGTATTTTGATGCAATCATAGATGCCCTACCATGATCTTCGTCAAATACCGTAAGCGAAATATCCTTACGCAGGGAATAGGCTTTTGCATGTGTCCAAACCTTTGTATCATCGTCGAGGTCATAACCCGCACCAATGTTACCGCAACCTATAAGCAATGCCTTTATCATTGTGAAGGCTGCACGGTTTTGTTTGTAAGAAATTCATACTTGATCTCCGCGATCTTCCAATCTTCTTCGTTATCTATATCCTGGACTTCCGTTTCGGGCACTTCAAGACCAATGGTGTTACCTGTCACCAGCTTACCTGTTTGCAAAAATATTCCGGTTTTAAAAAAATAAAATTGCCCGCAATCATGGTAGGCCGGTGGCAGGTCCTGTGAACGTTTTGGCGCATACTCAGGCCAGTTATAACTCACCTTTCCATTTTCTATTTTAAATGATCGCCAGATAGGAAAACTAAATTTCGTTACCGGGATCACCGAATCGGCTCCACTTTCAAGAAGGCTCTTAAATGCTTTTATTAATTTCTCTCCTGTAACAAAAGGTGCAGTTGGATAGATACAGCAGGCATATTCAAAATTTTCATTTTGCCGCCCATAACTTTCCAGTACCTCCCGTATAACATCAGCAGTGGTGGCATAATCATCCGAAGATTTTGCCGAGCGCATAAAAGGAACCAATGCTCCGTATTGTTTTGCTATTACCGCTATTTCTTCATCGTCTGTAGAAACCATCACCGTATTAAATATGCCTGAAGATAATGCCGCTTCTATGCTATAAGCAATAATGGGTTTACCATTGAATTCCTTGATATTCTTCCTTGGTATTCTTTTACTACCGCCCCTGGCGGTTATGATAGCAACAGCTTTCTTCATATTTAAATCAAATCAAAACTAAGTGGGGTACCTGCGCTGATATCTTTTTTAGCCTGCCTGCCAATCACCAGATCAAT
>DASTMJ010000284.1:0-4741 GCA_035714205.1 Flavisolibacter sp. | reverse complement strand
ACACTGCTTGTCGTGTCATATCAAAATTGTCAGCAATAGCATTGGGTGTCATTGCATGTATAGCAATTAAGGTTATTATAGCCCGCCTTGTGGGGTCTGCAATTGCCTGGAAAATATCTCGCCTCATCAGTTCGTGTTTTTTATGAAACTATTCGGTTGCAAATATATGCGCAACTTTTCGGTTTCGCGTATTTTTTTTTAATTTTTTTTCCAGGCGATCAATAAATCCGGGGATGAAAATTGAAAACGAATGACAGCATTTCGTTTTTCTGGAATACTCAGGTTAACGCCACAGGAGCAATCCCCTGGTATAAATGAAGATGTCGTTTTTCAACTCTACCTGGTTAATATCCTTTGTTAAACCCGGCCTCTATGGCAGGTATTCCCTTTATCATCCAGGCTGGTGCCGGCTGCCCTTTTAAATAATGTTCAAAGAATTGGAACATGCGAATGGTAAAATCTTTCCGGTTCACCGGGTTTCTTATTACATGATTCTCCTCCGGGTAATTTAATAACCAGGCCTTTTTGTTTAAACGTTTCAGGGCTGAAAAGAATTCAATACCCTGGGCTAACGGCACACTGCCATCTTTCTCATTATGCATCAGCAATAACGGAGTTTCAATTTTATCAACACCAAATAAGGGTGAGTTTTTGATATATACACCCGGATTCTGCCAAAGTGAAGCTCCCAAACGGCTTTGGTTTTTTTCGTATATCCATTGCCTGCTTTCTCCCCCATTATTCATCCTGAGTCCACCATAAGCACTTGTCATGTTTACAACAACGGCACCCGCTGATGCAGCTTTAAATAGCTTGGTGCGGGTCAGGATATATGCTACCTGGTAACCACCCCAACTGTGCCCCTGTAAACCCATCTTCGATGTGTCCAGCCAATTTTGTTTCTGAAGAAACCGCACCCCGCTCATAACGGTCTCGTATGCACTTTCACCAGGCTTACCTGTTGCATATTGAATGTCCGGGACAAATACTACATAACCATTGCTGGCATAAAAACCAAAATTGATATAGGATGAGGACCAATCCTGCGGGATATAACTATTCACGTTACGTGCATGACCATTTTCATACAGCCACACGATCATTGGATATTTCCTGGCAGGATCAAAGTCTTCGGGTTTAACCAGGTATCCCTCGGTATAAACACCTTTTTGTATCGGCCAGCGTACAAGCTCTGTTTGATACCAGTTAACGTTTTTTCTTTCAGGATTAAGTATGTGAAGTGTATCAAAATGTAGCAGGTCACTTGTATAAAATAACCCGTAAAAACCTGTGTTGCCAAATGAAAAAACGATCTGCCGCCCCCGGCTTGCTATATCCATTCCCGGGTACGAAAAAGCATACGGCCCAAAAATAAGAGGACGAACCTGGGGACGTGCACTCATTGTAACAGAAAAGAAGCCGGCATCTTTGTTTTTGTCGGCAACAGCCTGGAATAACAGCGTATCCGTATTTGTATAAAAAGAAGCCGATCCCCAGTGTGCATAATAACTAAAACGCAAACCTTTTTTTTGATGGAAAGCCGTAATATTTAAAGGTGGTAGCTGGCCCGAAGAAGTTACCTTCCATACATTATGGGAAGTAGTGATCAACAGTGAACGATCCTGTTCTTCCCATGCCGCTATACCAAAAGGCTCCGGCCCTTGTGGCAAATTGGGAGATGTATCTGCAAGAGCATCTGTAATACCCTTATCAATCCTTTGTATGGTTCCTGTTTTCAACGAATAGGTATAATAATGTTGTTTATCCATATCAAACCATACTATATACCGTCCAAATGGAGAGAAGCTGAAATCCGCTGCCGTATTGCGGGCAACCAGTTTGCGTTCACCGGTTTCAAGATGAACCAGGTAAGCATCTTTGCGTACAACCGGGTCCCACTGTCTTTGCGCCTGGTAAGGAAACGTGGTGCTTGTCAATACGTAAGAGGAACTATCCGCTCCCGGTAGTTGCAACTCGTCCAATTCAACACTGGTCAGTTGAACTGTTTTCCCCGTTGAGAGGTTATAGGAAAAATAGTAGTCCTTATTGAGTTGATTTGGCAAGGACGCTTTTTGTTTGGTATAAAGTTCCCTGTCAGATGTACTCCACACTTCTACCCTTGCCCCGCCGGTTAATTGAATGCGCCGTGCAGGATAAACATATTGTGTAGTATACAACATGTGGTTACGATTTTTTAGGAACCTGAATTTTGTATCAGCATTGATCACATAGCCGGTATCATCCGTGTGATTCTGTATACCCAATTGTGTCAGCGTTTGTTCTTCGTAATCATACAAAAAGAGACCAGTCTGTTTATCCCTGCTCATGGTAAATGCAATTTTTTTACCACCTCCTTCCATATATAAACCACCAATATCATCCTGGTTTTTAGCAACCGTATCCGGAACCTTTTGTGTAAGATTGGAAAAGACCAGGTGACGTCCCATGCTATCCTGCACCACAAAAAATATTCCTTCTCCATTGGGTAACAACGCAAAACGCAGCGTATTGTTTTGAGTGAGCAACACGTCTCCATTGGCAGCGCTAACCTTTAATTGTTGTTTATTTATCCCGGAAAACCAGGTGCGTATAGCACTATTACTATCAGCCCAGCCAAATGATGATATACCAGGCAACTTTTCTAATTGTCCGCTTGCCAGTTGAATAACCATTGTAGTATCCGGTTGTTCTTTTTGCACAGCAGGCTGTAGAAAAACATAACATTTGTTATCGGAAGAAAAACGGCCCTGGGAGGCACCTGTAAAAACCTGTGTCACCTGTGTTTGCATATTCTTTAAATACAAGACCCTGTTTTTTGTATTGGCAGGTGATATGCCAAAAGAAACCCATTTTCCATCATTGCTGATGCGACGTTCAGAATACAGTTCCCACTCATCCAGGCTATTAAGATCGATGGGCTTTTTTTGTGCTGAAACTGTATTCAGAAAAATAACAGGGAAGATAAAGGCTATAAGGTTAGATACTTGTTTCATACAAGACAAACCTATTTACTACAACCAATAACATAAACCTGCTGGGAGTCAACCGCAAAAAAAGAGGAGTGAAACGCAGTTTCTATTTACCCATCCACGACTTGAAAAGTGCAGACTTATCCCGGCTTACCAGTACTTCCTTAGGAGGCACGGGATCCAGGTGCACACGCACTTTTCCATACACGTCGTTGAACAGCGTTTTTACTGCCTTCGCCTGTACAATAAAACTCCTGTTAACCCTGTAAAATTGTCTGGGGTCTAACAAACCTTCTAATTCATCAAGTGTATAATCAATAATATACTTATCCTTCTTGCCCTTTACCAAAAACACTACTTTTCCCTCACCAAAAAAATAGGCTATCTCCTGCGTAGCAATTGCCAGGTGTTTTTGCCCGAATTTTACCAGGAACCGATCACGATAAGCCACAGCCTCCTTTGACATAGATTGCAGGATGAGCTCCAATTGATGCACATCCGGTCCAAACGCCTGTTTCATGTGCTTATATTTTTCCAGGCTGCGTTGTACCAGCTCTTTTCGAAGCGGCTTTAATAGGTAATCAATACTGTTCAGGTCAAAAGCCTTTAATGCATAGGCATTATACGAAGTGGTAAATATGACCGGGCATGTAATCTGCACCTCTTTGAACAATTCAAAACTCTGCCCATCGGTAAGTTCTATATCTAAAAAAATAAGGTCTGGTATATGATTGTGGCCAAACCATTCAATTCCCTGTTGAATACTTTCAATACGGCCAACAATTTCTATAGAAGGATCAATAGAGTGGAGCATGTCTATAAGGCGCTCTGCTCCCATTGCTTCATCTTCAATAATCAGCACTTTCATATACATGCGATGGTTTAAAGGGCACAACAACAGTAAAATACTGATCCGTCTCTTCTACCCGTACTGCCGGCAGGCCCAATAGTTCATAACGGGCCATGATATTGGTGAGTCCTTTACGTTCTGATCGTACGTGTTTTCTTTTCTTTTGAATTGGGTTTTGCACTTCCAGGGCCGCTTCGTTTTCCAGATAGCGTATGGTCACTTCCATCGGGTGCTGCGAATCAACAATATTATGTTTAACGGCATTCTCTATAAGTAACTGTAAGGTAAGTGGCGGCAATAACCAGCTATGGTATATGGGATCAACATCAACAGTTACATGAAAATGTTGGTTGTAGCGGGTTTTCAGCAAATGGGTATACGCTTTTATAAACGATAGTTCTTCCTCCAGTGTTACTACATGCCGCTCATTGATGGTTAATAAATACCGGTATACAGCAGCCATTTCTTCAATATAACGTTCAGCCTTGGTTGCATCACGGCTTACCAAATAGGACAGTGTGTTCAATGAATTAAATAAAAAGTGAGGACTTACCTGCTCTTTCAGAGAATGAACCTGGCTAACCAGGTGCTCCTGCTTCAGCGCTTCCGACTGCCGGAACATTTGTTTCCAGAGTTCAAAAAAATAAATGGCTTCATAAACAGCAGCAATGAACAGGCAAAAAAAGATGTTTTGTCCAACGATCCGTAAAAAAGCATACAGTGGTATAGGGCCACCGGCCGGCTGGCCGGGTCCGTATAACTGCAGCAGGTCACCAAAACCAAACTTCACATAGGGAAAGATAGCAACTATGACCAATGTAATGATGGCCACGCATACCAGGCGTTGTTTGGTTTGCTGAATTTGCGGATACATGCGTCTTGCCAGCAGGATGCCCAGGCGCAGGCTTTCCCATACAATGAA
>DASTMJ010000283.1:0-2029 GCA_035714205.1 Flavisolibacter sp. | reverse complement strand
AAATACCGATACCAGGAAGGGCTGGGAAACAAAAGAGGTTCAGAACGATGTGGCAACAAAAGGGTTTCATAGTATAACGTTGACTGTAAAACAACTTGGCCCGACTGCCTCCATTCTTACCGATATTTTAGGTTACCAATTGCAAAAACAGGAAGGGACCCGCTACCGTTTTAGTACAGACGCTATTGGGAATGCATCGATCGTTGATATTGTAGAAGCACCAAGCTTAGCACCGGGCCGAGGCGCTGCCGGTACCAATCACCACGTGGCGTTTCGTGTAAAAAATGACGATATTCTAATGGAGTTCCGTGAGAAGATCGCCAGTAAAGGTTTAAGTATCACTCCCAAAATAGACAGGGATTATTTCTTCTCACTTTATTTCAGGGAGCCAGGGGGTGTGTTGTTTGAACTGGCAACAGATAATCCTGGTTTTACCAGGGATGAACCTTTAAATGAATTAGGAACATCTCTCAGGTTGCCAAAACAGTATGAAGGAAACCGTAAGCAGATAGAGGGATTGTTACCGGTACTGCAGGATTAACAAAAATGGTAAATCATATTATATGGACGAGGTAAAATTCATTCTTAATGAAAAAGGCTATGGCGGGTTCTATATTCATAATGGTGAAGAACAATTGGGCGAAATGGTGGTAAGCATTTCGGGAACCTACCTGACTGTATATCATACAGAGGTTTCTGCTAAAGCCGAAGGTAAAGGCCTTGCAAAAAAATTATTGAATGCCATGGCAGATCATGCCAGGAAAAATCATTTAAAAGTGATTCCACTTTGTCCTTACGTTCATGCACAGTTCAGCCGTCACCCGGCAGACTTTGCTGACATCTGGTACAAGGAAGAAAAATGAAAGGAGTAAAAAAATGATCAATAAAATTGAGGTTCCCATCATAGAACCGAAAAATGTATTCACCGGAAAGGCAGATGCCCCGGTTACATTGATGGAGTTTGCAGACTACGAGACGCCTGAAGCGTTAACAGCGCATGAAATTGTAAAGGAGCTATTGCAATCCTACGAAGGAAAAATAAAATTTGTTTTTCGGCACTTCCCGCTTCTTCGTATTCACCAAAAAGCACATAAAGCAGCTGAGGCATCTATTGCAGCAGCTCAATCGGGTATGTTTTGGGAAATGCATGAAATACTACTGAATAACCGGCGTAACCTGGGAACGATCAGTTTAAAATCGTATGCAAGAGAAATTGGTATTAAAGACAAAAACTTTTTAAACGATTTGATCAACAGTAAATATGGATGGTTTGTGCAGGATGACCTAAAAGAAGGCATTCGCTTAGGTGTACAGGAAATTCCCAGTTTTTTTATTAATGGTACCAAGGTAGATGAACCTTTAAACATTGAACAGCTAAAGGCTACAATAGATGCGGCTTTAAGGCAATCAAAAAAGAAGATTTTAGCTGGATAGGTCTGTTTTAAACAAACAATGCTAATGCAACAACTAATAACCGGTATACACCATGTAACAGCAATTGCCGGCAATGCACAAAAGAACCTGGATTTCTATACAGGTATCCTGGGCTTGCGGCTTATAAAGAAAACGGTCAACTACGATGGCCCGGATGTTTATCATTTTTATTATGGTGATGAGCAGGGTAGTCCGGGGAGCATTCTTACTTTCTTTCCTTACGAGGGGCTGGTTAATGGCCGGCATGGGAAAGGTATGTTGAACACAACAACATTTTCTGTTGCTTCAGCTTCAATGGATTTCGGGCTTGACCGCTTTCAACGTTTTGGCATCAGTTACAAAAAGCCACAGGAACGTTTTGAAGGTGAAGTGATCGTTTATTTTGAAGATGAAGATGGTTTGGGGCTGGAACTGGTTTTTAATGATAAGGATACGAGAAGGGGTTATGCAATGGGGCCAATACCTTCGGAACATACTATCAAAGGTTTTTACAATGTAGAGATCTGGCAGGAGGGTTATGAACGTACGGCAGCCTTGCTGACCGAACAACTGGATCATAAGCTTATCGGTGAAAAAAGCAACCGCTTTCGGTTTG
>DASTMJ010000282.1:0-18105 GCA_035714205.1 Flavisolibacter sp. | reverse complement strand
TATAATAGACTGATATTCAATAAATAAAATAAATTTAATTTACTAGAAGAATTAGTAATGAATGTTTTTATTTTGATTATGATTTACACTATTTTATTTAGCAACGATGTTTTCAACATTTTCTTAATTTTCTTATGCATGATATTTGCACTCTATAAAAAATGAACATGAAAACGATCTCCCCACTTCTACTCTTTTCAGTTTTTGGATTAATGGCATGTAATAATATTAAGGAGCCGGAATTCAGGAAAGTGGACAAATTTGGACTTCGAAACCTGAGCTTGCAGGAAGCCACAGTTGGTTTTGAGGTTACTTACCATAACCCAAATAATTTTGGAGTAACTGTCAAGGAGGCAGAAGCAGATGTTTATATTGATAGTACTTACCTCGGGAAATTTATCCAGGATAAAACCATAGATGTTTCCAAAGCCGCGGATTTTTCCATTCCATTTTCGGGAACCATTCCACTAAAAACAGCTCTTGGTATGGACCTGGAATCAATGGCTCAAAAGGAAGTTTTTTTAAAGGCGGAGGGATCTGCAAAGATTGGCAAGGCTGGCATTTATATGACCAAACCTATCAATTATTCGGGCCGGCACAGGTTAAGCGAGATACAATTCAATAAAAAAAGCCCTGATTAAGGGCTTTTTTACGTTGTATACCAGAGGTCAATTTTTGGGTCTTGCACTATCTTCCGGCTTCTTACAGCACTTGGGTAAGGCTTTATATGCTTCAGGATTGGCTGCAATCTCATTGGCATCATAACCTGCATTGGCAATTGCAGCCTTTATTACCTCTTCATTGGTTCTGTCAGTTAAATATTTTACCGTTGTTTCTTTACGTTTATAGTTCACATTTACGTAGGTAACACCGTCATACCGCTTCAGGTATCCTTCAATTTTCTTTTTACACATATCGCATTGCACTGTGGGAGTACTGATTTTTAAAGTTTGCAGTGCTTTCGTTTGGGCCGAAGCAGTTATCGTAAAAAAGCTTCCAATCAAAGCTGTCAATAGCAGTTTTTTCATAAAAGGTATTTGTAACGAATTTAAGAAAGTCCGGTCCAGTTTGCAGGATCTGATCTCCATTTTAACAAAACTTCCTCCTGTCCCTGTTGTATCATCCCTTTTTGTACGGCCAGGTTTAATAGGGAATGATAATCTGTAAGCGAGATATAAGGCACAGATGCCCTTTCAAACGCTTCCCTGGCAATATCAAATCCATAATTAAAAATGGAAACCATGCCCAGTACCTCTACGTCGCTTTTACGAAGTACCTCCACCACCTGTAAGCTACTTTTTCCTGTAGAAACCAGGTCTTCAATCACTATTACTTTTTGCCCTGGCTTAAATTGTCCTTCTACCTGGTTGCCCAGGCCGTGTTCTTTAGGCTTTGGACGTACATAAATGAAAGGCAGCTTTAACTGGTCTGCAACCATAGCACCCCAGGCAATTCCGGCTGTAGCCACACCGGCTACCAGGTCAGCTTCTCCAAATTTTTCAAATACCACGTTGCAAAGCTCACTTTTGATATAATCTCTTATAAAAGGCAGCGACAAAACCTTCCTGTTATCGCAATAAATAGGGCTTTTCCAACCACTGGCCCATGTAAATGGTTCCTGGGGGCTTAAACGAACTGCATCGGCCTGCAGGAGTTTTTCAGCGGTTACTAATGCATCAGTCATGCTGCGAAGGTATTTGAATCCGGAATTCAACACACTACAAACGTATTTTTGCTTTATGCAGCAGATCATTTACTTCAACAACAAACCACTTTACCTGATCGATCAACTGACTCCAGAAATAGAAGAGCATCTCCATCACGAAGAAACCGTTTTTATAGATGAATTAAATGTACATACTGTAAAAGCCATGATCCACGAAATGGAACAATCTAAAATATTGCGAGGTGTTTTTTTACACAATGATGTAAATGCATTACTTAACAGCTTTAAGAAAAGACTGGTGTTGGTATTGGCAGCAGGTGGTTTTGTTCATACCAAAAACCAGGAAGTGCTCCTTATTTTCAGAAGAGGAAAATGGGATCTGCCAAAAGGAAAACTGGACGTAAATGAAAGCCTGGATGTTTGCGCCGTTCGTGAAGTAAAAGAAGAAACCGGTCTTGAAAAAGTAAAGCTGGACCATCCATTAACCATAACCTATCATACCTACCATGAATTTGGAAACCATATATTGAAAGAATCGCACTGGTACATTATGAAGGCAGAAAAACAGAACCTGGTACCGCAAACTGATGAAGACATTTTAAGTTGCGAGTGGGTTTCAACCGATAACCTGTCCTCTTACCTGGAAAACACACATGCCTCAATTGCCGACGTAATAAAAGAAGGTGTTAGCCAGCTAACCAACAAACGGTCAGGCAAATAATTGTTGCGGGTTTGACTGACGGATGGTTTTCAAAACCACATCTGGTACAAATTGTGAAACATCTCCTCCATAGCGAAGCACGTCCCTTACAAGTGTTGAGGCTACCGATGTATACTTGGGTAGACAGGTTAAAAAAACCGTTTCAATATTTTCATCAAGGCTGCGGTTCATATCTGCAATGGCTTTTTCGTATTCAAAATCATTTACGTACCTGATGCCCCTGATGATATAATTTGCATGTACTTTCTTACAGCAATCCACGGTCAGTCCTTCATAAACTACAGCTTCTATTTTTGGTTCGTTCTTAAAAATATCTTCCAGCCAGTGCACCCTTTGTTCTGCAGAGAACATTGGTTTTTTATTAGCATTGATGCCGATACCGATAAACACTTTATCAAAAAGCGGAACAGAACGTTCAATGATATCAATATGACCGAAAGTTACAGGATCAAACGTACCGGGAAATAACGCTATGCGCATGTAATAAAATTGAATGGAAAATTAAGATGAATTTCGGTCTCCTGCCAACAAATACAATACGGCCATACGAACAGCCACGCCATTTTCTACTTGTTGTAAAATTATGGATTGATCACTATCCGCAACATCACTATCCAGTTCTACGCCGCGGTTGATAGGTCCCGGGTGCATAATAGTGATCTTTTTTTCAAGACTGTCCAATAACTTTTTATTGATGCCGTAAGCCAGGTTGTATTCACGAAGCGATGAAAATAGAACCTGGTTCTGTCTTTCAAGTTGGATCCGTAAAACATTCGCAACATCACACCAGGCCAATGCTTTCTTAAGATCGTATTCAACCTTAACATTAAATGCCTGGTCCATATATTTTGGGATCAGTGTTGGAGGGCCACAAACCACAACCTCAGCTCCCATTTTGGTAAGGAGATAAATGTTGCTTTGCGCTACACGACTATGCATGATATCACCTATAATAGCCACCCGCACGCCTTTTAGTCCACCAGTTTTTTCAAGAATGGAAAAGGCATCTAACAACGCCTGTGTGGGATGTTCATTAATACCATCACCTGCATTAATGATGGCCGCAGGAATATGTTTGGCAAGAAAGTGCGGTGCACCACTTGCACTGTGCCTCATCACCACCATATCCACTTTCATGGACAAAATATTATTTACCGTATCTAGGAGTGTTTCCCCTTTTGATACCGAAGAACCGGAGGAACTGAAATTGATGGTATCGGCCGAAAGCCGTTTTTCTGCCAGCTCAAACGAAATCCGGGTACGTGTAGAATTTTCGTAAAACAGGTTTACAATCGTTACATCACGCAGGGATGGTACCTTTTTGATGGGTCTTTGTAAAACCTCTTTAAATTGTTTTGCTGTATCGAGTAATAATGAAATGTCTGCCGGGGTGAGATCTTTTATTCCTAGAAGATGTCGGGTAGAAAGCGCCATTAAAAATCAAAGATAAAGGAAATACAGTTTGAAGTTTGGGATTTGAATCAGGCAACCTTTTAAAATTTTTTTTTCTACAACTCGTGTTACTCCTAGTCGATCAGGATTACTTCATCTTTCCCATCTTTTTCATTCCACAAAACTTTTACTTTTTGGGTAATGATAGAATCGATCGATTTGCCGGTATAATCGGGTTGAATCGGAAGTTCCCGGCTGTACCTCCTGTCAATTAATACTACTAACTCCACTTTTTGAGGCCTTCCAAAATCCATCAAAGCATCCAACGCCGCCCGAATGGTTCTGCCTGTATACAATACATCATCAATCAGCACAACGTTTTTTCCTTCTATGGAAAAGAGAATATCTGTTTTGTTAGCCACATGTAATTCTTTTCGCACATCATCCCTGTAAAATGTAATATCAAGTTTTCCATATAGGATGGAATCCTGTAATTCTGACCTGATCTCCTTTACAATACGATCCGATAAATTCACTCCACGTGGTTGTATGCCTATCAACACCGTGTTTTCAAGATTGACATGATTTTCCAATACCTGGTTGGCCAGCCGTTTAATAGTAAGTTGTATTTGTTGTGCCGATAATAACGATTTCAAAAGCCGAATTTTTTATAAAAATAGGTAAACCAATTTCTTAACGGCATAAAAAAAGCCGGGATAACCCGGCTGTTTAATTTTGTGAACGATTATTATTTGTGAGCACCAAAGTTGTAAAACAAACCAACGCTGATCACACGGTTCTTAAGCTCATAACCGTCATTTGCACTGTTGTCGCCACCGCCATCTTCAATTACGTTCGACAAACCGTAATTATAACGGGCACCAACACCCAATCCAATTCTTGACATATAACCCAGGCCACCTGCCCAGGCAAAATCAAATTTGTCAAAAGCTTCCTTGTTGCTAACATCTGTTTCGCCATTATCCTGTGTAGCTTTCAACAGGTAAGATGCCTGTGGTCCTGTTTCCAGGTAAAAGCCACCCGCAGATTTCCATTGCAACATCACCGGCAAAGAAACGTAATGCATGTCCTGCTCATAACGTACTGTTGATGTAGTAGTACCAATGGTGATATCCTGTGCCATTTTTGCACCATAACCATTATACAAAACTTCGGGTTGAACTGCTAAACCACCTGAACCTACAGGGATATTTACAAGTAAACCGCCATGCATGGATGTTTTATTATTCACTGAGGTACCTGGAGCCTCATCCACATCCATTTTTGCCAGGTTAACCCCTGCCTTTACACCAAGGCGTACCTGCCTCGACATTTCTGTACGTAATTGTGGTTGGCTTTGCGCAAATAGGGCCATGCCTGAAACTAATGCTAATGCAACTAAACTGATCTTTTTCATAAGTTAACTTTTAAGGTTGCCCTCCCTTGAGCAAAAAAAAGGCCGCTTTTTGCGACCTTGATAAAGATTCTTTTATTGTAGAGGGATTACCTCGATTTGGCTTTGTGCTGGCTATCGAATAAATAAAATACGCCTATTTGAAATACCCTGTTGGTTGTCTTACCCGTCCCTACATCATTGATCTTAGTAAGACCAAGGTTGTAACGACCGTCAATCCCAAAACCCGAATACGTTAAATAACCAATACCGAAAGTCCAGGATACGTCTGTGCTTTTAAAATCATCTGAAGTAAAAGCATCATAATTATCGCTAACATCTACTAAAAAACCTACCTGCGGGCCAGTTTGCAGGCGAAAACCATTATCAAAATTGTATTGCACCTGCACAGGCACATTAATATAATTTAAGGCAAGCTCCACATCTCCTACTTCACCACCCTGTCCTGAATAATAAATTTCAGGCTGTAACGAGAAATTCGGGCTCAGGTGTATATGTGAAAGGGCTCCGAGGTTCAACCCCAGTTTTGTGCCGGATTCCCCTCCCACGGTGTTATTTGTACGGGCCAAATTAATACCTCCTTTTAAACCAAATTTTGGCGGTTGTGCCAAAACTGTTGTGCTGATGGCTAAAACTAATGCTAAGAAACTGATCTTTTTCATGGTTAATCATTTACTCCGCCATTATGCAAATTAAAGGCCGCAATTTGCGTTTAGGGATGCCGGTTATAAAAAATAAAGGCTGATCTCAAAAATCAGCCTTTAAATCCGGTATACGACTTATTAATTATTTGTGCTTCCACCACCCAGCGAAAAATTATATCCCACACGAAAAACGATGATGCCTTTGGCTCCTGATTGCGTGGTATTAAAAAAACGTACGCCAAGGTCAAATCCGCCATCTGTTATATAACCACCACCAATTGCATAACCAAGCGATACTTTGGTTTCGCTGTCGGACTCACCATCAACTGTCACTTTGTAGGTATTTACGGCCAAACCCAATTGAGGTTCAGCATAAAAATTTACAAAACGTTGCCTGTACCCTGCCATTATAGGAACAATGCTGGTGCTTGTTTTATATTTTACTCCTCCAATTTCTTCTGAAGTAGATGATTTAAGAATACCAAGGCTTATGGTACCATGCCCTGAAGATGTGAGTTCATGAAGGTATTTCACTGATGCACCATATGATAACTTACTTCCGGAAGCAGTGCCAATTCCCAATTCAGCACCTATTCCAAACTGGTTACCGGTGGTTTGTGCCTGCACATAATTTAATACAAACAATAAAGCGAACAGTATACATATTTTTCTCATAACGTTATTTTAATGAAATAATCAAGCTGTCTTTACAAAGCTAACATTGTTAATACGATATATAACAAAAAGGCTGGCGTAAAACCAGCCTTTGAAATATATTCTGACGATTTTATTTTTTAGCACTACCCGAATTACTTCCAAAGAAATAACCGATACCAAAACCGTAATAGCTATTCTTCATAGTACCTTCTTCTTCATCTTCAGGGCTGATATTAGATAACCCAAAATTATAAGTGGCTTTAAAAAATAACCCGCTGGGTAATTTGTAACCGGCAAGAACATTTCCACTGAATTCAAATCCTTTCAAATGGAGTTTTTCATCTGTTACGTCAGCCTCTTTTTTACCGTCGAATTTTACGTCGATTTCTTCTGTATCAGTTCCATCGGTAGCTGTTACTTTGCCTCCCATACCATAACTTAATACCGGGCCCAAACCTGCAAAAAATCCACTGGAATTATAAACAAAATTCAAAGGCAGCTCCAGGTAGGTAAGTTTGAATTCTGTTTTTACATCTTCAATATCAAATTTTCCCCCTTTACTTAACAAATTCAATTGCGGCATGAAAGAGATCTGTTCGGTCGCTGGAATGTTAGCCACCAATCCACCTCTCCATGAAACCCGGTTGTCGCCGGATAAATCAAAACCTGAAACCTCAATTTTCTGGCTTGCCAGAATAACATCTGCATGCACACCAACCTGGATTTGTGCAGTAACCAAATAGCCGGATAAAACGGTTAAAAGAACCAGGAAATACTTTCTCATAATTATACATTTTAGTTTTTAAGAAAAAAAAAGGCTGGTTGGGTAACCGGCCTTACTTAAAGTTAGTTCTTAAAAACAAGAAGGCTGATTTAAAATCAGCCTTCAAAAAAATATGTAGTTGTTATTCTTATTTAGATGCAGAAGCTCCACCTAAAGAGAAGTTATAACCAACACGGAAACCGATGAAAGATGTTGAAGAACCATCTTTAGAAGCACTCTGGTAACGAACACCAAGATCAAGACCTTGCTGCATAGCATAACCAGCACCAATAGCCCATGTGAATGCACCTTCAGAATCAGACTCTTCTTCACCCAACATTTTAACTTTAGCTCCATAAATACCGTAACCTACCTGAGGTTCAACATACAAACCGCTGAAGTTGTGACGGTAACCAGCCAAAATTGGAATAATTGAAGATGTCACATCAAAATCATCATCACCATCTTTCATTTTAAAAACGGAATAACCAGTGGTTAAAGTAACCTGGCCAGCAGAACCAACGCCATGTAAATACTTTAAAGAACCACCGAAACCTGTTTTGAAAGCATCACCGAAATCACCCATCGGCAGATTAATTTCAGCGCCAATTCCAATTGCATTATTTCCTGTTTGTGCATTTGCAACACCTAGTGCAAATACTGAAGCAACTACTAAAAATACTTTTCTCATAAAGTCCTTTTTTTGATTTTTGTATAGTTTAAATTTCGATGGCAAAAGAATAAAACAAATTCTACAAATCAAAATTTATTGAACTGATTTTTATGATATTAGCTTAATGTACTTGACCTTGTACATGCATTTTTTACCAAACGTGTCGAGTAAGAATACTCGATGCATTCGTATGAATCCGCAAAATTGAATGATGAATTGCTTTAAATGATTATGAACTGTACGATGTAAAATAACAATGGCCGCAGTTGCAGCCATTTGTTAAAATTTCATTTACACAATCATTTCTTTTTGCCAAGGCTAAAATTGTAACCAATATGGATGCCTATCAAACTCAGGCTTCCATCTTTTTCAAAACTCTGGTACCGTACACCTGCTTCTATATTGTTTTTTGCGTAACCAAAGCCCATGGCCCAGGCAAAACTGTTATCCGAATTTGAATCAGATTCTCCCATGTAACTTGCCGTAGCCCCAAATATGCCAACACCAACCTGGGGCTCAATAAACAGTCCATTAAAGTTGTGACGGTAACCACCCAGAATAGGAATCACTCTCATTGTTAGTTTTATATCAGAACCGATAAAATCCGATTTTGCTTTGTAGAATGTAACACCCGTTGTAGCTGAAATTTGTCCTGCCGGTGAAATACCAAATAAAAATTTTCCCATAACACCTGCACCAATGTTGGCAATTTCATTAAAGTCGCCCATTGGCAATCCAATATCAGCAGCAAGCGTCAGCCTGTTTTCCCCCTTTTGTGCAAATGAAAGAAAGTGTAGGGTAAACAGGCTCATACCCAATAAGAACAGTTTTCTCATAACAGTTGATTTTTAAATTATGCGGCAAAACTACTTGCCAGATTATAGCATCAAAATTTTAATACATGATTCTTTATGAAGAAATAAATGATTAACAATTGGATAAGTTTTTTCCAATAAAATCAGGCAGATAAATAAGAATGAAACAAAAAAGGCTGTTGGTAAACAGCCTTTTTAATTATCAATTTTATATCCCTTCACTCTCCCCTCTTAAAAACGGGTAACGGTAATCTGTAGGTGGTACAAAGGTTTCTTTAATGGTTCGGGCACTTAACCAACGGTATAAGTTCAGTATGGAACCGGCTTTATCATTGGTTCCACTTGCCCTGGCACCACCAAAAGGTTGTTGCCCGACAACTGCACCTGTTGGTTTATCATTAATGTAAAAATTACCGGCTGCATTTCTTAAAAGATTCGTTGCTAATTCCACAGCATAACGGTCTTGCGCAATTACAGATCCCGTTAAGGCATAAGGAGAGGTTTCATCTACCAAACGTAATGCGTCTTCGTATTTTTCAGCATCATAAATGTGTATTGTGAGCACTGGTCCAAAGATCTCTTCACACATAGTGACATACTTTGGATTTTTGGCTTCGATGATCGTAGGATTAATAAAATAGCCATTTGACTTATCAAAGCTGCCGCCAACTAAAATGGAAGCATCTGCGTCGTTTTTCGCATTGGTGATATAGGAAGCTATTTTATCAAAACTCTTTTCATCAATCACTGCATTCACAAAATTCCCAAGATCATCAACAGGCCCCACCTTAAAACTATTCACTCCTTCTATCAATAAATGTTTTACTTCTTCCGCTATGTTGGAAGGAATATAAGCTCTTGATGCAGCAGAACATTTTTGTCCCTGGTATTCAAATGCTCCACGTAACAGGGCTGTAGCCACTACTTTAGGATCCGCAGTTTTATGTGCGATCACAAAATCTTTACCGCCTGTTTCACCCACAATACGGGGATAACTTCTGTAATTGGAAATATTTTCACCAATGGTCTTCCACATCTGGTTAAAAACACCGGTAGAACCAGTAAAATGCACCCCTGCAAATTCCCTATGTGCAAAACATACTTTACCAATTGTAGGTCCATCAACATAAATCAGGTTGATTACCCCATCAGGCAGACCCGCTTCTTTCAACACCTGCATAATCATATTAGCAGAGTACACCTGGGTATTTGCAGGCTTCCAAACCACTACATTACCACACATAGCGGCGGAGGTTGGCAGGTTGCCGGCAATAGCAGTGAAGTTAAAAGGTGTTATAGCCAGTACAAATCCCTCCAGCGGACGGTACTCCATACGGTTATGCATACCTGCACCACTTATTGGTTGTTGTTTATAGATCTCGCTAAGAAAATGTACATTAAAACGCAAAAAATCAATGATCTCGCAGGCACTGTCAATCTCAGCCTGGAAAGCGTTTTTGCTTTGTCCCAGCATGGTAGTACCATTCATGAGGTAACGATACTTCGTAGCCATTAGATCGGCAGCCCGAATGAAAATATTAGCACGGTTCTCCCAACTCATGTTGGCCCATGATTCTTTTGCAGCAAGTGCCGCATCAATAGCTTGCTGTACATGAGAGGCATCGCCTGCATGAAAGTGACCCAGCACATGTGCAATTTCATGTGGCGGGTGAAGTGCAACTTTATTTTGTGTGCGAATTTCTTTACCACCGATGTACATTGGAATATCCATATGCTGACCTTTCAGGTCGGACAATGTTTTTTTTAATGCAGCCCTCTCTGCACTCCCCGGAGCATATGAAAGCACCGGTTCATTTGTTGGTAATGGGTATGAAAAATATCCTAAGCTCATATAATTGATTTGATGAAAGATGACTTGATGAATAAAGAACTACAGTAAAAGGGTGCGACGCAAGGAACGATGATTAGAATTTTTTAGCTGGCTACATTATCTTCTTTCTCGCTCATCAGGTACGCTTTGATAAACCCATCCAGTTCTCCATCCATCACCGGGCCCACGTTCCCTACTTCGTAATCGGTGCGGTGATCCTTGATCATTTTATACGGATGAAAAACATAACTGCGTATCTGGCTGCCCCACTCAATTTTTTTCTTGCTGGCATTGGTGGCATCCTTCGCTGCTTCTCTCCTGCGCAACTCCTCTTCGTACAAACGGCTTTTCAGCATCTGCATCGCTTTTTCACGGTTGCCTAACTGGGAACGTTCTGTTTGACAAACCACTACAATACCTGTAGGAATGTGGGTCAACATCACCTTTGTTTCCACTTTGTTTACGTTCTGACCACCGGCGCCACCACTTCGTGCCGTTTCCATTTTCACCTCGCTGTCTTTTACTTCAATATTTATGGTATCGTCAACCAATGGGTAAACAAAAACAGATGCAAAAGATGTATGCCTTCTTGCATTACTGTCAAAAGGAGAAATACGAACCAGGCGGTGCACACCACTTTCTGCTTTCAGGAAACCATAGGCAAACTCCCCATCGAACTGTAGTGTACAGGTTTTGATACCTGCACCGTCACCATCCACCCAATCCAACACGGTTACTTTCCAACCTTGCTTTTCTCCGTACATACGGTACATACGTGCCAGCATTTCAGACCAATCCTGGCTTTCAGTACCGCCGGCACCGGAATTAATCTGCAGTACAGCAGGCAGTTCATCCTCGGGTTGGTTAAGTGTGCTTTTGAACTCGGTGTCCTCAATGGCCTGTAAAGCTTTATCGTAGGCCGCTTTCACGTCTTCTTCTGTACCTTCGCCTTCTTTCCAGAACTCGAATAAAACGGCAAAATCCTCTACCGCAGTTTCTACCTGCTCATAAAGGTTCACCCAATATTCATTGAGTTTAATTTCTTTTAAAATGGAAGTAGCCCGGGTATTATCATCCCAAAAGCCAGGCGCCAGTGAAAGTTGTTTATCCTGTTTTATTTTATCTGTGCGGTTCTCAACGTCAAAGAAACCTCCTCAGGACAACTACACGGTCCCTCATATCCTTTAATTGTTCTTGTGTCATAGCGGGTGCAAATGTACGTGTTTCAAAACATCAATCAACAGCAGTTAAAGCGTTAAAATATCCAAACATATAAGCAGTTGTTTGTATACCGTAGCAAATGGAGTATATTGGCAGCGTTGTATAACTAAGCTTGCAGAATACCAAACTGCTGATGAAATGAAAACACTGTTCCTCCTTTTTTTATTACCACTTAACGTGTTTGCACAGAACCTGGAAGGTGTGTGGATCGGTAACATGCGTACCGAAGGAACAGAACTTGCCTATGAACTGGTTATCTCTGGTAGCGGCCAAGAGTTAAGGGGTTATTCATTAACTGTGTTCTCTTTCCAGGGTGTTGATAATGTGGGTATGAAGGCCATGAAATTTAAAAACAAAAAAGGAACACTGACCATTGAAGATGGTGAATTGCTTTATAATAATTATACTACGCCACCCAAGAAAGTAAAATTAATAGGAACGTTGACCTTACAGGAAAAAGGAAGCAGGTTTGTTTTAAGTGGAACTTTTTTTACACGATCGTTAGATTTGCGAGACAAGAGTTCGTATTCAGGTTCTATCTACCTGGAAAAACAGGATGATCTTTCAAAAACAAATCTTGTTTCCCGTTTGGATGAAATGGAGTTATTGTCTTCCCTTTCCTTTATACAAAAATCGCAGGTAAAAAAAGAATCAACAATTGCTGCACCGCCGGTGGATAATATTGCGGAACCGGCTTTAAAAGAAGTACAAAGAACTTTTGCCAAAAGGTCTTTGTCCCAAACCAGTATAAACATAAGTTCACTTACCACAATAAATACAAGAAGGGTTGTCCCGGCATCGGCTTATGAAATCATCGATTATGCTTCGCCTGCGGTTGCAAAAGAAACCCATTTAAAAGTTGCCGTACGTACACTGAAAAAAGCGGAACCAGTCCTGGCAGTTGTAAATAAATCAAGAAAGATCGTTCCACCATCTGCTTACGAAATCATTGACCAGGCCTCACCTACAGAACCTAGAGCCAGATCAATTGCGTCCGCACCAACAGAAGTTCCAGGGGAAATAACACGTACAACATCAACTTCAACACCTAAAACTATTGTACCAGCACCAGCTTCAAACCCCGGGTCAAAACCAGCAACAAAATCTCTACCGGCTCTTGTTCCTCCAGTGGCAGCTGCAGCCGTGTATCAACGAAAGACCGAAGTGATCAGCAGTGTGCCTTTCACTTCAGATAGCCTTGTACTTAGCTTATATGATAACGGTAGTATTGACGGTGATACCGTTAGTGTGGTGCTCAACGGCAAAGTGATCATTGCAAGAAAAGGATTAACCACGAATGCCATTCGTGCTATTATACAGGTAACACCTGAAATGGGCGATTCACTTCAATTGATCATGTATGCAGAAAACCTTGGATCCATAGCACCTAATACAGGTTTACTTATTGTGCAGGATGGAGATAAACGTCATGAGATCCGTTTCTCCGGTGATATGCAAAAAAGTTCGGCCATTATTTTCAGAAGGCAACGTTCTTAATTATTTGCAATGGTAATTTGTTTGTAACTCTCAGCCCCTATCACATTCAGCTTTTTATCAAGATAAAAAACAAACCAATACGATTGAAATTGCATGCTATCATCCTTATCTGCCGTTTTAACCCTTTCTACGATGTCAAAACCATGATCGATGGTCCATTTAATATCTGATCTGATGACAGGATGTGTGTGAATCTCTCCAAAAGATCCTTCCTTGTACAACTTACCTGCAAAAAGCTTTTCGTTAATATACTTACGTATGTTTTCTGCAGCCAGTTGGTGAGCAGACCGGTTGATTTGTGCTGCTGCTGAAATATTAATCAACAAGCATAAAATAAGGATAATTCGCATAACAATAGTTTTAAGAATTACCCCATGGAGTTAAGTAGCGCTAAAGTACATTTAAGTTAACAACATACTATTGTTTTCTGTGTCCTTTTATGACAGAAGGCACCATTAAGTGAAATGATTAGTTAAGTCTATTGATGAACGATTAATACCGCGGAATCTGTAATTTAGTGTGGTAGTAAACCCAACTTATGCAACACTCAACAGAATTTTTAAAACTGGTAGAAGAAGTAAAACCTCACATCAAAGAAGTAAATGTTGAACAAACGCAGGAACGTTTGCAAAACGGTGCCAAATTAATTGATGTAAGGGAAGATAACGAATGGCAGGCAGGACATGCCAAAGATGCCGTTCACTTGGGCCGCGGTATAATAGAACGTGATATAGAAAAAGAATTTCCGGATAAGAATACAGAACTGATCCTTTATTGTGGTGGCGGATTCCGTTCTGCTCTTTCTGCATACAATCTTCAAAAAATGGGATACAAAAATGTTGCATCGATGGATGGAGGATGGAGAGCCTGGAAGGAAGCGGGTGCTGCCATCGAGTGAACCGGCTAACTGGTTACTTTTTGATTTCAAAAATTATATATCCGATGATCCTTGATGATATTGTGAAAGACTACATCGACAGATCAGTACTTTGCTGGCTTGCCACATCAAATCAATACAACGAACCTAATGTTTCTCCAAAGGAAATGTTTACATGGCTCGATGATGAAACTTTATTGATCGCTCATATTGCTTCTCCCAACAGCGTTAACAACATTCGGCTGAATCCAAATGTTTGCGTGAGCCTGGTTGATATTTTTATTCAAAAAGGATTTAAACTGAAAGGAACGGCCCTTATTATAGAAAAAACGGATACCGGCTTTGCCCCCAAATTAAAACAGCTGACAGACCTGTATTCGGACAGGTTTCCTGTTCAATCCCTTATTGAAGTAAGGGTTAATAAGGTAGAACCGATAAAAGCACCCAGTTATTTTTTATTCCCGGAAACTACAGAAATCAGCCAGGTTGAAAACGCAATGAAGACATATAAAGTAAGACCTGAAAACTCCTGAACCTCATTCGATATTGTCACAACAATTTTCTTTTAGCTTCCATTTTTACACCCCCCTCAATTAAATACGCCTTGCTCACTTCTTTTTCGGAGTTTAGGTTAAATTCTACCTGTAACTCCACCTCAGGCTCATTAACGAAAAACTTTGTAGGAGATTCTGGCAACAACTCAATATCCCGGTGCAGACGGAGATATAATCTATTATTTTTTTCTACAAGATTAAGGGGAAAGGGCAATTCAGGTCCTTGAAACTCACCTACATATTTTTTTAATAAAGTAGTGTCTATCTTAACAGCACTTCGTTTATACGCAGGCAACACTTCCTTATCAAACAATATACCGGCAAGACCTTTATGCAGAAAGTCAAGATTGGTCTCCCTGTTGGCTAAGATAATAATGCATATTTCTTCAACCGGGTAGCGTATGAGAAATGAGCTAAAACCCAGAAGCGCACCGCTATGAAATATAGCATTACGATTGTGAAATTTGTCAATAAAAACACCATAACCTGCCCCCCTGTCTTCGCGATTCGGTCGATTCATTTTGGCAAGAGATGCCGCATTAATTATTTTACAGGCATTTAAAGCCTCGCTCCATGCAAACAAATCTTCAACTGTTGAATACAAACCTCCGGCACTAAATGAAAGGTTTATGTTTATGATCCTGCTGTTTGTCCAGCCTTTGGGGGTACGGTTGTAACCGTATGCACGGTTGAGAATAATGGAATCATAACGGAAAAGATCGCTGTTCTTCATCCCCGCTTTTTGCAGAATATTTTTATAAACATAGTTGCGGTAAGTTAAGCCAGACAGTTTTTCAATAATGTAGCCCAAAAGAAAATACCCGGAGTTACTATATCTCCACCAGGTGCCCGGTGAAAAATCAAATGGCTTATTTCTAAAGATATTTATAAGAGTGGTATCATTTAACGCTTCGATCCTGGTATTTACATTTATTTCTGTAAAAAAGGGGTCCTGTAAAATATTCTGTATTCCTGAAGTGTGATTTAAAAGCATGTGGATAGTGATACTATCTCCTTTTGGAAAGCCGGGAAAATACTTACTAATCTTATCTTCCGTTTGAAGTTTTCCCTGCTCTGCCAGTTGCAGGATGGCAGCTGCTGTAAATTGTTTTGTTAATGAAGCAATGGGAAATCTGGTATCAACCGTGTTAGAGATCTTCCATTCACGGTTAGCCTGCCCAAAAGCCTGCTTATAAATAATCTTACCCTTTTTTGCTATTAATACAGCACCAGAAAATTCATGTACTGCTTCCTGTGATTTCATATATTTTTCCAGCAAGTGAGCATAATTTTTTTGCGCAAGGGCAACCAAAGGCAGTAGTGCCATAAAAAAGACAAATAACTTTTTCTTCATCATATAGTTAATGTGATTTAATTGTCCCTGAGATAATAAATGGAGTGTTTCACACGGAGCCAACCGGGAGAAACAGAAGACTTAACAGAAGAATTGTTATTGAATGATTCCTGGGTCTCTCTTTCCAAAAAAATAACCTTTTGCAGGGCCAGGCACGTCACCAAAATACAAACCAAGCTCAGGTACAATACCATAGGTTTTTGCCAGTTGTTGATGTATGGCAGCTTCCTGCGTTTTTCCATTAACTATAAATGCTGTGCTGGTGAGTGCAAACCATTCTATGGATGCTGCGTTCTTTGCTATACCGGACTTTACAATATATTGGATAATATCCCGCACATCCTGCTTTTTTATAGAGGCAATAGAATCATATTTTAAATGAAGTTCCTTCCTGTGAGCCCTGTCTATCCTACGCTTACGTTCTGCTACTTCTCTGCTTTGCTCTGCTTCCAGTCTTTCCTGGTTTCTTTTTACCCGATTGATTTCAACAGCAGCAGATTTTGTTTCCATTTGTTTTCTACTTTGATCCGATCTGATGCTCTCCTGTTGTATCTTATGACGGTCATGCTCAATAGCTGCAGCTTTAGTTTCTGCTTCTCTTCTTCTATGTTCTGAACGGATCCTTTCCTGCTCCATTTTGTGGCGGCCATGTTCAGCTTCGGCCGACCTGGTTTCAGCCGTATTGATCATATCCATATATTTTTCTGCTTCTTTTACGTCCATTTCAACCCCATTAACACTGAAGCTTACTATGGTCCCTTTCTCTTTTGCTATTTTATAAACTCTGCCCGAAGCAACTTTTATTTCAGTATAATCGGTCCGTTTTGAAGGGCTGGCAATAGTATATTTATGCACCCCGACTATAGAATCCTGTAGCGGTTCCAAAGCGACGGCGGTTGTTACAACAGATCCAGTCGATGTTTTTAGTCGTTTCTTAAGATTTGTAGAAACTAAAGCAGTTTCAGGTTTGGGACCGACTGATATCTTCGGTTTAACACCCGAAGTAATGATATCAGTCTTCGCGGGTTTGCTTTCAGTATGCACACCTGAACCGGCTGGTAGAAACGATAAGGAAACAACAGCCATAATGCTGAGAGATAAAAATAATTTTTCCATAAACGTGAGGTTTTTATTCTTTTTACTGATTATTCTTTTTATTCGATAAAACAACAAGGAATTCCGTCCCGTTAACGGCATCATATAGGGCTCCCGGCCAAACTTTTCCTGGAATGAAACCAATGCCTCCATATATTGTTTTGATTTGTCGTTACAGGCTGTAACCATTGCATCGCAACACACTTCTCTTTCTTGCCTTATGATTGAGAGTAACCAGCGAATACCAGGGTTAAAAAAGAAAATTGCTTCTACACATTCCAGCATAATGTTGATAGCAAAGTCTTTTCGTTTGATATGGGCAAGCTCGTGAAGCAGGATACTTTCAACCTGCGAAGGCGACAACATGGTAAACATGCCCAGCGGTACAAGAATTACAGGTTTAAAATAACCAATAGTGCAAGGCACCTTTACAAGTGAAGATTCCAGCACCTGTACCATCTTACGTATGTTTAATTGCGCACCAAGTGACTGCAAACGGTTTCTCCATTCAGAGGAAGGCTCTATAATGCCCTCCATTCTGCATTTCTGTAGCCTGCTGAGACCAGATACAAGTTTTATACTTTTCCAGATTACTATGAACAGCCAGCATACCACAATAACATTTGAATAAGTATCTGTAAACTGAATTAGTGTTTGCCAGATGTTTATTGATGTTACCCGGGATAAAGAACCTGGCATGGGTAACAAACCTGTTGGATAAACTGGTACAGCCTCTATTGATTTTTCCAAAGCAGGTTGATCCTGGTAATTCAGGCAAAAGAAGCCCAGGCTTGCCAGAACAAAAAGACCGCAGATACTAATAAGCAAATAATAACGCACCGCGGGGTGACTACGGGTGGTAGAAGCAATTACGATTCCGCCCAGTAATGCAGCAACTACGCCCAACCAGAGTGAATGCAATAAGGCCTGG
>DASTMJ010000281.1:0-19668 GCA_035714205.1 Flavisolibacter sp. | reverse complement strand
CTCCGTAAACTCACTTTTCCCCATTTTCAAATAACTGTCAATAGCAGTGATCAAACCACCCGATGACAAGTTTACTTTCATACTGTCGCCTTCGCCCGATATATTTACGGGTAATCGGTTTGATACAATAAATAGTCTTTTCTCTTTCATAGCAAGTCCTCAGAAAGTAAGGTAGTACCTTGTGAATAGCGAACAATTAAAACAGTATTAGATTTAAATTAGAATCATTTTCTAAATTTAAATCAAGCAAAAAATTAACTCAAAGCAGTGTATGGCAAACGTTATCACTATGTACTATCAAATTAAAACCAAAACCAGATTGGAATTGAATGAAGTTGCAAATTTTCTTATTCTTTCCAATCTAAATTTAACTTTAAGAAGCAGTTAGCAATAAATATCGCAAGAAAATACTACCTTCACGCAGTTAATTTGAGCCTCGCAATTAGTAATCGTTAATTATTCTGCTCTGCATCTTAGTTACAGCTTACTCTGCTTTTCTCAGATCATTTTTAATTTTTAATTCATTAAGTAATGAACATTTATGTTTCAAACTTAAGCTTCAACATCCAGGATGAAGACTTAAGAGAATTTTTTGCTCCCTATGGAGAAGTAACATCTGCAAAAATCATCAACGACAAATTTTCCGGTAAAAGCCGTGGATTTGGATTTGTTGAGATGTCAGATGATGAAGCAGCCCAAAAAGCTATTACAGAATTGGATGGTGGTAGCGTAGATGGCAGAACAATCAAAGTAATGGAAGCCAAACCTAAAGAAGACAGGCCTGCTCGTAGCAATAGCCCTTTCCGTGACAATAACAGCGGCGGAGGTTATAAAAAAAGCAGGTGGTAATATATTGTACCTTTATAAAGCCTCCGTACCGGGGGCTTTATATTTAAAAGCACAGTTAAGAGTATTCTTTGTCTAGAATTATAATTTATACGAGCTGAAACTGATCAGCCCGATTGTTTAATTAAACATAAAAAAATATGGCAAAATCGAAAGAAACGTTCGGAAAAAAAGAAAAAGAAAAAAAGAGACTGAAACAACGGCAGGAGAAGAGAGAGAAAATGGAGGATCGTAAAGCTAATGCCACTAAAAAAAGTCTTGATGATATGATGGCCTATATTGATGAGAATGGTAATATTTCATCAACTCCACCTGATCCAAGAAAAATGAAAGTTTTCAAACAAGAGGATATGCAGATCGGTGTTGCGCCTTTGCAGGAAAGTGATGAAGATGAAACAAGAACAGGTGTTGTAAGTTTTTTTAATGAAAGCAAAGGGTTTGGTTTCATTAACGATTCACAGTCGGGTGAACGTGTGTTTATTCATATCAATCAATTGACTGAAAGAATTGTAGAAACCGACAAGGTTAGTTTTGAAGTTGAACAGGGGCCAAAAGGTTTGAATGCCGTTAATGTAAAAAAGATTAGCAAATAAGTGCATTGTTAATATTGGTGTACCGGCGCCTGTTGTAAAGGTGATGGTGAGTTATTCTTCAAAGAAATGCTTGCCATTTTTTATTTTGACCTTGTTGTGTTGTTATAAAGTATGCCGATCTGACTCAAAAAGTAATATTGATTTTTTTGAATCTGGTTTTTCAATTGTATCTTTTTGCAAATTCTATTAGTTACTTAATAATGAGTCTATTAACAATAAAACTGATTCAATTTAAGTATCTTACACACTCACTATAAAAAAAGTAGTTTATACCTCCCTTCATTCTATGGCAAAAGTGACCTTTAATAATTCGAATAGCATCTTCTTTCAATCCTTAAAAAAATCAGTAGAAGTTTATTTCCAGTCCAATCAATTAAAAAAGTCCGGTGATTGGAGGCTGTATTCCAAAGCAATTATTCTTATCCCTGGTGCACTGCTGATTTATATTTCGCTCCTGACTTTTCAGATGCCTGTAGCCGTTAGTTTAGCTTTATGCGCATTATTAGGACTGGCACTTGCCAGTATTGGATTCAATGTTATGCATGATGCCTGTCACGGGAGCTATTCCAGTAAAAAATGGATAAACAATCTGCTGGGTCTTAGTTTGAATGCAATAGGTGGAAATGCTTTTTTCTGGAAGCAGAAACATAACGTATTGCATCATACCTATACAAATATTCAAGGTATTGATGATGATATCGCTCAAAGCAAACTACTCAGGCAAAGTCCTACCCAGGAATGGAAACCTATACACCGCTACCAGCATATCTACCTGACATTTGCCTACTCGCTTACTTTATTCATGTGGGTAGGGTTGCGTGACTTTGAAAAATACTTTACAAGGAAAATTCATAATACCCCGGTACAGCCCATGAGTACGAGGGAGCATGTTACATTTTGGTTAAGTAAGATTCTTTACGTTGTTTTTTATATACTGCTACCCATTCTTATTGTAGGTCCCCTGGCCTGGTTAATAGGCTATGTTACCATGGGACTTGTAGTAGGTATTGTTATATCCTATATTTTTCAACTGGCGCATGCCGTTGAAGGCCCGGAGTTTGATTCGGTAGGTATAGATGATAAATTTATTGAAACAGAGTGGGCTGTACACCAGATTAAAACAACAGCCAATTTTGCACCACGCAATAAGATCATATCCTGGTTTGTTGGAGGTCTTAATTTCCAGGTAGAGCATCACTTGTTTCCACGGGTTAGCCATATTCATTATCCGGCTTTGAGTAAAATTGTAAAACAACATTGCCAGGAGTTTCAGTTGCCTTATCATTCATTTCCAACGGTTGGTATGGCGGTAGCTTCACATATACGTACTATGAAGCACCTTGGACAAAAGCCCGGACACCGCTAAGAAAATACTGATTCATTTGATTTCTGGAAAAGCAGGTTGTATTAGATCCCAGCGATTGCCATACAGATCTTCAAAAACAGCAACGGTTCCATAGTTTTCTTCTTTAGGTTCCCTGATTATTTTAACCTGGTGCTTGAGCAGGTTTTGATAATCGGCTTCAAAGTTTTGCGTATACAGAAATAAAAATACTCTTCCACCAGCCTGGTTTCCAACCCGGTTTTTTTGTTCCTCAGTTGCAGCTTTCGCCAGCAAGAGGCAACATTCTGTTGAACCTTTGGGTGCAATTAACACCCATCTTTTCATCTCATTTAATTGTGTGTCTTCAATTAGGTTAAACTCTAACTTTTTTGTATAGAATTCAATGGCTTCGTCGTAGTCATTTACCAACAGGGTTATATGGGCAATAAATTGTTTCATATATGTGGTTACTTAATCATTTAAAAACAGTGTAAAGACTTTGAAAGAGACGTTACCAGGCAAGATGTTTATATACTAAATTCACTATTTATTTTATGAAAAGTATATTCTCTTTTTTTTTACTGGTCTTTTTCATCCCGGATGCTATAGCAACACCTCCGCGAACCTTTTTTGACTTAAATGGCACCTGGGATTTTGAACAGACGACAACAGCATGGGTCCCAGCGGCATTCAAACGTAAAATACCTGTTCCTGGATTGGTACATCTTGCTGTTCCCAAAATTGAGGAGTATGATAAGTTTTTTAAAAGACCGGAAAAAGTTGATGCTAAGATGGAACATAGCGTGTATAATATTGATTATACCCCACGTTACAGCTGGTATCGGAAAAAATTATTTGTACCGAAAGAGTTAAGAAATAAAGAAGGAGTACTAACCATAAAAAAAAGCCAGTATGTTACCCAGGTTTTTGTCAATGGCATTGATCTCGGATCGTTCATTGAATGTTATACACCCATTGAGGTAGCCATCACCAGGGCCCTAAAATTTGGCCAGGAAAATGAGATCGTTATTAAAGTAGGGGACAGGTATTGGTTGCCCAGCTCTGCCGCCGGTAGCACAGATAAAGAAAAGGAACATTATATGCCCGGTATATGGGATGATGTTTTTCTTACGTTCACCCATAAAATCCGGGTGAATAAAATATTGCTTTTGCCAGCGCTGAAACACAATAGGCTCACTGCTAAAATCAGGCTTTGGAATCTAAATCCATCGCAGGTATTTTATGGTGAGGGCATGGCTGACTCCACGTTGCTGCATATAAAAGTCTATGAAAAAAAATCAAAAAACCTGGTAGCTGACCTTCAACAACATTATGTTACAACCAGGGACCGAAATACTGAGCTGGAAGTAGAGATTCCAATCGGGGATCCTCATCCGTGGTCACCTGAAGATCCCTTCCTGTATACAACAGAAGTAACTGTAACCTATAAAAACGAAGTTTCAGACGCAGTGGAAAAACATTTTGGTATGCGTGATTTTGAGCGAAGAGGGAAATTCTTTTATCTCAACAACAATAAATATTATTTGCGTGGATCTAACATCACTTTGCAGCGTTTTTTTGAAGATCCTGATTGTTACAACCTTGCCTGGGACAAAGCCTGGGTTAAAAAAATGTTGATTGATATTCCAAAAGAACTGGACTGGAATGCCATGCGCATTTGTGTGGGAATAGTACCGGATTTTTGGTATGACCTTGCTGATGAATATGGTCTTTTATTTCAAAACGAATGGTTTTACTGGCAAAATCACGGCTGGAATGAACAGGTAAGAAAAGAGTACACAGACTGGGTGTGGTCAGATGGATCTCATCCCAGCATAGCAATTTGGGATGGCATCAATGAAAACTGGGATGATTTTATTGGTAATATCCTCATCCCTGAATTGAAGCAATTAGATCCAACCCGAATATGGGATGCCGGTTATATGACAGCAACCTCAATGCAAAATGATGAAATGGACGAACCGCATCCTTACCAGGGAGTCTTCCTTACAGGAAACCGTATAGAACTTTATCCTTTAGGAAATTTGAATTTTAAGCCCCAGATCATCAGAGACGCAGAGGGGTCGTCGGCAGCACAACTGGTAAATGAATATGGGTGGGTATGGCTGTGGCGAAATGGCGTACCAAGTAAATTAACAGTCGATGTTTACAACAATTACCTGGGCAAAAATGCAACTGTTGAAGATCGAAGATTTTTCCAGGCATATTGGTTACAACTGGAAACGGAATGGTTACGCAGCAATCGAAGCATTGCTGGTGTATTGGCGTTTTGTTACCTCACTAATAATTATGGTTATACCGGCGACTGGTTTACCGGTAATATAAAAGATCTGCAACCGGCGCAGACGTTGCATTGGTTTAAAGATGCCTTTGCACCAAAAAATGTTTTTATAAATCTTACTGATGAACAGTATGTGAAAGGAACACCTGCACATAAGGCAGGTAGCGACCTTTATTTTACATTAACAGGTGTAAACGATACTCATTTAGCCGTGAAGGGTTCTTTGGAAATTTACCTTATCAATTCGAAAGGCCAACAGGTATCGGGGGATAGCGTTGCAATTGAATTACCGGCATCTGACAGGATGGAATTTGCATATAGTCTGAAACTACCTTCCAGGCCAGGCGGATATTTAATACAAACATATTTTGCAGAGGAAGGAACAAAAGAGAAAAAAAGCAGCCGGCGTTATATCAAGGTTGGCGATCTGGAGACGTATCAATTCTTTAATCCTGCAGTCAGCGTGACATTCAAAAAGTGAAAGAAGCAAAGACTACATAATCGAACTAGTAATACGTATTGATCACCTCTTTATGAAGTGAATGACTGACCCACCGCCAGCAGCAGGTTTTATAGTGAGCATATCATTGCATAATGTTGATTTCGTTACTTTATTTATGTTGTTTGGATTTACGTCAGCATCGTCTGTATCGGAATAAATGGTGGCTTCCCAGTTCCCAGGTGTTCAAAAATCTGCTATCAATTATATTACCCGTTTATCCCATTTATTTACTTACCGGTTTTTGATCTTTAGGCCAAAACAAATATTATATACTCATCAGGAGAGGAGCCTGATATTTTTTTGGAAAATGCCAGGGTTGTCTGTACGCACAAGTTGAATGATAAGAAAGTGTGTAAGTTTCATTCCGGGTTAAGTTGTTTAAATTATCAATACAGCAACCTGGAAAGCTGATACTTATCAACTTTTATGTAGCGGTTAAATTTTATTTTGGGTTCCTGTCAACATTCACCTATTTATTGAAGCTATGCTTAATGAACTTCTGCTGAATCCGGGTAGTATTGTAGTTGTAGGTGCTTCCAACGATATATCAAAGCCTGGTGGGAAAGTAATTCATAATATCCTTACACATCATTATTCCGGTTCTCTTTTTGGGGTAAATCCAAAGGAACAGCAAGTTCAGGGCATTGCCTGTTACCCCAATTGTGAATCGTTGCCGGAGATCGATCTGGCTATCATTGCTGTTGCTGCTAAACTTGTAGAACCTGCCTTACAAATTTTGGCATTTCAAAAAAACTGTAAAGCGTTTATATTGTTTTCAGCGGGATTCAGTGAGGCCGGTGAAGAAGGCAGAGCTCTTGAAGAAAGATGTGTACAAATTGTAAATACTGTTGGCGGTACCCTACTTGGGCCTAATTGTATTGGACTGGTTACAGAAAAGTTTAAGGGTGTATTTGCCGGGCCCATTCCTGAATACCATCAACAGGGATGTGATTGCGTATCTGCATCGGGAGCTACCATGGTTTATCTACTTGAGATGGCCATACCGCGGGGTTTGAAATTCCGGGATATATTTTCGGTTGGTAATTGTGCCCAGGTAGGTGTTGAAGATGTAATGCAATACTGGGATGAAACTTTTGATGAAGACAATAGTTCAAAGGTTAAGCTTTTATATATGGAGCAAATTGCAGATCCACCACGGTTTTTGAAGCATGCAAGATCGCTGATACATAAAGGATGTCGTATTGCTGCTATAAAAGCGGGTAGTACCGATGAAGGATCAAGGGCTGTGTCATCGCATACAGGGGCACTGGCTGGTTCCAATTCAGCCGTGAATGCATTGTTCAGAAAAGCAGGTGTCATTCGATGTTATAGTCGAATAGAATTGGTGTATGTAGCTGCCATCTTTTCCATCAAACCATTAAAAGGCGATCGAATAGCTGTTATTACTCATGCCGGGGGCCCGGGAGTTATGCTCACCGATATTTTGGTTAAAGGTGGAATGAAAGTTCCACGGCTGGAAGGACCCGCAGCAGAACTATTACTTTCCAAACTACATGCTGGATCATCGGTAGCCAACCCAATCGATTTCCTGGCAACAGGAAATGCAAAACAGCTGGGAGAAATTCTTGACGCTGTTGAAAATGATTTTCCTGGGATAGATGGATCAGTAGTTGTATTTGGCACAACAGGCATGTGGAGAGTGGATGACGTGTACAACGTTCTTCATGAAAAAATGAACGAATGCACTAAACCAATATTTCCTATCCTGCCATCAGCCATCCAGGCAGCAGAAGAGGTGAGTCATTTTCAATCAATGGGTCATGTAAATTTTACAGACGAAGTAAGTTTTGGTTATACTCTTACCCGTGTCAATAAAATGCATTCACCCTATGTAGATCCGGTGTTGCAGACGGTAGATAAAAAAAGAATTCGGGATATTGTTGAACAAAGCAACAAAGGATTTTTACCTTTTTCAAAGGTGTTTGAATTACTCGACGCGGCAGGAATTGATATAGTGAGTCAGGCAGTTATTACCACTAAAAAAGAAGCTATCGGGAAAGCAACTGAATTGGGTTTTCCTGTGGTAATGAAAGTATCCGGACCTGTACACAAATCGGATATAGGTGGAGTGGAAGTTGGGGTGCAGAACCTCGAAAACCTGTCCATTATTTTTGATAAGTTGATGTCATTGGATGGTGCCGATGGTGTTAGTATACAGCAACAGGTAAGCGGTATAGAACTTTACATTGGTGCCAAAGCGGAAAAGAAGTTTGGTCACCAGGTGCTTTGTGGATTAGGTGGAATTTTTGTTGAAGTTTTTAAAGACGTTTCAACTGCACTCTCTCCTGTTGGAAGGGAAGAGGCTCTTAGTATGATCCGGCATCTTAAAAGCTACCCGCTTATTAAAGGTGTGAGAGGCAAACAAGGTGTAAATGAAAACCTGGTTGTGGAAACTATCAGTAAGGTTTGCGCTCTGCTTGATGCGGCACCGGAAATCCAGGAGATTGATATTAATCCATTGATGGGAAATTTGTCGTCACTTGTAGCAGTAGATGCAAGGATTTTTATTGGGTAAAATATATACTTCTTAAAAAATATTGCCTGGCAAATTCAAGCTATTTTATGTTTCAGTCCAGGCCTGGATAAGGACCTGCGAAATACAGGTTGATTTTTCAATTCACCAATATAATGATATTCTTGGGTATGCATTGCCGTAAATGAATTTGTTATCAATTCTAATTTATTGATTAAATTAAATAACCAATTCCTTTCCTTTTATCATAATCAAACTGTAAACTGCATTAACTTTTTTGCCATGCAGGTAATGCTCATCGTCATCTTTATTTTAGGATATGCTGCCATTGCATTGGAACATCCCCTTAAAATAAATAAAACAGCAACAGCCCTCCTTACAGGGGTTTTGTGTTGGGTTGTATATATAGTGTCAAGTACCGATGAACATTTGGTAACAGAACAGCTTTATGAACATTTAGGCCAGATATCGGGTATCCTGTTCTTTTTATTAGGGGCCATGACCATAGTCGAGATTATTGATGCTCATGATGGATTTAATGTTATTACAGATAAGATCCGTACAAAAGATAAAAGGGTGTTGCTTTGGATCATTAGCTTTCTAAGTTTTTTTCTTTCTGCAGTATTAGACAATCTTACTACAACCATTGTAATGATCTCCCTGCTAAGAAAACTAATAAAGGAACAACATACCAGGTTGTATTTTGTAGGCATGGTGGTTATTGCAGCAAATGCCGGGGGTGCATGGACGCCGATTGGAGATGTTACTACGACTATGTTATGGATCGGTGGACAAATTACTACCTGGAATATTATGAAGGAACTGATCTTACCCAGCTTAATTTGTTTGATGGTTCCGTTGCTGATGCTTTCAGTAAAGATCAAAGGAACCATACATCTTTTGCCGCAGGATACGATTGAAAACAGGATAAACAGGACAAGCAGGTTTGAACAGAAACTATTTTTTGGGCTGGGAATTGGTGCTCTGATATTTGTTCCTGTGTTTAAAACGCTGACTCATCTTCCGCCTTTTATGGGTATTTTATTTGGAGTTGCACTGTTGTGGATAGCTACAGAAATTATGCATAGAGATAAAAATGAAGAGGACCGGGGTGCTTATTCGGTTGTTACTGCCCTGCAAAAAGCCGATGTGCCGAGTGTATTATTTTTCCTGGGAATTCTTGTCGCTATTTCTGCATTGGAATCCACACATATTCTTTCAAACCTGGCGGCTTACATGGATAAAACAATTGGGAACCTGGATATTATTGTAATTTCTATAGGGCTGCTTTCTTCCATTGTAGATAATGTGCCACTTGTGGCCGCGGCAATGGGAATGTACGATATGCAAACTTTTGCTCCGGATCATTATTTCTGGGAATTTATAGCTTATTCTGCCGGTACAGGTGGGAGTTGCCTGATCATTGGATCAGCGGCGGGGGTGGCCGCAATGGGTATGGAAAAAGTGGATTTTGTATGGTACCTAAAAAAAATATCCATACTTGCATTGGCAGGATATATTGCAGGCGCACTTTTTTTTATGGCCCAACATTATCTATTTGGTTGATCGTGAAAACCGGATCAAGTCCTTGGTTAAACACAATTCGTAATTTTGAATATGACCGTGTTACTTGCCATAATACTCGTAGCGCTTGCTTTTGCCGGAATTGCCATCAAGATCCTTCTAAAAAAAGATGGGAAATTTGCAGGTACCTGCAGCAGTAATAATCCTTTTTTCCAGCAGGAGGGTGGGGGCTGTGGTATTTGTGGAGCAAAGGCAGATGAGAAATGTAAAGCCTAAGGCAATTCCTCAACCCATTGTTTCAGTTTTTCTGAAGTGTATGTACGCCATGTTCCCTTATCATCATAAATAAAAAAAACCTCCAGGCCAGGTTCTTTATTTTTCGATAAAAATTCATTTGCCTTTTCCATTCCCATAACCATAAAAGCTGTTGCATAGGCATCGGCCGTCATGCAATCTTTTGCTATAACGGTTGCACTTAACAAACTATGTTTGGAAGGATAACCGGTGTGCGGATCAATGATGTGAGAATATTTGCGGCCATTCTCCACGTAAAATCGCCTGTAATTTCCGGAGGTAGCCAATGCCTGGTCATGCAAGCTGATTGTTGCTTTCAACGGCCTGTCTTCGGATACACTCTCACGAGGTTGATCAATACCTATTTTCCATGACTCACCATTTACTTTCTTTCCACTTGCTTTTATTTCACCTCCTAATTCCACCAGGTAGTTTGTGATGTTTTTGGTTTCAAGAAATGAGGCAAGAATATCAACTGTATATCCCTGTGCAATCGCATTAAAATCCAACATCATTCCCGGCTCAGATTTGATAAGTTTTCCGTTTTTAAGCTTCACTTTTGTATATCCCACAAAACGAAGCAGGCTGTCAACCAACATGGAATCTACTTGATCTTTTTTTGTAAAACCAAATCCCCATGCATTAATCAAAGGGGCCACAGTAACATCAAAATCACCAGCTGTTTTTTCTGAAATTTCCTGTGCCTTATTAAATACCGATGTAAAAAATGCATCAGCATTTATTGATGTATCATTCGTATTGAATTTTGAAATGATGGAATTGGGGTTATAAGTGGAGAGCGACAGATCAATAGCCTTTAAAATCGAATCAACCTGTGATTTGACATTCATTTTTTCTCCAGACAAATAGGTAATGTGATAGGTAGTTCCCTGGGCTTCGCCGCTTATTTTGATGGTATCATCCTGTTTTTGATTACATGTAGTGTAAAGACAAAAAGTTAGAATGATCAAAAATGAAATTTTCATTTTTTATTTACGGGTAAGTGTTTGCTGAAGGTAAAGATCTTATCCTCCAAAATCATCAAAGGCAATATTGTCCCCCGGAACACCTAAGTCATCGAGCATTTTAAATACGGCAGCATTCATCATCGGCGGTCCGCAGAGATAATATTCAATTTCTTCCGGCTCAGAATGCTGACCCAGGTAGTTATTATAGAGTACCTGGTGAATAAAACCTGTATATCCTGTCCAGTTATCTTCGGGCAATGGTTCAGACAAGGCAATGTGATATTGAAAATTGGGAAACTCTTTTTCTATATTCCTGAAATGTTCGGTATAAAAAACTTCACGTAAGGAACGGCCGCCATACCAGAATGACACCTTACGCTTTCTTTCTTTTTTTGTATGAAACAAATGAAACAGGTGCGAACGGAGGGGTGCCATACCTGCGCCACCACCAATGTAAATCATTTCTTTATTTGTATCCTTTATATGAAATTCACCAAATGGACCGGATATGGATACTTTATCGCCTGGTTTGCGTGAAAAAACATAAGACGAACAAATACCAGGATTGACATTCATAAATTTTCCTGCATGCCTGTCAAACGGAGGTGTAGCCAGGCGGATATTGAGCATGATGATGTTTCCTTCTGCCGGGTGATTAGCCATGGAATAAGCCCTGAATATAGGTTCTTCATTTTTCATCTTCAGATCCCATATATTGAACTTATCATAATCGTCGTGAAAACGTTTATCAATATTATAAAGCTGGGTTTTAAAATCGATCTCACAGGGAGGTACGTCTAATTGTATATAACTCCCCGATTCAAATTCAAGGAACTCACCTTCAGGTAATTTCACCACAAATTCTTTAATGTAGGTTGCTACATTATCATTGGAAATCACTTCGCATTCCCATTTTTTAACACCAAACACTTCCTCCGGTATTTTGATCTCCATGTCCTGCTTCACTTTTACCTGGCAACCCAAACGCCATTTCTCCTGCTGTTCTTTTCTTGTAAAATAAATGGTCTCTGTTGGCAGTATTTCTCCACCGCCTGCCAAAACCTGGCATTTGCACATAGCACAGGTGCCACCTCCACCGCATGCTGATGGAAGAAAGATTTTTTTGTTAGCTAAGGTAGAAAGCAACGAAGAACCACCTTCCGCTTCCAGAATATTTTGTCCGTTGATCAATATTTTAACCGGGCCCGAAGTAGTGAATTTTGACTTTGCATATAATAGAAGTGCAACAACAGTTAGGTTGAATAAAAGAAAGATGGTGATGCTTGCAATAATGGTTGTTGTTTCAAATAGTAATATCATAAGGACAATTGAAAGATTACAATTTTATGCCCATAAAACTCATGAATGCTATCCCCATAAGTCCGGTTATGATGAACGTGATACCAAGGCCACGTAACGGTGCAGGCACATTGGAATAACGTATCTTTTCCCTGATGGCGGCAATAGCAACGATAGCGAGAAACCAACCAAAACCCGAACCTAATCCGAACACGCTGGCTTCAGCAAGGGTTGCATATTCCCTTTCCTGCATAAATAAAGCACCTCCCAGGATGGAACAGTTCACAGCAATCAAGGGAAGGAAAATTCCCAGTGCGTTATATAAAGACGGAGCAAATTTTTCAACTACCATCTCCACCAACTGCACAATGGCCGCTATAGTGGCAATGAACATAATAAAACTTAAGAAACTAAGATCTACAGTAGCCAAATCAGAAGAAAGCCAACTGAGGGCACCAGGTTTCAGCAGGTAATTTTCCAGCAGGTAACAAACAGGTACTGAAACACCTAATACAAAAATGACTGCAATGCCCAAACCCACAGCATTCTTTACAGATTTTGAAATAGCAAGGTAAGAACACATGCCCAGGAAGTAGGCAAAAATCATATTCTCTATGAATACAGCCTTTATAAAAATGTTGACGTGTTCCATAATTTATTATTTTGTTTCAATTAATTTAGGATACCTGCTTCTTTGTATCCAGATGATGATGCCCACAACGATCAATGCCATTGGCGGTAATATAGCAAGGCCGTTATTGAAATAGCCCATTTTATATAATGCATCGGGTACTACCTGTATGCCCATCAACTTGCCTGATCCGAAAAGTTCCCTCACAGCCGAAACAATAACTAATATCAATCCGTAACCCAAACCGTTGCCAATTCCATCTAAAAACGACGGCCATGGTTTATTGCCCATGGCAAAGGCCTCAAGTCTTCCCATTACTATACAGTTGGTAATAATTAACCCAACAAAAACCGACAACTGTTTGCTTACATCATATACAAACGCTTTTAATACCTGGTCTACCAGGATGACCAATGCAGCTACTACCGTTAATTGTACAATGATTCTTATCCGGTTTGGGATCATATTTCGTAAAAGAGAAATCACCAGGTTGGAGAACGCAGTAACCACTACTACCGATACTGCCATTACAATTGAAGGTTTCATCTGCACCGTTACAGCCAGTGCTGAACAAATACCCAATACCTGGACAGTTATGGGATTATTTTCATTCAAAGGGTCTTTTACCAGCTTCCTGTTTTTAGGAGATAATAATGGTTCTCGCGGTGCTTTCACTTTTACCGGAGTTGCTTCTGTTATTCCATTACTCATAGTAAATTATTTTTTGAAAAATGAGATCGTAAACCACTAATAGATTACCGCCCTATGTTTATACTACTGTTATTTTGTTACTACCTGCGAACTTTCTTTTTGTTTTGTTTTAAAAAATGGGACATAATGACCTAGTGTCCTTTGCAGCATTTCAGTAACACCATTGCTGGTAATGGTTCCTCCCGAAATTGCATCCACGCCATGCAGATCCTGCGGTGCTGCCCCGCCTTTTACCACCTTAACAGAAATAAAATCTCCTGATGCATCAAATATCTTCTCGCCAACAAATTGCTGTTGAAAAGCTTTTGTTTCTATTTCAGCCCCAAGTCCCGGTGTTTCGCTTTTGTGACCGAAGCTGGCACCGTGAATCGTATTCATGTCGCCGTCCAATGCAATGTATCCCCAAATTGGTCCCCACAAACCTTTGCCTCTTACAGGTATAACATAATATGTGTTGGCTTCTTTTGTAAAAACAAACAAAGGAAATAACTGCTTGTCAGCACCAACGGTTTTTACTTTATCCTGTTCTTTTTTCAGATCTATATCAAATGCAGAAACTGTTTCCTTTACAGGTTCCCCTTTATAGTTTAATACCAATTGTTTTTTGATGTATTTATTGAATAAGTGTTCTGCCTCCTTTGGTTCGCTATTAATACCAATGCTTGATAAAATATTTTGCATTTTTTCAGCCTTGATGTTTTTTTCCTGGTAGGGTCCCAGCCCAATTGCTGCCAACGATAACAACACAGCCACCGTCACAACTATAACCGTTGCAAAACCGAATGTATAACTACTGCCATTGGTATTCATGTTGCAGGAATTTTTTTGCGGTTTAATCTTCTTTTAATATTAGACCTCACAACAAAATGATCAATCAAAGGCGCCATCACATTCATAAATAGAATAGACAACATCATGCCCTCGGGATAAGCCGGGTTGAATACTCGTAACAGGATTGCAAATACTCCAATTAAAAAACCATATACAAATTTGCCGGTATTGGTTTGGCTGGCTGTAACAGGATCCGTAGCCATAAAAACTGCCCCAAAAGCAAATCCACCTAAAACCAGATGATGCACCGGGCCAATTTGCATTAGTGTATTAAGTGCAAATACATTAAACAGCGCTGCCATTAACAGGCCTCCAACAAAAACAGATAGCATTATCCTCCAGCTTCCTATACCTGTATAAAGCAAAATGGCTGCGCCAATAAGGCAGGCAAGTGTTGATGTTTCACCAATAGAACCCGGTATAATGCCAATGAATGATTCCCAAATACCCGGTATTTTATCAGCAATTCCTGCTGCTGCATCTCCAAGGGGAGTAGCACCGCTAAAACCATCTACCAGGTGTTGTCCCTTTTTTAAATCGGTATTTATCCATACTTCGTTGCCTGACATTTTAGTGGGATAGGCGAAAAAAAGAAAAGCCCTTGCGGTTAATGCAGGATTCAGAATATTCATTCCTGTACCCCCAAATACTTCTTTTCCAATAATAACAGCAAAAATGGTGGATACGGCTACCATCCAAAGGGGAACATCTACCGGCATCAACAACGGTATCAGCATACCTGTTACTAAAAATCCTTCGTTTACCTTATGTTTTCGAATAATGGCAAAAGTGAATTCTACCCCAAGCCCTACCACGTAGGTTACAATAACAATTGGCAGAACCTTCAAAAAACCAAATACAAACTGGTCCATGAACGGGATTTCTGTAAGGCCTAATGCTTTATAATGTTGGTACCCTACATTCCACATGCCAAATAAAAGACAGGGTATTAAAGAGAGAACCACAAGGATCATTGTACGCTTCAGATCAATTGCATCACGAACATGCGAGCCTGATGGAGGTGTTGTATCACCCGGAACAAAAAGAAAGGTTTCAAAAGCATTAAAAGCAGGATAAAACTTTTCCAGCTTTCCGCCTTTTTCAAATTTAGGCCTTAATGTTTCTATTAGATTTTTGAGTGGCTTCACCGGGAACATTTTGAAAATAAAAAGGTTACGGTTGAGCAATCAGACGGTACAGAATAAGCAATTGTTTTTTATTTTTCAAAGAATACTCTCGTCTTCAATTTAAACATTAGTTTTCATTTACCCTTAAATTCTAGGGCTGTTGCCAAAATGAAACTATCCCATTTCTTTCCGTACCAGGTCAAGCCCTTTTCTTATTATTTCCTGGCATTCAATTTTAGAAGTGCAAACAAATTCACAAAGGGCAAAATCTTCTTCAACTACTTCATATATGCCCAGGTTTTCCATTAATTCTATATCCTCAATGAGGGCCGCTTTTAAAAGCTGAACCGGATAAATATCCATTGGGAAAACCTTTTCATATTGGCCCGTCATTACAAAGGGGCGTTCTTCCCCATGCATATTGGTATTAAGGTTGTATTTTTTATTGGGGGTAAGCCATGAAAAAAAAGAATGAGACATGCTAAACTTATTCAATCCCGGGGAAAGCCAACCCATAAATTCCGGTTCATTTCCTTCGGAAATTACGGTGAGTTGGGAATCATAAAAATCCAGGTATCCTTCGGGAGAAATTTGTCTGCCAGTTAAAACATTCCCGCTGATGATCCTGTTTTCGCCATCTTTTAATCCGCTTGCGAACAGCATGTTTTTAACAGCACTCCCGGCAATGGTTTTAAAATATTGGGGATGAGTTACCTGTGAGCCCGTTACTGCAATGATTTTTGAAGCATCATACTTTCCCTGTGTAAATATTCGTCCAATAATCTCAACGTCCTGGGTGTTGATGCACCAAACCACTTCGCCTTTATTGACAGGATCAATATGATGAATTTGCACACCAACATTACCTGAAGGATGAGGGCCTGAAATCCAATTGACCTGGACACCTGCTGCATCAGTCAATATTTTGACAGGTGTTTGATCAATATGTAGCGTAAGATGAACTTTTCCATAGGTGAGTTTTTGTAAGACATTCAAACCGGCCTGGAAATCTTCGGCGGCATGTTGCATGATAAAACTATAATCAGGTGCAAGTGGATTACTGTCGAATCCGGAGATGAAAATAGCCTTGGGTTTGTCGTACGGATTAGCAATAATGCCAAATGGCCGTTGCCGTAAAAAAGGCCAGGTTCCGCTTTTTAATAAAATATCCGTAATTTTTTCTTTGTCCAGGTCAGGCGGGTTGGCTTTTGTAAATTCAACATACCTTATTTCTTTATCTGTAAGAATCCTGATCTCAAGTATTCTTCGTTTTTCACCGCGTACTATTTCAACTACCTCTCCGCTGACTGGGGCACAGAATTTTATTGCTTCGTTGTTTTTATCATAAAACAAAGGTGTTCCGGCTAATACCTCCTCACCTTGTTTAACCAAAAGTTTTGGAATTAGATTATTAAAGTTGGTTGGTTTTACTGCGCAGGTTTCCGGTAAATGCAATTCAGATAGAATCTTCTCTGCTTCACCAGGCATTTTAATGTTCAATCCTTGTTTGATTTTTATGTTTTTAGACATAGTTGAAACAGCAATTGCCTGAAAGAAGCAATCATGAATAATTTGAAATCCAAATAAATATTCTTGAATTTAAGGATTACTGGTGAATTTTACTTTACAGCGAAAACTAAAAATCAGTTCGTTAATAATTTTTAAATTCTGTGTTCATTGGGTACTTGTTCCTAAATTACCGAAAATAATCCAGCGGATAAACCGGTTCATTTAAAACATATTACCTGCATTTAATTTTTACTTTGGGCAGAAAGTGATTCCGTGGCCATGTCAAAGGAATGGTATCCTCAATCAGAATTGCGTCCTGGGAAATTATATTGCCCGATCTTTTTTATGCGGGTAATTTAGTAACTTAACACAGGTGTAGTAGTTTGAACAGTCGCAAGGATCGTGTTGATTTCAATTATACAAACCAATAGCTGATTTTGATCCGGGTATGAAAACCAAATTTATAGAAACCGCTTACCTGAATTCTAAATATATGCTATATGAAAGTAAAAGACATCCTCAAGCGAAAAGGTGATGCCATCTTATCAGTTGCTCCTGATACAGTAATTTTTGATGCGCTCCGGCTGATGAGTGAAAAAAACGTAGGTGCACTCCTGGTAATGGAGAATGAAAAACTGGTAGGTATTTTTTCCGAAAGGGACTATGCACGGAAAATAATACTGGAAGGCCGTACGTCGTTGGATACGCAGGTTAGCGAGATTATGACTCCTGACGTCATCACCGTATCCCCGGAAGAATTTATTGAACAATGTATGCAGTTGATGAGTGAAAAACGTATACGGCATTTGCCTGTTCTGCAAAGCAATTCGGTTATAGGTGTTATTTCCATTGGGGATGTAGTAAAATCAATCATTGAAGAACAGGAGATGGTAATCGAACATTTCAGGCTGTATGTTAGTGATTCCAGGTAAATGTCCTGAAGGTTATTTTAGCGGTATTGCTTAAACGAAATTGGTTCCGTTTTATAAAAAAAATGGCTGCTTTTTGCAGCTATTTTTTATTGTGCCTGGAATGATATGATTGAATGATCCGGAAGAGTCATACAAGTAGCTTACTCAAATCCTCCCACAGCTATTGCGGCGCTGGCTTTTTTATTTGGTTCGCGTAATGAGCAGACTTCAACCCTTCCAAAACAAAAAGCCCCCAGCTAACTCTGAGAGCATTTGTGACCGAGACTGTCTTATTTCATGCCTGTCACTAAACAGCAGATGCTATAAAGTAGACAGGTTGGGGAAGGCAACATCAAAATAAAACTGCCAACCTGCACCTGCAACCGTAAAAGCCCGTATCCCGTAGATATCCCGTAGATATCCCGTACATATCCCGACGATCAGGTATGGAAAAGAGATGGTTACTGTATAGTGGCTTGCATAATCCTCCTGGGTAACATGGAAACAGGCAGGCATCAAAGCTTCAAAGAGTTCCCGGCAATATTTCTGGTAAACCTTGACCTGTTTGCCGCATCCGGTTCGCAACGGATCACCACCACTGGACCATCATTGGAGAAGCTGTAAACAGCGGCCAGTCCGTTACCCCCGATCTATGTGATGAGTTCCGTATCATGATTGGCTGCGATGAATTCCCGGATGTGTTCAGGTTCCTCCACTCAACCAAGTGTTCCGCCGCTATAGCGGCACTGGCGTATTCATTTTGTGCGCTTATGTGCAGACCTCAACGCTTCCAAAACAAAAAAGCCCCCAGCTAACGCTGAGAGCATTTGTGCCCCACATTGGAGAATTATCGAACCAATACAAAGAAGAATTACAATTACTTTATAGACTAAAGCCTTTGTTATCAGGTAGTTAGTATTATCAGTAGGCTCCGCCTAATTATCTTATTCGAAAATTATAGGCAATCCGAACACCATAATAGCGTTGTGCAGTTCTTCCGTTTCCACATTCATTTCTTTTGTTACCACCCTTATCTCATACCCTTTTATTCTCCTTTGCGAACCTGGTGTTATGAATCGAAACAATTAAAATTTCTCCGGGCATAATTAGGCAAATAGCGCCAGCTATTATAAATCCGGAGAAGCTTGAGTGAACAGCAGTAGATGTATGCCGAGGGCAATTGGCCAAAGTTTCAACCAGCCACGCAAAGGTTATTTCTTTAAACTGCAAAACACTAAATTCTCCAGGAAGGAGACAATCTTTGCCTCATCTTTTTCTTTACCGAAATCAGTAAGCGATGGAAGATTGTGCATAAAGTAATTCTGGAAGTGTGCCATTTCAATAATGGTGCTTGAAAGTGATTTTGGATATTTGTATTTTGGATTATACTCCAGGATAATATCACCAATCTTTGCACAAAGGTCTTTGTAGGGCTTAAACAACTGGTCTTTATTGTCCTCCGTTACATGCTTAGTTAAATAAGCTTTGGTGCCTTCAGCAATGATAATCTGGTGGAGGATCGTTTCATTTACGTAACTGGTTCTAATATCATCCTCTACAGTGTTAGCCAATAACTGGATTACTTTTTTTAGTTTCTTTTCCGGGTCCTTAATATTCGTTGTACTAAAAACAACACGGTATTCAAGCCAGCTCCAGTACCAGGCTGTGATATATATAAGCAAGCGGTGCTTGTTTTCAAAGTACCGGTAAATACCTGCTTCAGTGGTGCCAATATCTTCAGCCAGTTTTTTAAACGTAAACGATTCAAATCCACTTGCATGTATTAATTGGATGCCGTGAAG
>DASTMJ010000280.1:0-2768 GCA_035714205.1 Flavisolibacter sp. | reverse complement strand
AATGCGTTAAACCAAGCTGAGCATAAAAATTAGCTGTCGCTGCATTTCTTTCTTCAGCCCGTTGCCAGAATTCTCTGGAATCACTTCCCTGGAAAGGCACCATGTCTTTTTGCGACTGGTGTATAAAAATGCCATATCTTTTTTTCAATACCTGGTCCGGACTCATGGGTACCGCCATCTCAATTTCATCAATATTCCATTCCTGCCAGGCTCCTTTATATAACCATAACCAGCAATCATTAACCCATTGTTCACCTGATGCTTTTATACGCTTTAGAGATTCCAGCACAACCTCCAGGCAAACTTTATGGGTACCATGCGGATCAGCCAGGTCACCGGCACAAAAAACCTGGTGCGGTTTAATTTTCCGCAAGAGCTCCATTGTTATCAGAACATCTTCTTCACCCATTGGATTTTTCTCAATGGTACCTGTTTCATAAAACGGCAGGTTTTGAAAATGGATATTTTCTTCCGGAATACCTACATACCGGCAGGTTGCTTTTGCCTCACATCTCCTGATCAAACCCTTTATGGCCCTGATCTGTGCTGTGTCAACCTGGTTATTCTTTTTTCGGCTTAAATAGGAGCGTACTTCTTCAAATATTTTTTCAGACGTATCATTATTAATGCCGGCAATTGCTTCAAATCCTACGGCAAAGTCAAGGAACCGGGTTACAAATTCGTCGGTTACGGCTATGTTGCCCGAAGTTTGATAGGCCACATGCACTTTATGTCCCTGGTCGTGTAAACGTTGGAAAGTACCACCCATACTGATGATATCATCATCGGGGTGGGGCGAAAAGATAATTACTTTTTTCGGAAAGGGTTCTGAACGTTCGGGGTGGGTGGGTAAATGAGAATCAGGTTTTCCTGCCGGCCAGCCTGTTATTGAATCCCGCAACATGTAAAACACCTGTAAATTTATTTCGTAAGCATCGCCTTCTTCTACAATGAGATCTCCAAGACCAAACTCGTTATAATCATTATTAGTTAAGGAAAGAATGGGTTTGTCGAGTTTTAAAGCCATGTTCACTACAGCTTTTTTAATCATTTTTGAATTCCATTCAATTTCACCTGTAAGCCAGGGCGATTTAAAGCGGGTAAGTTCAGATGCAGCTACTTCATCTAACACAAATGTGCAATCGCCATGCTGCTGTAGTAAACTGGCAGGTACGCCTTCCGTTACATTACCTTCTACAGATCTTTGTACTACCGGTGCTTTAGCCGGCCCCCATGCTAATAAAATAATTCGCTTCGCTTTTAATATCGTATTGATACCCATTGTAATAGCAAGGCGGGGTACTTCAGAAATATTGGCAAACTCATAGGCATTTGCCAACCGGGTTGAATTCTCCAGGTTGATCAATCTTGTTTTGGAATAAATACTTGACCCAGGCTCGTTAAATCCAATATGGCCGTTATTACCAATTCCTAAAACCTGGAGATCAATGCCACCCGCTTCTTCAATCTGTCTTTCGTACTCAGCACAATGCTTTTTAATTTCCTCTTTAGGCAGTTCGCCATTTGGTATGTGAATATTCTTTTTATCTATATCAATATGGTCGAATAACAACCGGTGCATATAGCTATTATAGCTTTGCCAGGCTTCTTTTTCAATAGGATAGTACTCATCCAGGTTAAAGCTGATCACATTTTTAAAGCTTAAACCCTCTTCTGTGTGCATACGCACAAGCTCATTGTATAAACTTTTGGGGGTTGAGCCTGTGGCAAGACCTAAAACACAGTATTCATTCCGGCTTTGTTTATCCCTTATAAGTTTTGCAATTTCAGCAGCTGCATATTTGGAACCGTCTTTTGCATTAGAAAATATGCGTACAGGAATCCGTTCGAAGGCATCGATGAGGTTAATATCTGTCATTAAGCGTTGTGGTTTACAGGTCTAAGTTAATTATTGGTAAGGAAATAAAATAAAAAAGCCGCAACATCCGTAATTTATTCCGTGGCATATCCGCACAAAACCGCAAACTCTCATTTTAAGTATAAGGTGTAAGTAATATCAAAAATTGATTTGATTATCAGTATTTTAGTAAGCTTGTATTTCATCTGCAAACAGCCAGGCTTTATTGCCGGCGCCGGGTAATCCTTCACCAATCATTCCTTTATTCTTAGCCACCAGTTTTATATACCGGGATGTTGTTTTGGGAAAAGAAACTGTAATCCACCCCATGGTCAACGTGTCTTTTATAAATTGGGTTGACCTGCCGGCCTGCCTAAAGTTCTTACCATCTTTCGAGGTAAAGACTTCTACATATTCAGGTAAATAGATCCAGCTTCCGTTCTGGTCTAACGTATGCATTCTGACCGATGAAAAGCTGGTTAACCTGCCCAGGTCAATTGTCGCTTCCAGGTCATCACCAATCCATCCCAGCCAGTCCGGGGAGCTCAAACCCTTATTGGAATAGATGCCGTTCACCAGGCTAAATGCACCAGGCTGTCCCGGGTATCTTTCATTTGGAGGAGTACTTATCGATGCTTTTTTTCCGGTGGCTTTATTGAAATTTAAAGTGAAAGTACTTTTTGTAATTGCCTGGCTTCCTTTATTATAGCTAACCGAAATAATTTCTGATTTTGTAAGAGTGATGGGTTTATTATAACGGGTTGGCTTTAGATTTTTTCCCTGGATCCGGATGCTGCCATCTTTCCTTTTAGAAGCCGCCTTTAGTTGAATACCATGGTTATTATGTGTGGGCAAAAGGCTTATATCAACATCATAATATGCTTTACTGTAATTTACTTTCCATAAATCA
>DASTMJ010000279.1:0-11412 GCA_035714205.1 Flavisolibacter sp. | reverse complement strand
ATAGATTTTTTGAAATAATAATAAGCCGTATCGGTTTGCGAACTGGCCATTGGAAGCACCACTATATAATCGTTTTGTTTCAAAGAAGCGGTTTGTAACATGGTTTGCATCAGTTCAGGGGAACGTTTGCCACCGCCGATTATAAATAAACTTCCACTGGCATTTGTGTTCGTTTGGGAAAAACCAGTTTGTAGAAAGAATAAGAAAATGTAACTAAATACCCGGGCTTTATTCATAGGGTGAATGTAACAAATTGTACAAAAAAACTGGCTTGTGGAGCAAATAAACACAAAAGCTGTTTTCATTCAGTAATCCTTGACAGGATTTGAAAATGCAGGTATGGTTCTATTATAACGGTCTGTAATCAATGAATTATATAAGCATAAAAATGCCGTGCGGATTTTAACCGTTGGTTTAAATTGATTGGGAGAAATGTAAAGGAGAATTAATAGCGACGTCCGCGGTCATCATCTCTTTTATTAAAGCCGCCGCCACCTTTGTTGTAGCCACCGCCACCACCGCCTTTGTTAAAACCACCGCCGCCTCCACCTCTGAAGCCACCACGGTTTCCGCCGCCCTGGCCACCACCAAATCCGCCGGAGCTTCTTTCATCCGCTTCTTTTACAACCAATGGTTTTTTGCCTAAAGAAATATCATTAAGGTGTTCAATGGCCTCTCTGGCTTCTTCTTCATTGGGCATATCAACAAAGCCAAAACCGCGGCTTTTACCGGTTTCTTTATCCATTGTAACCTTGGCAGATGCAATGGTGCCGAATTTTTCAAAAATTTCCATTAACTCATCATCATACAAATCATATGGAAGGCCAGCTACAAAAAGTTTCATGCAGGATATTTATGTTGTAAATGTACAGAACTTATTGGTGTAAAAACAGCCTAAGAAAAAACACTAAGTGATTCTCCTGATTGATCATAGCAAAGCCACAGAAATTAAGAATTTTCCTTCTATATTATTGGTTATATAAACATAGGATAGGTAAAACATTACCAATTACAAGATCATTATCCGGAAGTAACGTACCCTAAAAATCCTACATCTCGATTGACAGTATTCCACTTCTGCAATCTACAGGTATAATTTTTACATATGCTGCATAGATATCTTGCAAAAAGGAAATGGACATTTACTTTTTTCCCGGTCTGCAAACTCCGGTTGCCTGGAATTAAGAGGGTTTATTGATTAGTATCAACAGAATGGTTGACTATTATCGGTATACTAACAAAGCACTAACAACACTTTAATAATGTGGTTGGTAATTTTGTATCTCAAAGCAGAAAATTTTTCTCATAAGCAGTTAGTTTTGGTTGCGACCCCTGTTTCTACAGGGGTCTATTTTTTTTACCTCGCGGCCCATTTATTGTATCCACACTTAAGACCGCTTACTAAATATTCGATTCATGCTAACTTTTATGCTTACCTGTAATTCTTTTTCTGTATGTTAATCCATAAGATTATTTACTTTTTATGTAGCGTTCTTTTGCTGTCCTGTCATCAGACCTTAAAACCAGAAGTGCCCGAGGTTGCCTGGACACAGTTTGATTCTTTACCTCGAAAATTAAGTGTTCAGCAATTTCACAATTTACAGGGTGTTTATTCAATTATCGGAACAGATGATTTTGGTCCCTTGGCAGTTTTGAAATGGAGTTATACTGTTCAGGAACAGGACACCCTGCATTACATGTCCATTTTGTGCGAAAATGAAGCAGCCTATTTTATTTGCTCAGGTAAAAGATCTGGCACTAACACTTTGCTCAAGGGCTATTGGCGTAAGCCAGTGAATACGGAAACTGGAACTGTACGTATTCACATTCCTGATGAAACCGTCGGTAAAAAGATGGCTATTCAGGTTAACTACGGCGATGACGAAGAAACGCCTGATAAAACAATGACCCTAACATACCTCAGGCCTTTGAACACTAAACAGGATTTTGAAATTATTGGACATAGAGGCGGCGGCCGCATGGGTGACCTGTTACCTGCGTCCGAAAACTCGGTTGCACTACTTCGTATGGCTTCTCAATTAGGAGCTACGGGAGTGGAGATAGATATACAATTAACCAAAGACAGTATCCCTGTTTTGTACCACGATGATAAAATCAATGACAGGCTTACCCAAAAGGCCGGCATTCGCGGAAGCTTGAATGAATACACATTTGAAGAACTATCAGCTCAGATCCATTTAAAAAATGGGGAAAGAATTCCAACACTGGAGCAAGCGCTGAAAACTATAGTTTTTGAAACGCCGCTCCATTATGTTTGGCTTGATGCAAAAGACTCTGCATCTCATCACCTCCTCAGGAAATTACAAACTGAATACATTCAAAAAGCAACCTCAAATGGCCGTACCGTAGAAATAACAATTGGTATTCACGATGAAGCCAACCTAAATAATTTTAAAAAGCTTCCTTTATACCAATCAATACCTTCGTTGTGTGAACTGGATACTACCGAGGTGAAAGCTATCAATTCTAAAATATGGGCTCCTATGTGGACCGAAGGATTGCAAAAGGAACAAGTTCAGGCAATGCAGGCATCAGGGAAAAAGGTTTTTGTGTGGACCATTGATAAAGCAAAAGATATCAGGGAATTTATGCTGGAAGGTGGATATGATGGTATTGTGTCTAACTATCCTTCGCTTGTAGCCTTTTATTATTACACAAGAGAATGATACGGTTATGGGCACAAAGTTTATAACCGAATAAAGAGTAGGTTTAAGTAATGTACTATTGTTCATGAGAAGAAGTAGACCAATTTTGACGCGCTGTTTTTTGCTGGCTGCTTTGTTGGCCGGTCATATAAATGTATTGGCACAGGACCTTCCTATTGAATCCCAAAAGCGAATTCTATTCCCACATCCCATGCACCAAAAATGGCAGGTGTCTGTTGGAGTTACCACCACAGCTATGCCATCTGATATTACCGAAGAATTACGATACCGTATACCTGCCGGTGATGTTCATATACTGAAGAACATAACCGGAGGATTTTATCTTGATGGGAGAATGAGTGTCCAATTCATCCAGAATCTGTTGACCTTGGGCCCACGCTGGGCCAAACCGTTAAATGACCGGATATCATTGGCAATTGGAAATGATATAGGATACTGGTTTGGATTTATAAATACCGGGGGTATAAAAACAAAAGGTAATGGCTGGCAAAATTACCCGAATGTGTCATTTGGTTACCGGTTTAACAAAGGCATCCTGCTCACTTTAAAAGCTGAATCAATGATGAACCTATCCATCAATACAACAGCGGGTGAAGTGCCGGTTACATATGAATATGGCCTCTTTAGTGGTTCAGCCTACACGGTAGCATTAGAGCAGCCCTTTTATGGAAAGAAAAGTATCACCCTTGCTTTCAGGGCCATGTACACAAATTTCTATTGGCAAACATGGACATTATTTGAAACATTTGACCGTAACCTGTTTTTTCCACAGGTAATCATTGGAGTTATTTTATGAAGAAGTTTTCTTTTTTAGCACTGTTATTTGGCCTTGCATCATGCAAAAGAGATTTTGATGCCCCAGTGCCGGATACAACCTGGGATTTATTTGAATCGGCTGCTTCCATCCCGCTTGGCGGAGTAACAAGGAGTGGAATGGAAGGAATCTATAACATCACTGAAGGTGTAAATGAATTTGGAAATATGGCGGCCTTTAGGTGGAGCTATACCATTACCCCATCAGATACTATTTATCATCTTTCTATGTTTTTCGAACAGGATGCTTCATTTGTGATATGTGAAGGAAAACAACATGAGAACAATATTTTATTGAACGGTTATTGGCGTAAAATGTCCAATACAGAAACGGGTATTATCCGGTTAACGATAACCGCAGCCAATGGTGCACAAGAATTATTATCTGGCACAACAGGCAACATTAATGAAATTATAATTTCAGGCACGTACAGCATTGGTCAAAATATACCCGATAGGCCTGTACGGTTTGAATATCTGCGTCCACTATATAATAACACTCCTTTCCAGGTGATCGCACACAGGGGTGGCGGCCGTAATTCTGATCTCTTACCTGCATCAGAAAATTCTGTCGAAATGATTCGATTGGCATCAAGGCTAGGGGCATCAGGGATTGAGATCGATGTGAGGTTAACGTCTGACGGTGTTCCCATTTTATACCACGATAATACCCTTAATGAAAGGTTAATTGAAAAAAATGGGATGCTTGGCCCTATTGAAAATTATAACCTGGCACAGTTAAAAGGACTGGTGCGTTTAAAACGGGGTGGACAAATCCCTACATTGGAGGAAGCTCTTCATACGATTGTGCACCAGACACCATTGCGATTTGTCTGGCTGGATATTAAATACACCGGGTCATTAGCCATCGTTAGGCAGCTTCAACAGCAGGCTTTGCAGGAGGCAGCAACCATTGGGAGAAACCTGGAGATTATGATCGGCGTGCCTGATGAGGATGTGTTAAAAAATTTTTTGCTGTTACCGGGCTTCCAGCAAATACCATCTTTATGCGAACTGGATATAGCGGATGCCGAAAAAATGAACGCCAATATTTGGGCGCCAATGTGGACTTCCGGTTTGCAAAAAGAAGAAGTGGCTAAAGTGCAGGCCCAAGGTAGAAGAGCCTTTGTATGGACGGTAGATGGCTCTGATAACATTCGTAAATACATGTACGAAGGTGACTTTGATGGAATTTTATCAAACCAGCCCACTTTAGTGGCTTATCATTATTATGCAAGGCAGTAAAAAACTTGTTTTAATACTAGTGCTTTTTATAAGCACAAGAGCATATTCGCAGGAAGAAGGGATTTTATCAAAACCTGGAAAAACTATTAAGTACGCGCTTGTGGCTTACTTCAGCGGAGGAATTGGTTATTACCTGCCCATTAAGGGTGCTCCGGATTATTTGCAACCAAAGGTCTCCAAATGGAGTCCTGTATCTACTATCAGGCTTATGTGGCATCCCAATCATTTGATACGGGTTGGGATTGAAACCGGGCACATGCGTTTTTTATCCTATAGCTTTAAGGATTCTATAGGAAACAATGGCAGGGTATTGGTAAATGCTAAGCCGCTTTTGGTAGAATGGTCAATGGCGATAACAAAACGGTTAAATTTGTTTGCTGGCTCAGGTGTTTATTTTATGACAACGAAGCTGGATTATGCCGGGCAGACAAGTTCAAATAAATTAAGTGTGGGTTGGATGGCGGCAGCATCTTATATTCACCCGCTTTCTCAGAATTTTGGAATAGGCACAGAATTAAAATGGCTTGATGCAGCTGAAAGCACTGATGGCTCACTTGCACTACAGTTACAACTGGTGTGGAAGTTTTTAAAATGGTAATCAACCACTATTCCAATTATGATGAAAAAATCTTTTATTCTTTGTCTGGTTTGTTTCAGTACATTATTTTTAAAGGCACAAACAGCATCTGAATCTTCCGCTACAGATACTACACTGATTGTTTTTGCTTCAGATACACAGGCCCCTATGTGGGTTGAAACCATTTTACTAAAACAACATGATAACCGCAAGGCAACTAAAAAAGTATTTAATGATATTGAGAAACTAAGGCCGGGTTCTGTTTTTTTATTGGGTGATGTTGTAAATCTTGGATATAGCAACAGGCAATGGAAACCAATGGACGCATATCTTAGGAACCTGAGAGAAAAAGGAATTACAGTAGATGCAGTTTTGGGAAATCATGAAGTGATGGGTCAGCCAAAGGTTGGTGAACAAAAGTTCCAGGTGCGTTTCCCCAATCATGTCAGAACAGGTTATGTACAAATAAAAGACTCTGTAGCTATTGTCTTACTGAATTCCAATTTTAAAACATTAAGTAAAGCTGAAGATGCAGAACAGGTAGCCTGGTATAAAAAAACATTAGAACAACTGGATAATGACAGCGCTGTTCAATTCATCATCACAACTTGTCATCACTCACCTTTCACCAATAGTAAAATTGTAGGTTCCTCAAAGGCTGTACAGGACCGGTTTGTCACTTCTTTTTTAGGGTCGAAAAAAAGCCAGCTCTTCCTTTCCGGCCATTGTCATGGCTTTGAACACTATAAAATAGGTGGAAAGGATTTTATGGTAATTGGCGGCGGGGGTGGCCTGCATCAGCCGTTGAAACAAACTGGTGATATTCTTCCCGACCTGGCGATGGATTATAAACCTTTATTCCACTACCTCACTGTTCAAAGAAATAAAGACGGTCTGCAGGTACGGTCGCTTGGATTAAAACCTGATTTTGCGGGATTTGAAGAAGGTTTATCTCTCGCCATAAAAAAACCTGTTGATGCATCTTTAGCAAGTAACTCCCCAGGTGCTACAACCGGCAGCGGTTCAGGAAAAAATTAAAGCGAAACCAGGGCCGGGTTACTTTACAACTTCTCTTGGTATGCATTTTTCTGGATGTAGATAAATACATTTAATTGAATGACAGTTCAGATATAAAACGCATAGCTTTTGCCAGCGATACCCAGGCTCCCATGCTGGTAGAAACCTTGTTGCTGAGATCGCATAAAAATAAGTTGGCCACTCAGCTTCTCTTCGAAAATGTTTGGCAACAACATCCTCATACTTTATTTCTTCTGGGTGATGTTGTAAACCTTGGTTACAGCAACCGCCAGTGGAAGCCAATCGACAAGTACCTGGAAGCACTTCGGAATAAACAAATAAACATTCATGCTATTTTAGGGAACCACGAGGTTATGGGAAGGGCTGTGCTGGGCCAGCAAAAATTTCAGAACCGTTTCCCGGATCATGTTCGCACAGGTTATCTGAAAGTAGTTGATGGTATAGCTATCCTCATGCTCAATTCAAATTTTGGAACGCTTTCAAAAAAAGAAGATATTACTCAAGTGCAATGGTATCAAAATGCCTTGCAGCAGTTAGATGACGATCCCTGCATTGAATTTGTTATCACCTGTTGCCATCACTCACCATTTACCAATAGTCGGATTGTATCACCTTCTATTGCCGTACAACAAAAGTTTGTTCCTCATTTTTTGCATGCCAAAAAAAGCCAGCTTTTTCTTTCAGGACATTGTCATGCTTTTGAACATTATAAAGTAAGCGGCAAAGATTTTATGGTGATTGGCGGTGGTGGTGGTTTACGTCAGCCATTACGCCAGGGGATAGGAACGTTGTATGACCTGGCGAGCAAGTATAAACCAATGTTTCATTATTTAATGGCAGAGCGCAGTGCAGAGCATTTACATCTGTTCTCTTATCATTTAAAAAAAGATTTTAGTGGCTTTGAAGAAGGCTGGAAAATAGAAATAAAAAAATATGCAGAAACTGCCATTGCAGAAGGACATATCATTAATTCTGCCAGGTGATCTCCTGGTAAGTAAATAATCTGTCCCCAGGAAATTATTTTATTGATAGAATCATTTCAATAAAAACACATCACTTTCAATTTTGTAACTTAACGCATGCTAAAATCAGATTGCGTATTTTTCTTTGTATTGTTCACTTTTTATTCTTCTGTTATTCAAGCTCAAAAGCAGCGGGCAAGGGATCTTGGTATTGTCGTTGGTGTATTGCCAACAGGGAAAACAAATAGTATAATTGATGTAAGCGGTGTCAAGGTTGGCCATACTACCATTGTTCAGGGCGATAGTGTACGCACCGGTGTAACCGCTATCCTGCCTCATAGTCAAAATTTATTCCAGCAAAAAGTACCCGCGGCTGTTTTTATAGGCAATGGTTTTGGCAAACTGGCCGGTTCCACCCAGGTGCAGGAGTTGGGCAACCTGGAGACGCCTGTTATTCTCACCAACACCTTAAGTGTACCTGCAGCTATGAATGCCGTGATCAGTTACACGCTGGAACAAAGAGGAAATGAGCAGGTGCGTTCTGTAAATGCATTGATTGGAGAAACAAATGATGGAGCACTAAATGACATTCGCGGAAGACATGTTTCTGAACAACATGTCATTTCAGCTATTAACACAGCCAACAATCAAACTGTAGAGGAAGGAAATATTGGAGCTGGTGCGGGAACTGTATGCTTTGGGTTTAAAGGTGGAATTGGCACAGCATCAAGAAAAATACCGGTTGCACTGGGCGGTTATACAGTTGGTGTGCTGGTACAAACAAATTTTGGTGGTGTGTTACAGGTTAATGGTGTTCCTGTTGGTAAAGAATTAAATAAATATTACCTAAGTGATCAACTGAACCATTCAGTTGATGGTTCTTGTATGATTGTAGTGGCTACAGATGCCCCACTGGATAGCCGCAACCTGCAAAGAATTGCGCAACGTGCCTTTATGGGTTTAGCAAAAACAGGTGGCATTGCTCATAATGGAAGTGGTGATTACGTAATTGCTTTTTCCACCGATTCATCCTTACGCATTCCCTATAATGCAACAAACTCAAAACAAACTATGAACCTGTTGCATAATGATGCCGTATCGCCCTTATTTATGGCAGCAATAGAAGCAACGGAAGAAGCGATCATCAATTCTTTGTTAGCTGCTGAATCCGTACAAATAAAAGGTCGAACAATAGAAGCGCTCCCTCATAAAAAACTTCTTGAAATACTTAAAATATATACGCCCCGGAAATAGGAGATAGTTCTTTCAAAAACCAACTAATAAAAAATCCCTTCTTTTGAAGGGATCAATATTTTCAGGCAGTTTAGGATGAGTGTTCTTACAGGTGCCTGTGGTCTTTTAATAGGTTTGGATTTTTATAGGATGTGGATTAGTAAGTGATCTTTAAAAGAATCTGGATTTTTGTGTTTTCAAAGGATAAAAGAAAAAGAAGTTGACCGATATTGGATTTAGTTTTGGTTTTTCTTGGAATTGGATTGAAAACTTACTGGACGGTTTTTCTGGACATTGGAACAGATTGATTTAGTATCAATCAACTTCTACCTCAAAACTACACTAGCGCTGTATGGCAAACAATTGCATAAATGCCCAATTTTTTGTTTATGGTATTTACTTGATTCTACGTAGATCAACGATTAGTGAATTGGTAAACGTACGAAAAATGAATTTTTATCACTGTGTGGGTATATATAAAAAGAAAAAAGGCTGGATAGAAATCCTGCCTCGTTTTAAAATCCAATATCCTATGAAAAACCGAGGTAAAGGTATATGCAGTATTTCTATAAAACAATAGTAAAAATACCTTTTGTAAAAAAAGACTGAAATTAACAGGCATAAAAAAAGGGCTGAAGGTAGAAACCTTAGCCCGTTTTTAATCCGTACCCTATGAAAACTAGATGGAAGTTACTTAACTATACTGTAATTGCAGAAACATTTTTTACATTTTTTACTAAAAACTTTTTGCACAAAACCAATTCCATCCGTCATTGCTTGTTGTGGGTGAGCCTTTTGATGCTGGTTACAGACTGATCATCTCCTTTAATGAGGATTGAATCATTGGTAACAAGTTCTAACGTGTAATTGCGTATGCCCCTGTTAGAGAATATGGTATCACCAACTAAAAGGTATCGTAAGGTGTCACCTCTGGTTGTTTTTGAAGTGTCTTTAAAGGTAGTGTCAGTAATAAAGGTTATATATTGTTGAAAACTATCTTTTTGTACATCATAAACAGCAATATTTTTCCCCGATGAATCGTTTCCCTCCAGGTGCATGATCTGCCATTTTCCTAAAAGATCTGAATCCTTTTGCTGGTTTTGGCATCCCGCTATTAGAAATATCCATAAAACCATATAGATTTTCATATACATGTTTTTTGTTAAAGCATCTTCTTAGAAATGGATCTGTACGGCTTTACAATATAAATACAGGATAGGATCTCAATTTACGGGTAACAACCTCAAAAACATACCCGGGCTTTCGGTCAGCACATATATATATCCATCAGGCCCCTGCGAAACCGCTCTTACTCTTCCAATATTTTTTAACAGCCGCTCTTCACCAACAGATTTTTTGTTTTTGATCTCTACTCTTGCTATTAATTGGCCTGCCAGTGCGCCTACCAAAAGGTTTCCTTTCCATCCTTTGTATTTATCACTGGTTACCATTGCCATGCCGCAGGGTGCGATGGAAGGTACCCATACATGAATGGGTGGATTGATTCCTTCTTTTTCTTTTTCATTGGAAATGATACTGCCATCGTAATCAATGCCATAGGTTGTTAGAGGCCAGCCATAATTCGCACCTTTTTGTTCAATATTTATTTCATCACCGCCCTTGGGTCCGTGTTCATGTGTGTATAATGTTCCCGTTGCTGCATCATACACCATTCCCTGTACGTTCCGGTGACCATAGGTCCAGATCTCAGGTTTGGCTCCTGCTTTGTTGACAAATGGATTATCAGCAGGCACTTTACCATCATCCTTCAGGCGCAGGATCTTTCCGTTTTGTGTTGCCAGGCTTTGTGCATTGGATTTGGTGCCTCGTTCTCCGGTAGATACAAAGACGTGACCTTTACCATCAAATGCAATTCGGGACCCGAAATGTACTCCCGATTTTATAAATGGATCAACTGTAAACAGCTCCTGCAAGCCCGTAAGCGCATTGCCCTGGAGTTTGGCCCGTGACAGTGTTGTGCTGCCGCCGCCATTTCCCGGTTTGGCATACGTAAAATAAATCCATCCGTTCCTTGCATAATCCGGATGAAGTTGAATATCAAGCAAACCGCCCTGGCCATTTGCATACACCTCAGGTACCCCGCTCAATTTTTCTGGTTGCAACTTCCGATCCTTTATAACACGGATGGAGCCGGATTTTTCTGTGACCAATATTCTTTTGTCCGGCAGAAAAGCCATACCCCATGGGTTTTGTAAACCCGTAACTATTGTGTCTACTTTTATTTTTTGCGATGAGGGTAATTCATTGTTGGTTGTTGATGCGTTGTCGGCATATGCTTCATTACTTTCTTCACTTTTAACAGGACTTGAATTATTACTTCCACAGGATTGAAGTGTGGTAAAGAATACAATAAAAAGAAATAAAAAACGATTCATTGATTTTTGTTTTACAATGGGAATATCTGAAATTCAGTTACTGCAAAATTGCGTGAAATTCATCCTATTCAGCAAATGAGTTTGATTGAATTAAATAAAACTGTTCCTGGCGGTAATGGTTTTGATGCATTTTGACAGAAATCATTGAATGTAAAATGTTTAAATTACAAGCTTTATAAAACACTGGAATGAACAAACAAAACCGCAGAACTTTTATCAGTAATACTGCTATGGCAGGAGCTGGAATAATAACAGCTGCAGCATCGCACCAACCTAAAGATCAAAAGATCATCCACCATGTTTTTTTCTGGTTGAAAGATCCTTCATCTACTAAAGACAAGGAGCGGTTAATGGAAGGTTTAAAAACATTAAAGGCTATTAAATCCATTAAACAATTTTATATCGGAACACCGGCATCCACAGAGCAGCGGTCGGTTGTTGATTCAAGTTATCATGTTTCT
>DASTMJ010000278.1:0-9752 GCA_035714205.1 Flavisolibacter sp. | reverse complement strand
AACCAATTGAGTATATTATTACCAGGATCAGTTAGGAAAATTTAGCAGCCCCTGGCCTCAGCGAAAGATAATCCAGGAAGTAGATGACCTTAATAGAAAAATTATTTTCCTGTGGAGATTTTATCACTTCTGAAAAATTTGAATGATACCGGTCAAAAACATTCTGATCAAATAACTGGGCAGCATCCTTCCAGCCAATATTAATAAAACTGCCGGGTGCAAATTGCCAGGTATAAACCATGTCAATATTAAAAAGATTTACGTTCCTGTCCGGGTTGGAGGCCACCGAACTGGCATTTTCAAGGTAACCATCGTCTTTCAGGTTATAAAACTGTGTATAATGTACCTTACTCCAATAATGCCTTACCCGGAAGGTAATACCCATGCGGATGTTGAAATTATATTTTACATTAAAAATGTTCTCTACCGTAGTGCGGTTCCTTAATCCAAAAAATACACTGTCGTATGCCTGGCTGAGCAAGGCAAACCCCAGGTCTTTTTTTGCCAGATCAAAGTTGTTGGTAATACTTATCGCCAGCCTGTCGTTAAAACGATACCGGTTGTTCACATAGAACTGCTTCCAGTTCATGCCATACTTTGCCGATGTACGTTGGTAAACCTGAACAGACGATGCAAATTTTTTGGCAGTGTTGGTGCTTACATTAAAACCAAACCGCACAGAGGCCGGGATTTTAAATACTTTATCCTCCAGCCTGGGCTCGTAAAAATCCTGTTGTTCCGGAGTTATATTGATATTGACACCAGCATTCCAAAGATTTTTCAGCTGGCTGTTCACGCTAGCGCTTAAAGACAGATACTGGAATGACCTGGGCCTGAATCGTAAAGAATAATTGCCCCCGACATTGATACGAATGTTATTATAAAACCCTTTCGGATCCATAAATTTATACCAGGCACCACCTCCAAAATTGGAATAATTGTTATTGGTAAAATATCCTAAGTCATTTTGCTGGTATTTTTCATCAGCCATGAAGTGATGCACTTCAAAGTTGAAAGGTCCCCTGAATTTTCCGAAATTGATCTCGTGTGTATAACCCGAAATCGTTTTTGCGGAAGTGGGATGATCAAACAACCGGCTGTTTGCCACTTTACCCCAGAAATTCCAGTTGATCTTTTTGTCGTAAAGATCCCAAAGAGCTGCTGTAACATTAGCATCATAATCTGATCCACTGCGAAGCACATTGGTATTTACCAGGCTTACGCTTGAATTATTTTTCAGGGTTTGATCAAGTACAAGAATGTTATAATTGGTCAGGGGATTTGTTTCGATTTTAATTTCTTCTTTATTGGCGTCTTCTATAATGGCATGCTGAGGTTTTACAATGGCATTAAAAAAACCGATCCCCAAACCCCCTGCCGTTCTGCCACTTATTTTAGTTGCGTTCAACAACTTTGTTTCTGACGGATTTGCTATAAGCCTCTCGCCGGGAGCCAATTGATTAAAAGGAAGATTATAATGAAGCGGCTGGCCTCCAATTCGCCTGCTGTAAAAAAGATTGCCCTTATTAAAAAGTTCAGTACCCTCGGTAAAAAAGGTCCGGTTCTCATTAAAGCGGATCTCAAAAGGGGTCAGGTTCAGCACCTGGTTATCACTTTGTACCTGACCAAAATCAGGGATCAATGTCATATCAAGAGTAAAAGCCTTACTAATACCATACTTTACATCCAAGCCACCATTCACCGTAGTTTTCCACCTGGAACTGGCTGCTGCGTTATTTTGAACATAGGTTGAAAAATAAGGTGAGAACGACAACCGTATTGGAGCTTTAATGTCTTCAATATTGGACCACACACCTGCCTGGTTCATCAATCCAAATTTATTGGGGTCGATAGGACTCCACATAAACTGCTGCCCTGTTTTGGTTCTGCGCCGCACAAAATTAATTCCCCAGTTCTGCACCTTTTCTTTACTGAAACGCAGGGCTGCATATGGTATCCGCATTTCAAATTGCCATCCGTCGGCTTTTATGGAAGTTGCCGTTTGATAAACGGTACTCCATCCATCATCTTCCTGTCCAAGGGAATATTTACAATCATACTGTTCGCCAAGAGCTGTTACATAAAATCCTACACCATTGATCTTGTCCATGTAGGTATCAAACATCACTCCTGCAAAATCATTCACACCTATAACATCCCTTCCTACTAACTCTCTGGAAATGCTATCCTTGCTTTTTTCGCGGCAAAACATGGATACATAAACAGCATTATCATCGTATAAAATATAAGCCTCTGTTTTTGTGTCTTCATCCTCCGTACGGCCATAGGCTGGTCTCTGTTCAATAAAATTGCGGGCAATGGCTGCGTTTTTCCATGCTTCTTCATTCAGTTCGCCATCTATTTTGATAGTTTGAGCTGTTTTGACTGCTGGCAGCCTGCACGGCGAAGTTTGGGCAATTACATTTTGTACAATAAAAAGAAAAAACGAAAAAGGAACTATTTTATGCAAGCGGGCTTGAATCATTTTCATAGCTATTGAAGCAAGCCTGCAAATTGCCGGAATTCAAAAAAGGAAACATCAATTTTTATGTGAAAGGTGAATTGGCTTTGTGAATGCAAAAGAACGATTCACCTTTTTTTATGTCAAATGATGCAGTATTTGATCTGTTAGTTTTAATGAATTGTTTCTTTATCCCAATTGCGAATCATATCTGCAACTTCTTTGGCGCCGGATTGGTCAAGGAAGTGGGGTATAGCTTCATCTGTTAAAGTTTCTTTCTGGTTTTTAAAAGCATTCCAAAGTTGTTTACCTGCCTCCTCTCCTGCGGCATCGTAAATAATTCCTGCAGTTGTATGCCAGCGACATTGATACCAGCCATAATTCTTTGGATGTTCTTTACCAATTTCATTATATCGTTCATGAACGTCTTTTAAACTGGTATAAGTAAATTCTTTAGTACCGCCTGCAACCACCATGCGGGGAAATAAGGTTAGTGCCTGTAATGATGCGGGTTCTTTCTCAGCAATAAAACTGTGTAATAAAATATTCACAAAAAGTTCGCCCATCCATTTGCGTTGCATATTTAACCCTGCCTGGAAATGAAAAGCATGACCTAATTCGTGCAGGGCAAGCAGATCAAAAAATGCCTCCATACTCAGGTTTCCCTTACTGTCCTTATAAACATCCTCAATCCGGTTCTTCAAATCCTTTGGTAATTGATCCAGTGGCGGAATAAAACTTTTCCAGAAAGCATTGTCTTCAGCAGCTACAATCAAAGTTTTGTCATCATTATAATGCGGCATCCCATAAACCGGGAAAGAAGTATACTTACCCCAGTCTGTCTCAGTAAGTACAAGCAATGTTACCTCGGGCTTAAAATCCAACAATTCCTGGTAATATTCCATTGCCCTGTCAACTCTTTTGACAATGGCTTGGGCCCTCTGTTCGTGGCCCGCGCTGTAATAAATACGAACCGAGTGGTCTTTGAGCTCTTCTAACTGGTTATACTGTTGTGCGTTCGTTTTCTGAATCGATAAAAAGGTAATAACGAGGAAAATTCTGATCAGGTGTTGCATAGCTTCTGATTTTGAGTACAAATTTCGAAGCTGTGACAAAGGCTAAATAGTATAAAAACGACATTTATAATCGTAGGCCGATTTGCATGCGAAGAGAAACATTATCAAGCTCTTTTTCAATCATACGAGGTGTTTCCCCCGCAAACTCCTTAAAATCCCTTATGAAATGCATCTGGTCAAAATAACCACATTCGTATGCAATTTGTGTCCAGTTCAAATGAGGACAATCTTCACGTAACCGGTAGGCCTTGGAAAATCGAACCAGCCGGGCATATAGTTTTGGTGGCAAACCAATCCTTTCTTTACTCACCCTTTCAAACTGGCGCAGGCTGAGGCAGGCCATAGCAGCAATTTGTTCTATGGGTACATTTCCATGCAGTTTTAGCAACTGCAACATGGCCCGGTCAAAGGGCAATGTCTTTTTTAATGTCCTTGCTTTTTTTAGCAGGAACTGCTCTACCACGTCCTTAATACCGTCATAATCCCTGGCTTCATGCAATTTTTCATTTACTTCATTCATTTCACTGTAAAAAATATCTGCGGCATCGTAATGCCCGTCAATCATTTCAGCCATAGATAAACCCAGCAGCCGGTGTAATCCCCCTGGATGAAATCCCACCCTAACCGCCTTATGATTTTTATTTATATGAATGGCAACCCGGCTTAGCTGCTGACCAACAAATACACTTGGCGGTTGAACGGCAAAATCAGTTTCTCCTTCCTTTCGCACTTGTATAAGCTCATCTATATAAAAGAAAAGCGAAGTTTGAGGTGTTGGAGGATAATTATACACTACAGGATTAATAGTATCACTTACCTTGTATTCTACCACCATAATACAGTGGATGAATTCCTGTAACAGTACATGAGGTGTATAAAACTGTACCTGCACTCAAATGATTTTAAAGAAATATACAAAACAATAGGCATTTTAAAATCCGATGCCAAAAAACGGGCGAGCAATCAATAAAAGCTACCATCAAAAAACCTCTTCTCACTATACAAAAATCATATGTAATGTTGTTCATAGTCATTTGGTTCCACTATAAAAATCAATGCTTATTTCAGAATCATTGATTAATCTCACAAATGAAATTCATAATGGTTAAATTGAAAGGACAAAGGGTCGTAGAATTTTTCAAAAGTTAACAGGTTTTAAAAACCCGTTAAATGGCACCATAGTATGTTATTTTAAAACAATAAAATGTAATCAACCGGATGGTTTTTACAAAAACCTTCCTTTTTTTGTTTAATTGGTATCAGCATGAGGATTTTGGTGTTTATTGTATTTATTATATTTTCTGGATTTCATGTCCATGATAATAAACCAATAGTAAAACGATGGGTTGTTATAAACGGCTGTTCGCTAAAAGTGGATGGAAGCACCAACGTTAACAAGTTCAGTTGTGTCATTAGTAATTATAGCCACCCCGATACCATAGTAGTTAATAATACCGGCAATCAAACCGTACAGCTACATGGCAATATTAAATTAGATGTTCAAAAATTTGATTGCCACAATCCCATCATGACGGCAGACCTTAGAAAAACCTTAAAATCCAAAGAACATCCAAATCTTGTTGTCAGGTTCATTTCAATAAATAAATATCCAGACACCGCTCCCGGGCATAACACAACCAAAGGTGTAGTGATGATAGAACTTGCAGGTGTTTCCAAACGCTTTGAAGTAGATTATAAAATAGTTTCCGCCGACAACAATTTTATCAATTTAGAAGGTTCCCGGGATATTCTCTTTTCTGATTTCAATATTAGTCCACCGCGGAAATTAGGAGGGATGATCAGGACAAAAAATGAATTAAGTGTTGTGTTTAACCTGAGAGTAAAGGTGCTTTAACCTTGAGGGGAAATTTTAAGGATTAATCCTGGCAAATACAATCCCTGCTACCACAGCCTGGAACAATCCATATAAAAACCAGCTTATCACCATGAAGGCAGTTATATCCAATGAACTAAAGGTAATCCACATAACTGGCAGTAAGGCCACGAGAGCATACACCAAACCAAATTCCAGGCCTCTCAATAAAAAAGGACCTTTAAACAAACCTTTGAAACGCTCCCAAAACCAGGATAAGGCCAGGCTTATAATAAAAGCATGCATATAAAAAAGAATATCCCTGCTTCCATCTGATTCAAACAAAGGATTATTATACATCACAAATATTTCGGGAATAAACTTAATGGTAAGAAAGAGTCCTCCATAGCTAACAATAAAAAGGATGACCCCTGCAAGTAATCCTGATATAAGTACTTTTTTCATTCTGCCTAAGATAATTTTAAAGATACCAACCTTCATTTGAAAGTTCAACATTCAGTGCTAAGTGGAATTTCAAAAGCATTTTTTTGAAGGAAAAAACACGGAGCAAAACAATCCGTAGCGACTGGCAGAGAGAGGAAATTTGTTGAAGCGGGACGCAGGCAGTCGAACAAAATGAAAAGTCCACCTTCGCTAAAGCTTCGGTGGACGGAGTAGCCCCGACAGGAATCGAACCTGTATCTAAAGTTTAGGAAACTTCTATTCTATCCATTGAACTACGGGGCCGGTGATTTCAAAAATCTGTTGTAAAAGGGGCACAAAAATAATGGATAGAGCTCTTACAAGTTAATAATCCTTATAAAAACTTACATTTAAACCTATAAGCTGCCATATGAAAAAAATTATTTCTTTACTTATTTGCATAACCAGCGCTATTTATATGCATGCACAAAAACCGGTTCTAAACCATATAGCCCAGTATGTACAAAACCTTGATAAAAGCACCCGTTTTTACCAGGACGTTATTGGGCTGGATACAATTCCTGAACCTTTTCATGATGGCAAACACACATGGTTCTCTATTGGTCACAATAGTCACCTGCATCTCATTTCGGGTGCTGATAAACTTACAGAACATAATAAAAATACCCACCTCTGTTTTAGCGTAACTTCTGTTGACGAATTCATTACCCGCCTTACCCGGGCTGGTGTTGCATATGAGGACTGGCCTGGCAAACCTCAGGCCGTAACTACAAGGGTTGATGGCGTTAAACAGATCTATTTTCAGGATCCCGATGGTTATTGGATTGAAGTGAACGATGCCAGGCAATAACCGCTTCTTCTCATTTCATTTCACGTTATCTTTGCAGCCCTTTAAAAGGATCATATGAAATTTTACAACTGGCTTATAAAATATCGTTTATTTATTGGCATTGTCCTGATCGTGGCGGGAATTGTTATGAATCTTACCATCAGCGGCTTCTGGCCTGTTTTCCCGCTTTACCTGATAGGTCTCATCTTAATTGCAGGTCATTTCTTTTTTGGTCCCTTGCGACTGATACAGGAACATATGGAAAGTGGTAATATGGAAGAAGCAGAAAAAGTGATCAATTCCATAAAATTCCCAAACCTTCTCTATAAGCCTATCCGTTCGGTTTACTATACCTTAAAAGGTAACATTGCTATGATGAAGCAGGATTTTGATTCTGCAGAAAAGAACATGAAAAAAGGGCTTGACCTGGGTATGCCTATGAAGGAGGCTGAAGGCGCAAGCATGTTGCAAATGGGCATGCTGGCCATGCAAAAGAACGACTTGCGGCAAGCCGAAAGCTACATCCGCCAGGCCTTACGAAAAGGTTTACCTGATAAAGAAAACCAGGCAGCGGCGTACCTGCAAATGTGCAGCCTCATGATGAACAAAAGAGAGTTTCGTGCAGCCAAAGATTTTTTCCGCAAGGCAAAAGCATTAAAACCTACAACACCCCAGATTGTTGACCAGATCAAACAAATAGAAAAATACATTTCCCGCATTCCGGGTTAATTAAAAAGCACTTACTAAACCCTGCTCCAGGCAGGGTTTTTTTATAGTACAAACCCACAGTCATTTAACCGCAGTTGTTCACGAACTTCACTGTTATGCTAACGAGCAGCTTATACAAAAAATATCCGTTTACAAATAATCAAATCAACACTACACCAAAATCAACAAAACATTAAATCATCATTTGCCTAACTTGCAAGGCATGAAAATAAATGCTATCATTTTTGATCTTGGTGGGGTACTGATTGACTGGAATCCTGCCTATGTATTTAACAAGCTGATTGAAGACGAAGAGAAAAGAAACTATTTTTTTAATAACGTTTGTACTTCTGCATGGAACGAAGAACAGGATGGAGGCAGACCAATTAAAGAAGCAACGGAACTGCTGGTAAATCAACATCCTGAATGGAAAGATCATATTGAAGCTTATTATGGCCGCTGGACAGAAATGCTGGGTGGACCCATTGAAGGAACAGTAGAAATATTCAGGCAGTTAAAACAAAAAGACGAGCATAAATTATACGCATTGACCAACTGGAGTGGAGAGTTATTCCCCATTGCCCTGCAGCGTTACGAATTTTTACATTGGTTTGACGGCAGAGTGGTTAGCGGTGATGAAAAAATGCGCAAACCATTTCCTGAGTTTTATCACCTGACGCTAAACAGGTTTAACCTGGTACCCAACCAGACGCTGTTTATAGATGACAGCCTGCGCAATATTAAGGCAGCAGAGGAACTGGGCATCCGGTGCATACGGTTTGAAAATCCTGTTCAGCTCGAAAGCGATTTGAAAAACGCTGGTATTTTATAATAGCCAATCTATTATTATATTCAGGGCTAATATTTCAGTAAATGAGTCATCACCAGGCTACAGAACATACAATTTCTACAACTGAACAATCTGAAACAGAAAGCATTTTTAGTGATGTATATGATACATCGGTCTATGAAAAAACGTTGAAGAATGCACGTATATGGTTATTTGTAATTGCGGGGTTCCAGTTTGCCATGGGAATTTTTGAAAAACTAACGATAGAAGATCCGCAAGTGGGCTGGATAGCTTTTTCAATTGACGCTTTTATTGCTTTTATATTTCTTGGGCTTGCCCTCTGGAGTAAGAAAAAACCGGTAGTTTCCTTTACTATAGCACTTGTATTGTATATACTGATCAATGTGGGATTTATGCTGATCGACTCGTCTAATATTTATAAAGGATTTTTAATAAAGATCTTTGTTGTAATAGCATTGGTAAAAGCCAACAGGGATGCCCGTAAGTATGAAAATATCAGGGCTTCAATTGGTAAGGTCATTCAATAGATTAAAATGGGGTGGTATATCAATCCTTAACCCCTTCTGAATTACAAATTCAATATTCAATTTGCTTTATGCGCCTGTTGTTTTATGCTCTTATCGTTTTAAATTTCTCTTCCTGTTACCTTACCCGTGCTTACAAATACCGAAAGCTTGAACTTAATGATGTGCATCGTATGCCCTCAGTAACCATTCCAAAGTCAGATGAACCTTATTATTTTACAGATGGAACCAAAACACACCAATATGAAAATTTAAATACTTACCTGGACACGAACCTTGCAAAATCAAGAACGGCTGCGTTCATTGTAATAAGAAATGACAGTATTCTTTATGAACGATATTTTAATGGTTTTACACGACAATCCAACCTGCCGTCTTTTTCCGTGGCTAAATCCTTTGTGTCCACTTTAATTGCTATTGCAGCAAAAGAAGGAAAGATCCGGTCTTTGCAGGAGCCAATAAGCACTTATTTTCCCGAATTGTACAAAAAGGATAAACGATTTTCCAACATCACTATACAGCACCTTCTTGACATGAGGAGCGGTTTACATTTCAGGGAAGGCACTTACAATTTAAAAGATGATGCCATTAAACTTGGGTTCAGACCCAATTTATTGAAACACGCCTTAAAAGTAAAAATTGAAAAAGAGCCGGGTGAATTCAAATATCAAAGCATCAACACAGAGTTGTTAGCCCTTATTATTGAAAGAGCAACAGGCAAAAAGATCTCGGATTACCTGCATGAAAAACTTTGGCAACCATTAGGTGCTGAATATTCAGCAACATGGAATGTTGACAGTAAAAGATACCAGCAGGAAATAGCTTTTGCAGGTTTAAATGCCACGGCAAGAGATTTTGCAAAACTCGGACAGTTATTTCTGCAGCATGGTAAATGGCGTGACAAACAACTGGTACCTGCTTCATGGATAAATACTATCAATAATGCGGACAGTATGCAAAAAGCCGGTGGTTACAAAAACCAATGGTGGAGCAGTTTGAATTATAAATATTTTAAAGACTCAATGTCAGCTGTTGCATTCCGCGACAAAAAGGAATGGCCCGGGCCTGTCAGGAAAACACGGAAAG
>DASTMJ010000277.1:0-11238 GCA_035714205.1 Flavisolibacter sp. | reverse complement strand
AGGCTCAATGTAAGTGGTCCATTCAATTCTACATCAAAATTCTGGATACGTGTGTAGCTGCCTTTATCAAAAACAGAGATGGTTGCAGGATTATTAAACCGGCGGCCACTGTTGCAACGCATAAAAAGTTTAAGGGTCACTTCGTACTTATAATTTTCTCCATCACGACCCAAATAGGTATAAAACATTTCTCCACCTGTGATGTGATCTGCCCTGGCGCTAAAAGCAATAGCCATTAATAAAATAAGAAGAAAATGTCTTCTCATATAAATTTATTAAGGTTTCTTTACCGGCTATTGTAATTTTCCTGGAGGGTGAAGCTGGACTATTATGAATATACGTTTTATTGCTGAAATGGTTGCGGAATTCATCTATAATTTATACCAAACCAGTGCTTATAAAAAACCTTATCAAATCCTGCTTCCTTTAATTTTATGGCATGTATTCAAAAAGTGAAGCTTCGCAGTTGAAACAGGAATTCTGGACAAGTTTCGGGCAATATATGTCGCCTGTACTATCGGCAGAGGGAGAAAAACTAAACTGGATCAATTATAAGACAGGAGAGAAGGATATTTTTTTTAAAATGAAAGCCAACAACAAAAAAGCACAAATTGGTATTGAACTGACGCATAAAGATTTGGGAGTTCAGCAACTGTATTTTGAACAATTCAGCGAATACAGAAAAATACTGGAAAACAGCCTTGGTGAAAAATGGAACTGGCAATTACAGGGTTATGATGAAAATGGCAAACAAATCAGCAGTATTTATAAAGAGTTGAACGATGTAAGTATTTATAAAAAAGAAGACTGGCCCGCCATGATATCTTTTTTTAAACCACGCATCATTGCATTGGATGATTTCTGGAGTTCTGTAAAATACAGCTTTGAAGCATTGCGATCGTAGTTGCCATCAAACAAAGTTAATTCCATTTATTACGACGTATATCCCAGGTGGTAAATCCAACCTTAAACTGTACCGGATTATTAAACTGGTTGGCTGCAGAAGTTATAACGTAAACGCCTAACTTAAATTTGGTTAAAGGGTTGAATGGCCATTTGAATATACGTTCCAACCCGGCAAACAGTTCACCATACTTAAGATCCCTCTCCGGAGCTATTAAAAAACCTCCACCGGCTATTTCACGTAACTGTAGTTTTTTCAGCAGCGGTATTTTATTGATCAATGCTCCATTGAACTCATGTACCAGGTGCATATTGTAAAAGCGCTTGAACAAGGGGAAGGTTGAATCAAGTGCCTGGAAGGCCTCGTCAGGATTCATAAAAAGAAAAGGGTCGCCACGGCGCTGGTAAGAATAGTCGAGTAAACGTAGATCTTTCTGGCTTAAAAAACTGCCCGATTTTGCAGTATACCTTGTAGTTCCTAAAAGCCCCACATTTATTTTCTGTTCCAGGCCAAACTCCATGTAAGTAAAGTCTGCAACGCTGGTTAACACTCCCGGGAAACCTCTTCTGATGGTAATAAATGCTGTTGGCCATTTAGATCCTAAAATAATTTTTTCTCTTGGTTCCCGTATATATCGCTGCCGGGGGGTGTATTTCACAGTTACGGAACCATAAATTGCGTTATATGGATCAAAATAAACAGGCTGGTTATTATCTAATATATCTTTTAACAGGCTATCAAGCTTGTCGTTGGTTTTATAACCTTTTACTGATCGGCGCAGAGCAATGTCACCTTCGGTATAAACATGTAAACCGTTGGCAACTTCAAGCCCGTGTCCTATTGCAAAAAAGTTATTGAGGAAGTAGCTGCTTCTTTTGATCTGGTTGATCCATGCATCTCCCTGGTAGATGCGGTCGAAGCCCCTGTGCAGATCAAAAATGTAATACCCACGGTTAAAAGGATTATACATCCTGGATACCCGAAAACTTCCATTAACATCTTTATTTCGAAAACCATAACTGACCTCCGAAAATACCGAGAGGTCTTTCCGGGACACATAACGTTTAAAATGCTGGAAAGAAACCTGCAGCCTGCCACCCCCAAACTGGAAAGGCTGGTATAATGAAATAGCGGGTGGGATGACCCAAATCCGTTCTTTTTTTCGGTCTATCAGCGTTTGCCCGAATAAACCCAGCTTTGCCCAGGTTATTTTATTGTTTACTCTTTCTATAGAATCTAGGTAGGCTTCCGTATGCGTTACCCTATAAATACTATCCTGGTATTGAATAAACCGAACTTCCTTTTGAGTAAGCGGTTCGGTACGTACCTGCTCCCAGAAACTGCTGTCTTTTTCATAAGCCTCCAAAGCTGTAGCACTTACTTCCACACCAAAATGTTTTTTCGGGAATTGCTTATTCAGTTCATAATCAGTATATGTGATCAGCGTTTGGCCACTAAGGCTACTTTTTTTTGATTTTGAGTAGTAATTAAATTGCTGGCGGTTCAGCATCCAGGCTTTGTTGTCAACAAAACTGTAACTCTGTTCCACTTCAAAAAAGTCATACTCCGGTAAATGATAGTTGGGAAAACGAAAGCGGGTATGAAGTATTGCCCATGTGCTGTCCTGGATGGTGATCTCACCTTCTACCGTAGCATTACTGATCTGCCTGGGTTTTACTGAAATGACATATACCCTTATCCCATCCCTTTTCTCAATTTTGTTCATTTTGAATTTGTAAGCCAACAATCCGCTGTAGCTTACCGGGGATAAAAAAGGCGTTTCGGAGATAGACGGAACTTTTACAAGGTTGTGATAAAAATTAAATCCCCCGATAGTTGCAGACAGGTAAAAAAGATTATCGGCTGCCCCTCTTTTTTTTACACCTAACCGTTCTTCTTTTATTCTTTGTTCCGATTCATAGTCAAGGTTGATAGAAACTTCTGCCATAGCCATGCCGGCAAGATCAGCGTTCGGTTCAAACATGGCAGAATCCATTTCCTTACGATCCCTTTTTTTGGTTACCGAATCCTGTTGAATGGCCTTTATGTACATACGAACCGAATAGGCGCCGGCTGCATCCAGTATCGCGTCTTTATGCCGGATGGTATTTTTTATAATCTCTTCCGAACGGTCTTTGATCTTAACCCTAATGATGATATCCTCCATGGTGGATTTTTCATCGTCATCTTCCAATATGATGTTTTGAGTATAATCAGTGGTAACGGTTAGTTTAATGATCTGTTGTTTATAACCAATCATACTTACCATAACATCGTAAGTGCCTTCTTCCAGGCTCAGGCTGTAGGTGCCATCTTCTTTTGTTATGGTCCCTGCCTGGGATTGTCTTACCTGTACACTTACAAAAGCAAGAGGCTCGAGTTTATTATTCGTAACCTTCCCCGAAACCCGGTATATGTTCTGTCCGAAAACGATAGAAGCTATAAAAAATGAAATCAATGTTAAGGACAGAATTTTGTACATATAGGTGCTTGCTGTTCAAAAGTCGCTAATTAAATAAATAATCAAAAGCATGTAAGCGGCTTTTCAAAATGATTTAACAAACAAGCTATTGATGCTAATTAGTTTATGTATGTAAAATTACGAGGCCAAATAAGACATTGCGATGTGGTTTTATGACCAGGCTTTTAATTAATGGTTTTGGACGAATTTAACAAGTAAGAAGGTCTAATTAAAGTGCAAGCTGCTAATTTTAGAAAGCAATACTAAAATATGAAATACCTGTTTGTTCTTTTGTTTGCGATTCCCTTTTTCTCAGATGCCCAGGAATGTAACTTAAAAAAAGAAAAAGATCCATTCACACAACAGCCAATGTTATCAACAGGATTTATGAAGTTTGCTTCCACAGCTTCGCGGGTTTCGTTAAATATGGTTGCAGATAGTAAGGAGATCAAATTATTGTTTTCAATGGGAGATGGGGGCTGTTATGATAACCAGTCAACCATAGCCATCACATTTGATGGTTCGAAAACAAAGAGTACTCAAAAAAATGCTACGGCTATGAATTGTGATGGTATTGTAACCATTGTATTCCGGAATGGGACCACAACCCCGGGGGTATTGAATAAAATCGCTACTAAAACAATCACTTCTTTTATCATTACTGATAACACCAAAAAGAAGTTTGAGTTTACACTGAAAGAAAATGAAAAACAACTGCTCATGGAAAGAGCTGCCTGCCTGGTAAATGAGGCCAAGACCCTAATCAAAACTTCCTGATCACGGGCAAAAAAAACAGCAAATTGAATTGCTGTTCAGTTTTAAATCAAATTAACTTATTCCGGTTCTATTACATCCCAGGGTGTGGCTTTTTGTGAGCCGGGAACTATTTTATCTTCTTCCGGCGTTTTCCTGTCTGCCACTTTGTCTTCCCTGTCCTGGATCGCTTCTTCCGTGGCATCATCTAATGGTGCTGTCATACCAATACGTACATTACGCATTTCTTCTTCTGTAATTACATGATCTTCATTTTCAAGGTGATGACGAACCAGCTTTTGAGTATCACTTAAAAAGCGTTCCTCTTTTTCCTCATTATTTTGATCTTCTCCCTGGGGAGTGTTTTCATACTTTTCAGGCATAGTGTTGAATTTATATGGTTCATACTATTATTGAAAAAGCTGTGCCATTTATAAGCGAACTCTACCATAGATCCTGGTTAAGCACTTGTTTATAAGCTTAAAATCCTTTGGAGGTCTTTTCCCGAAACATTTAGAAGGTTAACCTTAGGTAAACGACGCGTAAGCACCTTCCAGTTATTGTCTTTTGCAAATACATTTTTGAGAATTTTGATTGCCTCCTCTGTCTGTTTATTGTTGGCAAGTGTAATGCCGGTCCAATATTGCATCTCCAGGTTATGGGGAAACAACTTCATGGCTGCATAATATTCTTCCATAGCTTCGGCCATGTTGTTTTTTTCAACTGCAAGATCACCATTATTCATATGCTGGTAAGCCAGGTGTACGGTATACAAACGACGCAATTCTTTAACCGGCGCAGGATGGTCATCTACCCGAAGGTCAACGAATCGCTCATCCCACGGCTTACCTCCTGACTTGCCGGGAACCACCAATAAAGCAGCTGATTGTTGCCCGCGTACATCCCCGCCGGCTGTTTGTGCAGCTTCCAGGGCAATCAACATTCGTTCTGCCAAAGACCTGTTCCTGCTTTTATTAAAAGCATCGGCCATAGCTTGTGGTACTTTATTATTCAACATCATGTTAGACTGTACCGAAAATTGACTTCCTGTTATGTGGCCTGCGAAATCAATACAGTTGTTACCGGTATGCGTGGCAATTCCACCATTTTTATCAACTATGGCAACCTGTCTTACTGCCCGGGCTTCGTCTGTTGCCAGTAAACTATCCAATGCCTGTTGGGCAGATAAACCGCTACGTAATAAATCAAGTCCGCGTATACCAAATGACTTGTTGACAAATGATTGGGTGGCAACAGCACCTACGCCTGCTTCTGCCCAGCTAACGGTTGTGCCTACGGAAAACCAATGGCTTTGAACGGCTACACCCAATTCGCCGGTTACTGAATCTCTCGCTACTATAGAATAGGTATGTGCAAGTGGACTGGTTGATGTGTAAACCTGGGCATGTAGCATTGTGGAAATCAACACAGGGCAACAGCTTAGCAGTAATTGTTTCATATAAATAGTATGTGAATAAAATTAAGATTATTCCCGCCCGCATTTGTTTCATGAAAAAGGGGCCCGAGAGATTGTTCTTAAACAAACTATATAAATTCCAGAAAACCAGTTTCATTGGCAGGAAACTTGGAACGGTACCAGATACTAACAATAAAAAAGGAGTATGATTATGCCAACAAATTTTAACCCAGAGCATAAGGAAGGTAAAGTAGCATCGGCAATTGAAAAGCAAACCGCAAAGATTCCATCGGACGTTTTTTTGTGGGCTGCTCTTGGCTCAATGGCACTCTCGTTGGGATTACAGGTTGCAGGTATTAAAAAAAGAAGCTTGTTTGTAGGACAATGGGCTGCACCATTACTAATACTTGGACTTTACAATAAATTAGTAAAACTTGAGGGTCATGATTAGGACTAAAAAAAGGCAGCTATTTGAGCTGCCTTTTTTTACTTATGACTTATTTGATCTCTTCTATATAACCGCTGTATGATATACCATCCCTGTTGGTATTGATCACCTGGAGGTTGGTAAACCCGGTTTTTGATATGGTCAGAAATAATTGTCTAACGTCACGGGTGTCCTTCGGAACAATATGAATATCCCAACGGTCGTTTTTCTTTATTACTTTATATTCAAAACTTGTTGATGTGAATTTTAAACCACCCTCGGTACTACCGTAGGGTGCTGCAAAGGCACGTCCAAAATAAGGAAGATAGGAGACAACCGAATCACCCAGGATCTTCAGATCAAATTCAGAAGTTACCTGGCGGGTGCCACCTCTTAAGGGCATTACTGTTTGTGGTTTAAAAATAAAATGTTTGGAGTCGATCAGTTTTGCAACATCTGCTTCTTTTAAATCCTGTGCATTTACATTGGTGAGAAAAAGTACAAAGAGCGTTGTTATGAATGTTTTCAGCATTTTGTTTTTTGAAAGTTTCATACCATTAAAACGCCAAATGCCATACCACATGCCAGGGTTTTTTATAAATTTTGCATTTCAGTGCGTTAAAAAAAATTTTTCAGGCATGCCTTAATAGTACAGTGTTAGCCTGCTTTTCAGTTATTTCATGTTGTAGTTCTTTATTGATAATTACAGCCGCTTTAGCACCTTCTGCTGCTGCCACCACAACAAAATGCATATCTTTTGACGCATCGCCGGCTACATAAAGGCCATCAATATTGGTTTGCTGGAACCGATTGGTTACAACCACTCCTTTTTTATTGATATTGCAGCCAAAAGCTTCTGCCAGGTTGCATTGTTGTGTATAGCCATTTACAAAAAACAAGGCATCGCAATCCTGTTTTTCTCCGTTCTTAAAAACTATTTTTTGCAGTTGACCATCCTTTCCCTCCAACCGTTCAAAAGTCAACCTTACAACCGGGATCTTATTTGCCTTTAACTGTTCTTCCTGGTCGGGCTTAATTTTATTTTTGCCATCCAGGTAGAGTGTAACAAAATCGCTCCAGCCTTTAAGTGCCAATGCCAATTCCCATCCTTCTTTATTTCGGGCATAAACTCCCAGTTTTTTATCTCTTACCTCCCAGCCATCACAATATGGACAATGAAATACGGATCTGCCATACATCTCCTTAAAGCCCGGAATGGGTGGAATGGTATCAGTTAAACCTGTGGCAACCAATAGTTTTTTTGAATGGTAGGAACGTCCTTCGTCGTCTTTTGCTACAAAATTTCCTTCTTCATTTTTAGAAGCGCTTATAATTTTTTTATGCAATAGCTGTACGCTGTATTTTTCTAATTCCTTTTGGCAAATGGAAATGAAATCGGAGGGCAGGATATCGTCTCTTGTAAGATAATTATGCATGCCATGTGATTGTTTATTACGGTATTGAGCCGTATCAAAAACCAGGACCTTACGACGGCAACGACCTAAAACCACAGCGGCATTTAAACCTGCCGGGCCACCACCAATAATAATGCAATCGTATAGTTCGGAATTCATAAATGAGTTTAGGTGGTTGATGCAAACATGATGCTAAGTCCGTGTTTTGGCTAATTATAATACACTATACATTAAACCGGTGCAATGTACTTGCAAATGATAACGCAGCCATTATCTCTAAATTTCCAGTAAACCAATTTCCCTTTACCTGCTTCGTTTTTTGACTGGCATGAATGATGAGATTGAATAAAGGTTTTAGGTAAAACATAATTTTTTAGCCCTTCGAAATCGGAAAGAGGTTTGGTAAACACTATACATGAGATGCCCCACATATTCTCCATGTTAGAAGGTGAGTCCCTTTAATGTCCCTATAATGTCCCTATAAGGTCCCTATAATGTTCCTATAATTTATCCTGTTTTATGAAAAACCGGATTTTAATTTTTCGCCTGAGTAGTAAACAATATCACTCTCAAAAATAAAATTAATTGTGCAGGAAAAGAAATCAGCCATTTTTAAAATTCAGTCGGAATCAGGCATCTGAAGAATGGTTGGAAGTGTAATTGGTAAGTTTATCATTATTCAACGAAGAATCTCCTATTCCTTCATTGTCGAGATAAATGTTGGGATCATTGGAAACCGGTGCATCATCCGGCAGGTCGGCATTAACATTATTGTTTCTTGAATTGATAAATCCTGTTTGTTGGGAAGGTTCGGTGTTCCTTTCCAGTTCATCATTATTCTTATTTGTTTTTTTCATAACCGTTGTTTGTTATCTATACAGAAAATATAATGCCATTCAGCAGGGTTATTTTTTCAAAAGCACTTTAATTGAGGTGCCCAGAAAGTAATTCACATTCATAGGTTCAAAAGTGATGTAGTGAATATTATGGATGTCGATCCAGGTAAACCGTTTGGTATGGAAATCAGGATATCTTTGAATGGTATCGATCTTTATCAATTTTACGTCAACCAGGTATCCCTGCACTTCTTTTTCTGATATGCAGCCAGATAAGTATACACAGAAGCCTGCAGCGAGTACACGTTGTTTCATGAGATAAAATTCAAACGTTTGAAGATGTACTCTTCACGGGTACCACTAACTCCAGGTTATTTCATCAAAGGCAGGAAATAAAATACTGCAAAGCCTGTTCCAATTTTTATATGCTCCGGCCAGTAATCAGGTTTTATGAGTGTGAGGCTTTTTTGTAAGCAACTGTCATTTTTGTTTTAAACAGGACTGTATAAAAGTTGGCTGAAATAATTCTCAAACAAAGGGTGAGATAAGCTATTTTAGAAAAAAAATTAACTGCTTGTCTCCATATATTTCAAAAAGACTATTCCTGGCTTTTATCTCCATAGTAGTTGCTGTATTATTTTACCTGGTTAATCCTTTTCATGTTCCTGAAAATGCCAATACAGTTATTTCAATTGCCATTTTGATGGTGGCCCTCTGGGTAACCGAAGCAATGCCTATGCCGGTTGTGGCCCTGCTGCCCCTGGTTTTATTCCCGCTATTGAATATTGCTACCATAGATGCAACGGCTACTGCTTATTCCAACAAAGTGATCTTTTTATTTATGGGAGGTTTTATGTTGGGCCTGGCTATTGAAAAATGGAACCTACACAGGCGCATAGCTCTCAACGTGGTGAAATTAACAGGCACCAGTGGCAACCGCATTATACTTGGATTTATTATAGCAACGGGATTGATCAGCATGTGGCTAAGCAATACAGCAACAACTATGATGATGTTCCCGATAGCGATGTCGGTGATACAGGTGATCAAAGAGAACCACCCGCACCAGGAAGGTGTTTCCAATTTTTCAACTTCTATTATGATCGCTATTGCTTTGTCTTCCAACTTTGGAGGCATCAGTACGATTATTGGTACACCGCCCAATGTTGCTTACGTGGCCTACATTACAGAAAAGCACCATTATGAGGTTGATTTTGCCAGCTGGATGTTGCTTTGCACACCATTGGCTATTGTGCTTTTGGGATTGTTATACCTGGTTATGGTGAAATGGTTATATCCTAATAAAATGAAATCGGACGAAGCCACAAAAAAAATGATTCACCAGGAAGTGCGCAAGCTGGGACGAATATCGGTAGCAGAAAAAAGGGTTTTGGTGGTGTTTATACTGACGGCTGTTTTATGGATTACCAAAGACCTTATCAATCAATTAAATCTTGTAAAACTTGATGATAACATGATTGCCTTAATTGGCGCCACTGCTTTATTTATTGTACCATCGGGAAAGCAAAAAAACGAAGCATTGCTGGACTGGAAGGATACCAGCAAAATGGCATGGGGCATTTTATTACTTTTTGGCGGCGGCATTGCACTTGCTACAGCACTGGAAAATGCGGGATTGATACAACAGTTGGGACAATGGTTTACTCAATTTGCCATTAACCAGTTGATGCTTATTTTCCTTGTTACCTTAATTGCCTTGTTTTTAAGCGAATTGATGAGTAATGTAGCACAGGTAATTGTGTTTGCACCGGTTGTAACAGGTTTGGCAGAAGCCATGCATATGCACCCTTTTATGTTGGGGATTCCAATGACGCTGGCTGCTTCCTGCGCCTCCATGTTGCCTATGGGAACGCCACCTAATGCCATTGCGTTTTCAAGCGGTTACATAAAGCTGCACCAAATGACCAAGGTTGGTTTTGTAATGAATATTATTTCTGTGCTTCTGATTACTTTACTGTGTTGGTTCTTTCTGCCGTTGGTGTTTAATGTAGGTTGAGAAAATTAAAAATTCAGAACCCTCTATACGTTTATTGCTTTACCAGGGTTATTATTTTTGTAAACATCCGGATCATGTTTTTCCATCCACCTATCAGGATTGGCGATTGATTTCCAACCGTATTTTTTATAGAGCTCATGTGCATCGCCGGTTAATAATATCCATCGCCTTAAGCCTTGTAATTGTGGATGGGCCATCACTGATTCCATCAGCCATTTTGAAAGTCCGTGGCCCCGAAATTCCTGCAGCACAAAAACATCACCCAGGTATGCAATTGTTGAAAAATCTGAAATGACCCGGGCATAAGCTATTAACCTGCTTCTGTAGTAGATTCCAAAGTTGAGCGAGTTTTCCACTGCCGTTTTCACTTTCTCAAATGGAATGTTTCCTGACCAATACGACTGGTTAGCGAGAAAATCATGAATAACTTCCAGGTCAAGCTGAGATGGATCGGTAGTAAGAAAAAAATCTCCTTTTTGTGCGCTGAACAATTGCATATTATGCTTTTTGTTTTAAAGCGCTGAAGTTAGAACTGGCTTTACGGACAGCCATAAGAATTTTGATTAAGTGTTATTTGATGGGCATGAAAGGCATAGGAGAGTGTTTAAATGTTTTGAAACTCTTACTGTTGAATAGTGATCTGAACCATGAAGAGTGCGACGCAACAGTTGATACGGTAGTGTTACCAAGCCCGGACCAAAAACTTCCTACACTTCTAATAAATAGAAACTTGCATTAGGATCATTTTTTTGCAAAATGGGTCGGGCCACATTATAAACCGGCACACCATCGCTTGTGTGGCCAACCATGGATCCAATATGTGCATGACCGTGAAAGGCTGCCATTACTCTATGCCGGTTGAGGGGTTCTGCAAGCCTTGAGCAGCCAAGAAAAGGATAAATAGCTTCCGGTTCACCTATGACTGTTTCTTTTATTGGTGCATAGTGCAGTACTGCCACTTTTTTTATATCGCGTTGTTCTGCATCCAGCCGTGACAATGCACGGTCC
>DASTMJ010000276.1:0-15613 GCA_035714205.1 Flavisolibacter sp. | reverse complement strand
CTTCCCGAATTACTGTTTCCTTATTACAGCAAACAAATACCGGCACCAGGCAGGCGATAGCCATACGTAAAAGAGCTTTCATGTTATTACTATTTAACTATATGAAGTTAGTATTAAAATAAAAGAATATCTAACCTCATGCATACGCATTAAAAAACCTTCATGGATAATGAAGGTTTTTAAAACTAGATTTTAGTTGTTACCAACCCAGTACGTAGGCAAAAACCAATGGGGCCACAATGGTAGCATCACTTTCAATAATGTATTTGGGTGTATGGATATCTAATTTACCCCAGGTAATTTTTTCATTGGGATGTGCACCGGAATAAGATCCATAGGAAGTTGTAGAATCTGAAATCTGGCAGAAATAACTCCAGAACGGAATTTCATGCATCTCCAGATCCTGGTACATCATGGGCACCACACAAATAGGGAAATCGCCTGCAATACCACCCCCTATCTGGAAGAAACCAATTCCTTTTCCTTCACTGTTATCTTTATAATAATTAGCCAGCCATACCATGTATTCGATACCACTTTTCATAGTGCCTGCATTGATTTCGCCTTTGTAAACGTAAGACGCAAAAATATTTCCCATAGTACTGTCTTCCCAGCCACCTACTACTATCGGAAGATTCTTTTCAGCGGCAGCTATCATCCAGCTGTCTTTAGGGTCAATCTGGTAGTCATCTTTCATTACACCGCTCAACAACAACCTGTACATATATTCATGTGGGAAATAGCGTTCGCCTTTATCATTTGCATCTTTCCATAGTTTGTGGATATGTTTCTGAATCCTGCGAAATGCTTCTTCTTCAGGTATGCAGGTATCCGTTACACGATTCAAACCCTTTTCCAATAGTTGCCATTCCATCTCCGGTGTCAGGTCTCTCCAGTTTGGTATCCTTTCATAATGATCGTGTGCAACCAGGTTCATAATATCTTCTTCAAGGTTGGCACCTGTGCAGGAAATGATGTGTATCTTATCCTGTCGGATCATCTCTGCCAAAGATATTCCAAGCTCTGCTGTACTCATGGCGCCGGCAAGTGTTACCATCATTTTGCCACCCTCTGCCAAATGTTGTTCATAGCCTTTTGCGGCATCTACCAACGCCGCCGAGTTAAAGTGGCGATAGTGATGCTGTATAAATTGCGAAACAGGACCTTTACTCATATTCTTAAAATTGAGCGGCAAATTTAGTCTATTTAAAAAGACAAATCCCGCTTCCGCCAAAGGCGGTTGAGCGGGATTGCTTTACACACACTAAAACTAACTTTCTTTAATAAGGTGGGAATATTTTGTTATCCGGTATTACCCGGTTACTTAAGATTTGCTATGCTTTTGAAAAGTTATCCAATCTGAACTTGTAGATTTCAATACAAGTTTAGTATCTCCTTTTTCAACGGTTACATAATAAGATGTACCTTCTTCATTGGCAACTTCAAACAGGTCGCTGATCCAGAAATCTGTATAATTCTTTTTTAAAGAGGTTTGCAGCGAAATAGGTAATTGCGTTGAGCTGATATTTCTTGTAATGGCAAGTAACTCACCTTCTGCATCGTAGAATGCTGCAACATACTGGCCGTTGTAAGAAAAATTAGCTTTGTAGAAATTTTCACCAACTGACCAATCAACTTCGGTTGCGTTTTTGAAATAGCCATTAAATGATTCCAAAACTCTTGCGGTAACTTTTTGCTCGTTGGCAAAACTCATGCTGGTAATTGACAGCAGAATGGTTAAGGTTATTAAAATGCGTTTCATGATTTTTAGTTTATTATTTTTTTAAAATTTGTTTGTTTGATTAGTATGACGATACAAAAGTAGATTGGGTTACATGCCACTGCAAGCCAATTGTGACGATTGGGCGGCACTGTTAAACACCTTAACATAGGTTGATGATTTGTTAACGCGGATGAACTGTAATTTTAGATGTATGAATTTTTTAGCTCACGCTTATTTGTCTTTTCAACATCCGCAAATGCTTGTAGGAAACATGGTGTCGGATTTTGTGAAGGGAGCTGCAAAAGACAAGTTTGTAAATGATATACGGCAAGGCATTATACTTCATAGAGAAATAGACGCCTTTACTGATATACATCCGGCTACTAAAAAAGCAAAAGAAATCTTCAGGCCATATTACCGCTTATACAGCGGCGCCATCGTTGATGTATTATATGATCATTTCCTGGCGGTTGATGAAGAAATTTTTACGGAGCACTCGTTAAAATATTTTACACAGGATGTTTATCAAACCTTAGAGCAACATGCTGCTACTTTACCCGCCCAGTTTGTACAGGTATTGTATTATATGAAAATGCAAGACTGGTTGTATAATTATAAAAATGAAAGTGGAATAGAAAGAAGCCTGAAAGGGCTGGTAAGGCGGGCTATATACCTGGAAGAAAGTGGTACCGCTTTTTCCCTGTTCCAGGAGAACTATGCCCTGTTACAGGAATATTACCGGGAGTTTTTTCCGGATGTTAAACAATTTGCAAAACAAAGATTCCAGGAACTTCTTTTGTAATCAGCCGCGTTAGAAATAAAGTGAAGTAATATTTTTGTGAAAATCCTTTAGTAATGAAAAAGCTGTTTCCATTTCTTTGTCTTTTGCTGATTACCTGCTCCCTTTCTGCTCAAACCCAGGTTGCTTCTAAAACCATACCGCCTGTTTTAGATAAATCGCCAATGGATATGGTTTATTACCCGGCCAATTACCCTGTTTTAAAGATCCAGGAAAAAGTTACAGAACCTTTATTAGCAAGAGTGATATACAGCAGACCGCAAAAAAACGATCGTACTATTTTTGGTGATCTCATTGAATACAATTCCATTTGGCGCCTGGGGGCGAACGAAGCTACGGAAATCGAATTATTCAAGGATGTAAAGATCAACGGTAAAAAGTTATTAAAAGGTCGTTATACACTTTATGCTATACCTACACCAACACAATGGACCATTATATTTAATAAGGACACAGATATATGGGGTGCGTTTAAGTACGATCAGAAAAAGGATGTTCTGAGAGTGGATGTGCCAACACAAAAAAATGAAACCATAACAGAAGCATTTACCATAGATTTTCAAAAAACACAGAAAGGTGCAGATTTGCTGATTGCATGGGATGATGTATCCATTGAACTTCCGATAACAACTAAATGAAGCATTTCAAAATAAACCCGGCTTTTGGCTGGGTTTATTTTTTTATTATAGTACCATGATATCTTTCGGAATTGTTGGATCTGTATACCTTGAACCGTTAGCAAGGTTGGAATGGTTTGCCTGTTTTCATAAAGATTTGTATCTACCTGCACGGAAGTGGTATTTGTATTTACATCGCCCTCGTTAATTCCTCCACATCCGAAAACAACTGCAGCAATAAGATCATTACCATGTTGTTCCTTTGCTTTTTTTATCAACGTAAAAAGTTCTGCCATTCAGCTTCGTATAGTGTACGAGTGGTACAATTGTTTTAATTCATTATCACTTTGTGGGTTTCCATAATGCCTGTTGCCCGATTTAAAATTTTTACGATATAAAGACCTTTGCCAACGTTTGGTTCTCTTCTGTATATAAAGGTGGAATTGATGACAGACATTGCATCCTGCGTAAACAGTTTTCTTCCTGCGATATCATATAATTCAATTGTAAAATCAGCAGGAGAAGTAGAAGTTAAATTGATATGCAGTTGCTCTTTAACCGGGTTAGGATAAACCCTGGCCGAAACTTTATCAGACAAAATAATAACATTACTGTATTCCACCCGGTGATTGGTATAAATGATTTTTACGCGGTACATATTTTTGCCAGGAGCTGCCGATCGATCAGATAAATGATAACTGTTTATACCTGCGGCGTTTTTTGACTTCAATGAACCAATATTTCTGTAATCCGCATCTGCCAGGCCTTTACGTTGAACAATATACGAACTCACTGACCTGTCATCTTCCGCCATCCAGGATAATTGGTTTACCGCGTTTATCTTTTGACCTTGTAGTTGTATGGATACGGGAAGAATGAGATTGTTGCAATTTCCATCGAGTGTAAAGCTGCTTGTACGCAATAGGCAACCATTGTTCACTGACATTTTGCATATATATTCCCCGGTTTCTTCCGGTACAAAAAACGGCAGGTTAAACGAAGATCCTTCGCCTACCAATGTGCTATCGGCGGGAGAGGTTTTACGGTACCATTCATAACTGGCATTGTGAACACTGTCTACCGATAGAGTAATGTTTTGATAATAACATTCCTGGGATGCTGTAACAGAAATATTCTGGAGCGGTAATACACTCACGTCATCCAGGGTTGCGTTACCACAGGCGTCAACTGCTCTCATTCGTACCAGTGAGTAGACCGTACCCGTGTTAATTGAAAATACAGAACTGCTTTGAGCTGCTGTAACAATACTTGGTGATTCCGGTGTGCTGCCGATGATTTGGTAACTGAAAGGTGCAACACCACCCTGCACATTTGCACCAAGGCTCAACGAGTTATTGTCACATTGATATACTGCTGATTGCCCCTGGGTGGGATAGGCATAGGGCTCAACAGTAATCGTGTCGTACAATTGTGTATTGCAGCTTTGTATGTCATATTTTACAATGTAAGTAGCCGGTTCCAGGTCTGCAAACGTATACAGGTCATCTGCAACAGATGAATAACTCCGGTTGAAAACATTTCCATCCTTTTTTATGACCGATGGCCGGGTAGCATAGAAATTAGAAGAGCAGTGCACCAATAAATCACCTGCTCCGTTCGTCCATATTCCTGTCGGGCATTTGGACCGGATGCTGGTGCTTTTAGTGACCTCTGATGCATTTGGGGTAACAAACGAAGTGTCTTTCTGATTACAATCATCAATTCCAACAATCTTGTATTGAGTACCCTCCGGAAGATCTGGCATTAAAATCCTGAACGGATTTATGCTGGTAATGGTATCAAATAAAGGCAATCCATTTGGATGAAAGATCTTGACCTGGTAGGGTCCATTGCTGCTGGCAAATTGAATGGTAAGGTCTGTGTTTCCGAGTGTGCATGACTTGGAAGAACTTACTGTGATGCCTTTTATAGTGGTAAATGTTTTGCAAAGTTGTAAGGTGGTATCAATACATCCATCTTTTACAGTAAAACAATAGGTTCCATACTCCAGGTTATGAAATACACCATTCGTATTACAGGCAATCAAATTATTTGCCTCATCATAAACACAATATTCCGGATCTGTAAAATTGTTGCCTGTTATGGTTGCCGTAAAATCAGTACAGGTAATATTTGATTGTTGAATGTTTTGATTTATTTCAGGTAAAACCTGTTCTTCTGTAAAACATCTGACAATAGTTGAATCAGTGCAACTATCCTTTATGTGTATACAGTACGAGCCATATGCCAGGTTTTCAAAAATTCCTGTGTTGTTGCAATCCAACAGACTATCGGAACTGTTGTATAGACAATATTCAGGATTGGTCAGGTTTGTTTGTCCATCAACAACAGCTCTAAAACCAGTACAGGTTTTATCAAAACGGTTTACCCAGCCTGAAACCGAAGGTTGGGGCCTGGTTGAGGTAAAGCAATAAGAAGCCGTTGTATCTCCACAACTTATAGCTCTTATGCAATATGCACCGTGTTCTATACCTGTAAATGTTCCTGAAGAATCGCAGGCGATTAGAGTTCCCAATGTATCATACAAACAAAACAAAGGGTCAACCAGGTTGTCGCCACCGACTGACAGGTCGAAATAAGAACAATCGGCATTGGTAATACTGTGCCCCGTTATGAGCGGTACTTCTTTTTCAATTATAAAACATCTTGAAATGGTTGTATCAGAACAGCCGTTTTTGATCAGAATGCAATAGTTGCTGTTATAAAGAAGACCATTGAAGATGCCGGTAGTATTACATTCCAACGTGTCATTGGTTTCATTTAGTAAGCAATATTCAGGATTGATAAGATTGAGCTGGCCACTGATTGCTGCTGTGAAGGTCAAACAATCCTGGTCTGTAACGGAAACGGATGCATCGACAGAAGGTTCAGGCGCATTAGCTGTAAAACATCTTGTAATAACAGTATCGTAACACAGGTCGCTGACTTTGATACAATAGCTGCCATAACCGAGCCCGGAAAAAATACCCGTGGGATTGCATTCAACCATTGTATCCGACGCATCATACAGACAAAACTCGGGTGATGTAAGATTTTGCTGACCATTGATGGAAACAGTAAAATCTGTACAGGTGAAATAACTGAGTGCTGCCGGGCCAACATCAGGTCTTTGATTTTGGGGTAATGACCAGGTTGTAGATTTAGTTGATCCACAATCATCTTTCACAACAAGAACCAGGTTCCTGTTGTTACCAAGTAAAACAGAAAAGGAATGGGTCGTATTCCATACCGTATCATTTGTGTTGATCACCACCCCGTATGTAAACCCATTAAAAGTGTTTCCCGAGGTATTCTCATTTCCTTTATTATCCCTGATCCTTAAAAAAACCTGCGCATTATCACAATCTGTTTTTGCAACCGAAGTAGAATCGAACCACCAGTCATAATTTTCAATTGTAATGTAACGTACCTGTATGCCTCCACATGAATCGGTCAACTGAATAGAATATTCCCCAGGTATTAAGCCGGAGAACGTACCAGATGTATTACTTACACCAACCGATGAAGGAGAGGGAGCAATAATAGAATAAATGAAAGGTGCTCTTCCAAATTGAGCATTGGTAACATTAATAATTCCATCATTACCGGCACAGCTGGCATCAGTTTTCACTAATTGGAACCTGGGGTCGGAATAAGAGCCCGGAATTAAAGCGCTGTCAATTTGTTTGGAACAACCTGTTGTAAGGTCCGTAACTAAAACAGAATAATAACCGGCAGATAACCCTGTGATTAATGAAGAAGAAGTAAAGGGTGTTGAAACAGGACCTATAGCCCTGTAATTGTAGTTTCCTGAACCGCCCGTTGCCATTACTTCAATTGAACCGGTTGCTACACAACGGGATTCATTTATTGAATACGTGAATTGTAGGGCACTGCAATCCTGAGCTACCATTCTGCCGAAAACCAAAAGCAAAATGGCTATAAAGTAAAATTTCTTCATAGTCCTGAATTTTGAAACTGCACATTGCCAGTTCAGGTTATATTGGATACTTCAAAGTTGCGAAATATTCAAAATAATCTTATGCGTATTAATACCCGAAAAAAACACGTATTTCCTCGATAGAAATGAATGGGATTGCAGGTTTTAAAGAAGTGTGTCGAAATGTTTAGGCAACAATTTATGCAGACAATCATAGTTTTGAAGTGGCCAATCAAAAACGTATGACAATAAGACAAAGAATTCTGCAATTTTTTTATCCGATCCTGGTAAGGCTGGGTAAATTAAATAAGAGCAAACAAATGGTAAAAGGTGATAAATCCACAAATGCCACGCAATCGATTTACAACCTGGAAACCGTTTTGAATAACCAACAGCTCCTGAAGTTTGAAGCGTTAAAAGGTAAAAAGGTGTTGTTAGTGAACACGGCAAGTAATTGCGGTTATACACCTCAATATGCTGAGCTGCAAAAATTACATCAGCAGTATAAAAACAAACTTATGATCATTGGTTTCCCTGCTAATGATTTTAAAGAACAGGAAAAGGGAAGCGATGATGAAATTGCCCGGTTTTGCCAGGTTAATTATGGTGTTGATTTTCCAATAGCCAAAAAATCAACTGTTGTTGCTTCTGCAGATCAGAATCCTGTTTTTAAATGGCTTACCCATAAAGATCTAAATGGCTGGAATGATCAGCAACCCGTATGGAATTTTTCAAAGTATCTAATAAATGAAAAAGGACAGCTTACGCATGTTTTTAAACCCTCCGTTTCACCTTTAAGCAAAGAAGTGATTGAGGCGATTGAAAACTAAATGATATAGCAGTTTTCATTCGCAACTATAGGCCATAGAGCCCATATCAATCTTGCGTGGAGCAAATTCAAATCCGTCATACTGTTTCACCACCTGGTTCAATACTTCATCAATTTCTTCTGTTTCGGAAATGGTTACGAGTTTTAAACGAAACTCTTTTATGTTGGGTAAGCCTCTCAGGTAATTTGTATAATGTCTCCGCATTTCATTAATGCCGGCTTTCATGCCTTTCCACTCAACTGAGCGGTATAAATGTTGTCTGATTACATCAACCCTTTGCTGAATGGTGGGGGGAGGAAGATGTTCGCCGGTTTTCAGAAACTGCTTTATCTCGTTAAAGATCCATGGATAGCCAATAGCTGCCCGGCCTATCATAATGCCATCAACACCATATTTATTTTTAAACAGCAGCGCTTTTTCCGGGCTATCTATATCACCATTACCGAATATTGGTATTTGAATTCGTGGGTTCTCTTTAACTCTTGCAATAGGTACCCAATCTGCATTGCCTTTGTATAACTGGCATCTTGTTCTGCCATGAATGGATAAGGCTTTGATACCAACATCCTGAAGTCGTTCTGCTACTTGTTCAATATTTATAGAACGGTCATCCCATCCTAATCTTGTTTTTACAGTAACGGGTAATGAAGTTGACCGAACCACAGCTTTGGTGAGTCTTACCATAAGGTCAATGTCCTTTAACACTGCAGCACCGGCACCTTTTGTCACTACTTTTTTTACAGGACAACCAAAATTAATGTCCAGCAGATCGGGGTTAACGGCATTTACAATTTTTGCACTTAAAGCCATAGCTTCTTCATCGCCACCAAAGATCTGTATGCCAACCGGTCGTTCACTTTCAAAAATGTCAAGCTTTTTCCGGCTTTTTATAGCATCTCTTATCAGTCCTTCGCTACTGATAAATTCTGTATACATCAGGTCTGCCCCATTAGCTTTACATACAGCACGAAAAGGCGGATCACTAACATCTTCCATGGGTGCCAGCAGCAATGGAAAATCGGGAAGTGCTATGTTGTCAATTTTTACCAATGGAATTGTATTGAATATCAGGTCTTATCTTGCAGTGCCGCAAAATGAGGCACAAATTTACAATTCTGAAAGAGAGGAGTTATGCAAACATATCTTAAATCAAAGCCAATAGGCATACAATTATTATTGTTTATTGGAATGGCGTTTGGAATTTTTACAGTGTTCAGCCTTGTTGGAGTGGCCATTCTGTCTAATATTACCGGCATAAGCCTTTTGGAATTACAGGATATCAGCACCTGGGACAGCTCAGATCCTGATATGATTTTTTATATAAGGGGGATGTTACTGGTTCAGTTTTTAGGTTTATTTGTCATACCGACCATGTTGTTTGCTTATTTCTCCGACCCTCAGCCCGGAAATTTTTTGGGATTGCGTAATCCACAAAAAGCAGCTTACTGGATATTGGGTATTGCCGTATTATTAGTATCCATTCCCTTGGTAGAATACCTGGGTCTTCTAAATCATAAAATGGTGATTGGTGGCGAAACTCAAAAGTGGATGGAAGCCCTGGAAGAAGAAGCTGCCAAACAAATCCAGTTTATGCTGAATAAGAGATCACCAACTGAGCTGATCCTTAACCTTATTTTCATTTCTGTATTTGCAGGTGTGGGTGAAGAATTGTTTTTCAGAGGTGTTTTGCAGAGGCTGCTGATCAAACTAACCAAAAATCCATGGGCGGGAATTATATTGGCGGCTATACTTTTTTCGGGTTTTCATTTCCAGTTTTTTGGTTTTTTACCCCGCTTGTTATTGGGAATTTTGTTGGGTGCGATATATTGGTACAGCGGTAGTTTATGGACAGCGATACTTGCACATTTCTTTTACGATGCTTTTATTATTGTACTTGTGTATTCAAATCCAAAAATGATAGAAGATACAAATGCAACTATTGTGAATCCTTCTCAATTAGGATTGATGGCATTGGTGAGCGCCGCAATCACTTTCTTCCTGGTTTGGCAAATGATTAAACAATCTAAAACAAGCTACACCCAGGTTTATAAGGATGATTACCTTCCAAAAGATGAATTAAGTTTTTAGCACTATGGCATTTAATGTACAAACTTTTAAAACCAGGGCTTTTACTGCATTGATATTTGTTGTAGTAATGATGGCGGGCTTACTGTACAACCGTTTGTCGTTTTTTATTTTATTTTCTATTGTGCATTTTGGTGCGTGGATGGAATATCAAAAACTGGTTGCCGGGTTTAATCCAGATTACAGTAAGATCATTCCCTTTCACCGGTATGGAATTATGGTGGCAGGTTGGTGCCTGTTACTGTTTTTTACAAACGATACATTTCTAATTGGTGATGTATCACTTGCAGATATTGGTTTTTGGACCGGCATCTTGTTTATGATACTGCTTCCGGCGATTATGTTGATGGAATCAAAGCTGATCTTCCTTAAAAATATTATCTATTCACTTTTTGGTGTGTTATATATTTCTTTGCCACTTGCGTTGATGGTTGACCTGAGAACTCAATGGGATGAAGCGGTGTACCAGTTGTCAGTTACACTGCCCCTGCTGATCATATTTTCTTTATGGATCAATGATACAATGGCATATTTGGTGGGTTCGTTTATCGGCAAAACACCATTATCGAAAATATCTCCAAAGAAAACCTGGGAGGGTACAATAGGCGGCATCTTACTAACCATAATGATCATGGGATTACTGGCCCACTGGACCAAACGTTTAAGTGTGGCTGATGCAATGATTATATCGGCCCTTGCAGCTATTTCCGGAACGTTTGGTGATTTGTTTGAAAGTAAGTTAAAACGAATGGCTGGTGTAAAAGATAGCGGAACATTAATGCCCGGCCATGGTGGTTTTCTTGACCGTTTTGACTCACTTTTATTTGCCATTGTTATTGCATGGTTCTATATAGCCTGGTTTATAAAATAAATGATAGAGAGTGCATAAAATATGATGATTGCACAAAGAAGTACTCAATACATTTCGTAGTTCTACCAAAGGGCTTTAGTGGTTACTACTCCATTTTGAACAGTTATTATGATTTTATAAAATAGGCTCATAATTTAGCCGTTAGAAGCATAGACTTTGAATGATATTGAGGCGTTGGGTATTGTGGAGTCTTAAGTAAAATCCTAAAATCCAATCCTATGAACTGGAATACCTTTATTGGTGTTACGGCCACAATATCTATGTTTTTACCAGTGGCTGCCATTGTATACTATAGGTTATATAATCACCGCAGTCTTGCAGCCTTAATGGTTTCTTACATTTCAACCGCAGTTTACAATTTAATGTCCGAGGATGTTATTCATATACCACAGGGGTATCTCCAGAATTTTGGTGTTGTAAATAATTATCTTGATATCCCGCTCATGTTAACTGCCCTTTTATTTTTCTGTCCTATAAAACAAAAACAACGTACTGTACACATTGTGACAATTGTGTTTGTTTCTTATGAATTATTGATAGCCATTTTGTTTGGGTTTAATCCGAAGGCGGTTGTTTATATCATGGGACCGGGCCTTGCATTAATTCTTGTGTATGCCTTTTACCTGTTTGTGAGACATATTAAAATGACCATTGAATTTGGTAAGAATGCAGGCCGTACGTTGATGCTCGTTTCGATCTTATTTGCCTATGGTTGTTATGCTTTGGTGTATTATTTCTATTACATACAAAAGACACCAGCTGTTACTGATGTCTTTTTACTTTATTTTATTTCAACCCTGGTTTCTTCTATCATTATGACCATTGGACTGCACTTGATCCGAAGAAGACTGAAAGAGCTCCAGGAAATAAAAAACACAAGAAGGGAGCTTGCCCTGTTCTTTAATAATTAAAACGGGTACCTTTTTTCGCTGACAAGGTAATCTGCAATTCTCCTCCTGGCATCCTTACTGTTAAAAGGTTGTGTCTTTGTAAAGCGTTTCAGTCCCATTAAGATCATGCGTTGTTCATCTCCGTCTGAAAAAGCATTCACCGCATCTTTGCCGTTTTTGTGTATACGATCTGCGGCGTCATACAAGTAGCAATTGAGGATGTCCTGGTGTACAGCATTTGCCTTTCCCTGGTTGGTTAACTTCATAACACGCAATAATAAACTTTCAGCTACAAAGGTATCAATAGCCATATCTGCAATACACATTAATATTTCCTGTTCCTGTTCCAATTGCATCATTAACTTTTGGGTTGCAGCACCCGCAGTTAACAAAATAGTTTTTTTGAAATTAGCTACCATCTTTTTTTCTTCTGCAAAAGGTGTTTCATCTTCTGAGCCAAAATCAGGAATACTCATTAACTCCTGGGATACTTTCATGGCAGCACCCATAATATTCAGCCTTCCCTGCATGGCACGTTTTAAGGTCATGTCAACCGTCAGTAAACGATTGATCTCATTGGTACCTTCATAAATGCGATTGATGCGACTGTCCCGGTAGGCTCTTGAAATATTATACTCAGCACTAAAACCATTACCTCCATGAATTTGAACTCCTTCATCAACATTAAAATCCAAAACTTCACTGCCGTGAACTTTTAAAATGGCACATTCAATGGCATATTCTTCTGCCGCACCCAATAAAGCTTCGTTGAATGGTTTGCCAGATTCCAGTAATTCTGTTTCCTTTTCATCTATCAGTTTGGCAGTGCGGTATAAAGCACTTTCGCTGGCATAGGTTTTAATAGCCATCTCGGCCAGCTTATGTTTGATGGCACCAAAATTGGCAATGGCAGTTTTAAACTGTTCCCTTGTAATAGCATATTCAACCGAATTTGTGATGGCCCTTTTCGCTCCACCCAGGGCTGCTGCGCATAATTTTAGGCGGCCAATATTAAGAATGTTGAATGCTATTTTATGTCCTTTACCAATTTCGCCCAAAACATTTTCAACAGGTACTTTACAATCCTGAAAATAGAGTTGAACAGTTGAGGAACCTTTGATGCCCATTTTATGTTCTTCCGGTCCCTGGGTAAAACCTTCAAAACCCCGTTCTACAATAAAGCCAGTGAATTTATCACCATCAACCTTTGCAAAAACAGTATAAATATCGGCAAAGCCACCATTGGTGATCCAGCATTTCTGTCCATTCAGAAGATAAAATTTTCCATCATCGCTGAGGCGTGCAGATGTTTTTGCACCCAATGCATCACTTCCACTATTGGGTTCTGTCAGGCCATAAGCTCCCGTCCATTCTCCGCTGATTAATTTAGGAATGTATTTTTGTTTTTGTTCTGGTGTGCCAAAGTATAAAATAGGCAAAGTGCCAATACCCGTATGCGCTGAAATGGCCACTGAAAATGAATGACCGGCACCCAAATATTCATTTATGATGGTCGATGTAATAAAGTCTTTGCCCAGCCCTCCATATTCTTCCGGAAATGAAGTAGCTAACAATCCCTGTTCACCAGCTTTTTGGACCAATGAACGCATCAGGCCCGGCTCCATGCTATCAATTTTTTCAAGTATAGGCATTACTTCTGTATCCAGGAACTGATTACACATATCGCTGATCATTTTCTGTTCTTCAGAAAAATCTTCAGGAATAAATGTTGTGGCAGGATCTGTTTCTTTCACCAGCCATTCGCCGCCTTTCAGGGCTTTATTTGTTACCGTTTCCATATACTGCGTTTAAAGGTTTTTAAATTTATCAGGTGTATTGTTGAAATCAGCTATTCAGGTTATCGTATACTTTTTGTAAAACTGTTTTACACATTTCTACCTGGTCGGGTGGAACACCACTAAGGGCTTCATTTAATGTTTCTTCTGCCAACTGCATCGTTTCTTCCTGGAGCTTTACAGCCGATTTGGTCAGGTAAATTTTATTGATGCGCCTGTCTTTTTCATCTGAAACTCTCTTTACCAGGTTTAATTTTTCAAGGTTATCTACCAGGCGGGTAATACTTGGTTTATCCCGAAAGGATGCATTACATAATTCCTGCTGGCTGGCTCCATCCTGTTTCCATAAATGATATAAAACACTCCATTGCTCAATGGTCAGGTTTATACCAGATGCGTTAAATTTTTTCTGTAACCGGCGTGCAATGGCAATTGAAGCTTTACCTGTGATAAAACTATAAAGCTCACCTTTTTTAAATTGGTTGTTTGGCATACAGTTGTTTATGCAACTAAGTAAATTTAACCTGTTGTTTTTGTTTTTCCAAATAAAAAAGCCGGGTTTCGCCGAAATTTTATATGCATAGGATTTTATATAAATAGATTTGCTTCTTATCACTCCCTATTTAACATTTCTCCCTTTTACCTGGCTAGCTAACCGCAATTACACTTTATGAGATTATTCTGCTTTGGGTTGCTGATAACCTTTTTATTGAGTTGTACAGATTCCGTTGCGCAAAAGAAAATCGTGGTACTTGGTTCATCAACGGCCGCAGGATCTGGTGCATGGCCGATACCAGATTCATCCTGGGTAGGAAGATTGCAGGCTGAATACAGGAAAAACAATACAGTAAACGATGTCGATACCACGATCATTAACTTAGCTGTTAGCGGTACAACAACATATATTGCTATGCCTACCGGTTTTATTCCTCCGGCGGGGAGGCCATTGCCGGATACTGCCCATAACGTCACGAAAGCACTAAGTTTTTTACCAGATGTTGTGATCATTAATTTCCCTACAAATGATATTGGTAGCAGTTATACTGCAAACGAATACATGAACAACCTCCGTCTGTTGTACAACCAGGTTATAGCATCCGGTGTAAAGGCATTCATAGCTACAACACAACCCAGGGGATTTGATTATGAAAAAAGATTGATCCTGCGGCAGTTGGTTGATTCGATAACAAATAATTTTGGTGAATATGCCATTAACTTTTGGGATGATATTGTAACTGATGACGGAAGCTATTTGATAAGGGCAGAGGTAAATTCTGGCGATAATACCCATGTAAATAACCTTGGTCACTGGTATTTGTTTCGACGGGTATTATTAAAATATCCGCTTGGTGTACCACAGCCACCACCACCACCGCCACCATCCAGCATTACAAAAATTGAAGCAGAAAACTGGGTGGCAATGAATGGCGTGGCAACAGAAAACACAAAAGATTCAGGTGGTGGCAAAAATGTTGGGTGGATTGATCCTGGTGATTGGATGGACTATTCATTTACTACTTCCTCTGCAGGCATATTTAAAGTTCGTTTCAGGATAGCTTCTCCATATACGGGTTCTCAATTTCAGGTAAAAAAGAGTGATAGTTCCGTTATTGGTTTGGTAGCTGTACCCGCTACAGGGGGATGGCAGGTATGGCAAACCATCTCAGGTACATTAACCCTTGATTCAGGAAATCAAAAGATAAGGGTACAATCAGTAAAAGGAGGCTGGAACATTAACTGGTTTGAAATGGAAGGACTGGGAAATTACGTTAATCAGCCACCTGTTGTATTTGCAGGAGCAGATCAAATCATTGCACTCCCAAAAAATTCATTGACCTTATCTGGAAGTGCTTCAGATGCTGATGGATCGATCGCTTCTTACCAGTGGACCAAAGTATCGGGTAGTGCAGCCACCATTACCTCACCTTCTTCAGCATCAACTACCATCACAGGTCTTGTGCAGGGAAGTTATGTGTTCCGCTTAACGGTAACCGACAACGGGGGAGCCACCGCATCAGATGATGTGAGTGTAACGGTAAATGCAGCAACCAACCAGCCACCT
>DASTMJ010000275.1:0-2731 GCA_035714205.1 Flavisolibacter sp. | reverse complement strand
CTAAAAAGGTTTATGTGCAAAAGTTAATTAAGGAGCCGGGTTGCGACGATTCTTGTCGCCTTTTTTGGCAACTGCCCTCATGTTAAAACAATCAGGTGATGGTTGTTTGGATGCGTTGGGTTTTTGCGATTTCCTTTTTTTCTGGGTGGTGCCTGTATCGGCCCAGCCGCTTGCAGGATGCAAAACTGCCTCGAAATAAAAAAATATCTGGCGCAAGTAGCTATTCATTTTCAACAGGATTTTAGGGTTATTGGACTTCAATTTTATTGCGTGGTTTTAAAACAGTCTGTTAATTCAGGTACAACAAACTTAAGTAATCAACCGAGTAATGTCAATGGCTTATTCGGCTAAACAGTTATAAAAAAAGCTGAAACCACTACTTACTGAGTGGATTTACTTACCAGATGATAACCCAGATTAACCTCACGGAATAAAATTGTATTTGCTGTCACTTTTTTTCCTGATGATCTCTTCCTCTATTTCTGCTGGTGTTTTCATACTATCGTAACGCAGTTTTAATGAAAGGGCATAGCCATCGAGGTCCGGAAATAAACTGGCCCTGTGAAGATTCATTTGTTGCAGTTCACGCAATGCTTCTTTTTTATAAACCGAAGGCAGTTGTATGCAAACAACCGTTTTTTCGATATCGTCACCCAAAAATTTTAATTGTTCCATAAAGGGTTGTTGCGAGGTTCCCGTACTTACAAAAATCGATTGTTGCAATGAATACCGCCTGTTCAGCCGGAAGGGTTCTACAGGAAACACCAACGCTTTATTATTCCCGTAAAATAGCTTCTCGAACAATTTTTCATTAATGAGATTGTTGCTTTCCTGCAGTTCTTTTCCAAATTCAGGGGTCAGCAGCTGAATGGCTTTGTTTTTCAGGTGTTCCACATTAATACACCATATGCCCACTGTATGGTCTTCGGCAGGAATGCAAATTTCAAAAGCAAAATACGCAGCTATAAACGGAGATTTTGAAAGATCTAATAACCTGGTAGGTGCCCCATGGTGTTGCATCAGCGCCAGCCATTCAATAAGGTGTTGAGGCATTTCATCGTGTGTTAAATAATTGCTGGCACCCCGTTGAAATTCGGCCACAAAATCTGCTTCTATGTTATTATGGAACGTGATAAAATCGGTTCGTTCAATGGCATTATTTAAGATCCATTGCCCGCTGGCCTGGCCCCGGTAAGCCCAGTTATTGCTAAATTCTGCAATAAGGTTTTTAAACTCCTGCCAGTTATTTACACGTATGGTTGAAAAACCAGGTATAGCCATAAAAACTACTATAAAAAATTTGCGCCATGGTCTCAATTGATCCCTGTCAATTTAGTGCGAAGATTTACGATGCATTTTTTGTAAAACCACTCCATTTTTCCGGACAACTCTTTTCTGGCTTGCATTTGGCTGCAGGTCAATGTAAATTTATAATAACCCGACAGGGCCGCTAAAATCCATTCCTATGAAGTATGCTAAGATGTTACTTGCATATTTATTACTGCCATTGATATTATGGTCGCAGCCGGGTACTGATTGTTCCAGTGCTATTCCGCTTACGCTGGATGGGGTTTGCCGGACCTACTCAACTTCATCTTCAACCAGCACTTCTGTAGTTTGCACCAATAACACGAATAATTCGCCCATCACTTTCTTTACATTTACCACTAATAGTTCGGCTGATAAGGTTGTGATTGATATTACTTCTCCTACCCCGGAGCCAGCTGAAGTGTTACTATACACTTCTGCCTGCGGCACAATGTACAGCTCAGGAACCATGTGTTTTGACGATGGAAAAGGTTTATGGTCGTTTGCCCACAACTTTTCTATTCAACCGAATACTACGTATAAGTTAAGGGTCAAAACAACCAGTGCGGGAAACCTTACCATCTGCGCTAAAAACAATACGCCGGCAAATGATGATTGCGCGGGAGCATTCAGTATAAGCACCAATGAAACTGCTGATAATAATGCCACTCATTCCCCCGGTCCCGGCATTACGCCGGCCTCGTTGGTTTGTGCTTCTACCCTTGAAAACACTGCGTTTTACCAGTTTTACGTAGCAAATGACGGATTCTGTGTTATAAATATCAGCGATATTAATTGTGATAATGGAAATTCCAATAACAGCAATGGTTTCCAGGTTGGTTTTTTCAGAGGCAATTGTTCTTCATTAGAACACCTGGGTTGTGATAGTAACAGTAATGCGAGCTCCAACTCCTTTCTCCAGTTTACAACACCTGTGCTAACAGCCGGTACAAAGGTTGTGATTGCTGTAGATGGTAATGCCGGCTCTAATTGCTCTTACAATATAAGCGGTATCAATATCCTGGGTGTTTTAAGCAATGATGAACTGGATTTTTCCGGTTGGAAAAATTCAAATTCCAATATTTTAAAATGGACGATCTCAAATGAGACGGCAGCTCACTACCTGGTTGAACGATCTGACAATGCGAGGGACTTCAGACCCATTGGTAAAATTGAAAACAAAAAAAACGGGCGTTCAAAAAACGACTACAGTTATGAAGACCGGCAGCCTCAAAAAAAATTGTATTACCGGCTAAAACAAATTGGAAAAGAGGGAGAGATCGCGGTAAGCAAGGTGATACGTATTGACAGGAATGATATGCCGGAGATGGATTTGAAAATCATTAATCCTGTTATCAATAACCAGCTGGATATTTTTATAGTATCGGCAACCCCTACCCAATTTACCTATACCATCACATCT
>DASTMJ010000274.1:0-5039 GCA_035714205.1 Flavisolibacter sp. | reverse complement strand
TACGATAAGATTTCCTTGCGGTTCATTTCAGTATCTGCACCTTCGGTGGCGATGGGTTCAGGCAGCCATTCACCCGGATACTCGCCAAGCATCTTTTTTTGCCTTTTTTTAAAATTTATTGCAAGATTAATTACGATGCGTACCAGGTATGCTTTTTTGTTCTCAATTTTTTCCCCGTCAGCATCAATGTATTTCAGGAAAGCCTCTTGTACTATGTCTTTTGCATCGTCATACGAGCCAACAATATTGTAGGCATAGGTGGTTAACAAAGGCCGAAGTGCATCCATAATTTTTGTAAAGAATTGCAAAGATAAAACACTCAGGTTGGCGGAAGTTTACTTTCATTCAATACCTGTATTTCAGAACTTCCAATGAGTTACTTTCTTCTATTCTTTATTTAGTAGTATTGTATCGCAACTGTTTAATTTCACTTATCTGTACAACAGGCTGGATATTGGTATAATTTTTAAAGTCATTGATAACTGCATCCCTGTTTTGTGCTATCGCTTTATTGTATTCAGCAACATCATCAATGTAAAAATACCCTATGGCTACAAACGGTACTTTATCAGTTGGTGTTCTGCCGGATATGCCTTTATTTATTTCATAAAATTTTAAATTATTGCCTAAGAATCCTGCAACCATAGGCATGTGCTTTTTTTCATAGTAGTCCATATCAAACGTTTTATCTTCCCCATTTGGATAAAGTATTGCTACCTTATACATCCCCGTTTCCGGAAGGGAATGATTCAATTGATTGGTTTTGCAACTTGTAAAACCTGTAAAGGCAAAAATTATCAGGAGGAAACTAATTTTATTTGTCATAACCAGGTTTAAATTTTTTAGTTTAAAACGTGTTGTTTGTGGGTTGTGCATGTGTTTTTAAGTTGTCACCAACATGAAGCATGAGATGTGGCGGCATTCATTGAACGCAAGCCTCTAAGCCGATGCTCATTAAATGCACAAATGTCCAGGATTGTTTATAGCTCATCAAAATTGGGTTAGGCTGGAACAAAAGCCAATTAATTATTTATAGCAGATTATTTATCCGGGATGAGAGGTTGCATCGGCCATAAATAGGTGATGAACGCAATCGCTGGCTTTCATCCTAAAAAAATGGCTGAACAATTGCGAACGAAAAACAAAAATAGCAGTGACGTCACTAAAAAAGGCCGCAGAAGGTCTTTATTTTTTTAGTACTATAACAATTAACCGCGCCCAACAACCTCAAACCATCACTCTATTCTTATGTCACTAAAAAACTTGTTGAAAAAACCGGCCATTATATTTTTTCTAAAAGCCAGGTGTGCAGTTATCTTTTTATTTTATTGCCTCTGAATCCATCATAAATCATGGCCTCTGTCGTGCCCTGGCTGTTTTCAATGAATTCAACTGCCGACCAATAACTCCGCAAAATAAATTTATTGAATTCTGTTTTACCTTCATCAACCGGGATTAGAGCACCCCATGAAGTTAAAAGCTTACCATCTTTAAAGAAGACATCCATTTCAGCATTGGGTACATAGAACTTGTCGTCGAACTTATATGTGCCGGTTAGTTTAAGTGCCTGTTCGGGGTTTAGGTTCAACGCAGAAATTCTTGTATGGGTATACGGTTTTTTTAAGACAAGGGCTGCTATATTCTTTCCCAGTTCAGGGGGCAGTGAAATGTAGTTATTGGATAATACGATCACTACTAATTTGTCATCCGGGTAAATTCCAAAATAAGAAGAAAAACCAGGCGACCGCCCATTCATTTGTACTCTGCTTTTATCCAGGTGTTCCCTTATGAACCAGCCATATCCAACCTGGTTGCCATGATCAGAAAAAATTTTCTGCCAGGAGCCTTTTGATAATACCCTGTTGGAAAGGATTGCCCCGGCAAATTTGTTGAGGTCTTCTGCAGTAGCATAAATGGAGGCATGTCCTGTTTTGGAAGACCACTCCATATGATCGGCATTTTCAACATCATAATGTCCTGCAGGTACATAGCCGGCAGCAAGGTTGGGTATAATGGTCTTTTCATTAAAGGAATGACCGGTGTTATACATGTGCAAGGGTTCAAACAACACTTCCCTCAAATAAGCACCAAAAGGCCTACCGGTTAGTTTCTCGATAATGTAAGCTAAGAGTATATAGTCGGACCTCCCGTGGTTGTACCGGGTACCGGGTGCAAACAACAGGCTGTCGTCCCTGAAATAAGCGGTCAACTGTTCAATGGTATGATGGAACCTCGTAATGCTGTCATAATCCACTTTTCTGTTCTGACCGATAGGTGGTATACCTGAACGTTGGCTCATCAACATATGGATAGTTATGCTATCTCCATATTTGTACCCGGGCAGGAATTTCGATAGTGGTTCATCCAGGGAAAGCTTTTTATCTTCCACCAATTTCATAATAGCTGCTGATGTAAAAATCATGGAGACAGATGCAAGGAAAAACTTTGTTCGTTTTGTGTTGGCCAGGTTATACGACCGGTTCATCAGTCCGTAGGATTTCGAAAAAATGACTTTCTCATTTTGAGATACCAGCACAGAACCACTAAAATTATTGGTTCGAACATAGGGGTGAATAAGAGCATCTATTTCTTTGACCTGTGTGTGGGAAGAATAACCGAATAGCAAGATAAATCCAAAGAAAAAGAACAGCTTTTGCATGGTTGATTTTCAATTTCGTGCCATACAATATTATACGCAACCTACCATTATTCAAAAAACTTCAATTAACGGGTTCTACCACCTATCCATTTTCTTTACCCCGTCCGGGCTCCCGGACATGCTTTTGCTGCTATAAAACTTTTTGCAGGAGACCCGTAGAGTCATTCCCCTACTCAAGACTCCGGCAAGTCCCCTGCTAAGACTCATTAATTTAGCGGCTGGCTTTATCAATCAGGTGTTTAAATCTTCTACTTAAGGCATTCTCATCTTTGCTAATGGTATCACCTTCTTTTGTTAGATTTAACAGAGAATAATAATTCCACCTCCGGATAGTTGTATCATTTTCATCTTCAACACTATTATGGTGCATTTCCTGAACCATAACAAAAGATTCATAATCACTCTGGTTCTTAAAAATCCAGGCATCCTTAATCCAAACATCACCTGCATCACCCCAGCTTTCTGCTAATTCAATATATGAGGTTATTGTATCCTTTACCACATCAAAAAAAAATAGCTTTATTGAGGAAGGAACATATTCAGAAGGTGTTCGTGTAATCAATCCAAGCCTGTTACTATCTATTAAAAACTTGTAGACCGCAAATAGTCCCGGAGTATCCCTGAAATGCTGTTGTGCAATGTCTTCGGGAAATAGAATTGCATCTGCACTATCCAATTGAACACCTTTATATTCCCCATCCAGTTCTTCGGGAGAATATACTCTCAGCGTATCAAATGATTTTTCTTCAAACTTTTGAAGCAATGTTTTGTATTTGCTTTCTTTCTTCACTGTGTTAGAAACCTCCTGCTGTTCTTTCTGATTCTGACCACAACCAAAACCTGAAATAAGCAGGAGTAAGTAAATTGTTTTTCTCATAAGGATTGTGTACTTGCCTGCAACGGTTTTGGGCTTGGCGAAGGTTGATATTCTGTGTTCCTTCAGCATAACACTTATTCCGTTGATGATTAAAGATAAAATGTTTAACCGGTGTTCGTCTGCCCAGCTTCTGCACTCCCCTGCTCAAGACTCCGGCAAGTTCACTGCAAACACTCACTAAGCAGCAGCTGATATAAGCTAGATCTTCCCCGAAGGGACTGTGTTTTTAAATATTCCTGAAATTGTTATTTTTCACAAAGTTCTTTCAACTTTTCGAGTGCTTTTGGGTAGGTCTGGTTCATATAATCTAAAAAATCTTCAGTGGTGTCTAAGTCAACAGTAACGGTTGTAGTACCATTGTTTTCTTCGAATGTATAATTTTCAAATCCGTTTGCCCATTTTTCCACTTCCGGTCCTTCTGTAATTTCCTTATCGGCTTTTACAAGACCATAATGTTGAATTGAAACAAATCGGTTGGGAATGTTTTCAACTATCCTGGAAACCATACCTCCCTTCTCTCCTTTCTCATCTACTCCAATAAAGAGAATTTTATTTCCTTTGCCCCAACTTCCTTCATAGGTCGATGTCGGGTTAAACAAAGAAGTCCATTGCTCATAAGTTGATTTATTGTTGATGCCAAGCATAAAATCATAAATCCTGGTTACAGGTGCATTGATGCTTGCTGTGAATTGTAACTTCTTCATAATATTAATATTGGTTCAAATTAATCTTTCGGGTTTTTATTTCCGTCATACTTAGCAGTCGTTTCACATTGCCTGTAACGCCGGGCACTGTCCTGTCGCCTGGATAAAGATATGCAGCCTTCATAGAAATCCGAATGCCGGTAATATATTCACCGTTGTTGTGTGCAGTATTATTTTGATTGGTTTGATTTTGCTGCCATTTGTTTTTTTAAGTTTATTTCATCCCAGAAACCCCATTGTTCAGCTATTTTGCCTTTTTCAAGACGATAGATTGATGCTTCATAGATGTCTACTTTATTTCCTGTTGAATCTATGCCATCCCAGTTGCCAAGCTGAGTGCCTGTGAATGATTTCGACAAGTGCGAGTTTTAACACAATAACGAACAAAAAGTTAATGGTGCGTAGTGTCGGGCATCATTCAGGATATCGATTGTTAGTGGATGTACTTTATCAGAATTATCATGACAACACCCTGGTAGCTTGTGCCAGTATATTCGCAGGAAAATTTATTCCTAGTTTCTTAGCAGCACTCCCATTTAATGTCAAATAATATTTCTCAGGATGTTTTACAGGCAAATCTCCGGGATTTGCACCTTTCAAAATCTTACTTACGTAATGCGCCGCTTCACGAAATTGCAGCAGGAGATCCGGGGCCCATGACATGAGTCCGCCGGCTTCGGCATATAAAGTTGCGTTATATATAGCAGGGATTTTATTTTGCTCAGCGTAATTTACAATCAATGTACGGTTGGCTAAAGCAAGACCGCCTTGGAAACTAAGTATTCCATTCATGCCATCA
>DASTMJ010000273.1:0-10796 GCA_035714205.1 Flavisolibacter sp. | reverse complement strand
TTCGGATTGGTATGCATCATGGCAACAATGATATTTTGTGCACTGGCTACAAGGTCCATAGCACCACCCATCCCCTTAACCATTTTTCCGGGTATCTTCCAGTTAGCTATATCGCCATTCTCACTTACTTCCATAGCACCTAAAACAGTAAGATCAATTTTGCCGGCCCTGATCATTCCAAAACTTTCAGCACTATCAAAATAAGCACCTCCAGGGAGTAAGGTTACTGTTTCTTTGCCAGCATTAATTAAATCAGCATCCAATTGCGTTTCATCGGGGTAAGGCCCCATACCTAACATACCGTTTTCGCTTTGCAGCATAATGAACATGCCTTCGGGAATATAATTGGCAACCAGGGTTGGAATACCAATCCCAAGGTTTACATACATACCGTCCTTCAGTTCCTGTGCAATTCTCTTTGCTATTCCATATTTATCCAGTGCCATAGATTTCTTTTTTGTCAGTATAGATTTTTGAGGCCAGCTATTATACTCCTATTAAGCTTTGGTTGCGTCGCACTCTTCAGCGTTCTTTTCTTAACGCACCAGACATTAGATTTCCGAGGTTTGTTTTAGGCTTACAGTTTTACGCTCAATTCTCTTTTCATAACTATTACCCTGGAAAATGCGGTGCACATACACACTGGCCACATGAATATGATCAGCGTCCAACTCCCCCGGTTCCACCAAATGCTCAACTTCTGCAATGGTAATGCGACCGGCTTTTGCCATAGATGTTGAAAAATTGCGGGTAGTTTTCCTGAAAACAAGATTCCCATACCTATCTCCTTTCCATGCTTTTACAATGGCAAAATCGGCGTATAACGCTTCTTCCATCAGGTAGTCCTTCCCATTAAAAGTTCTTACTTCTTTGCCTTCACCTATTTCGGTGCCATAACCTGCCGGGGTAAAAAAAGCAGGTATACCCATACCAGCCATTTGAATACGTGTTGCCAGTGTGCCCTGGGGAATGAGGTCAACTTCCAGTTCGCCGCTTAACAATTGTCTTTCAAACTCGGCGTTCTCTCCTACATAGGAACTCATCATCTTTTTGATCTGCCGTGTTTTTAACAACAAGCCCAAACCGAAATCATCTACACCCGCATTGTTTGAAATGCAGGTAAGATTTGTTACTCCTTTCTTAACTAAAGCATTAATTGAATTTTCGGGAATGCCACATAAACCAAATCCTCCCAACATAATAGTTGCTCCGTCCTGCACATCGTGTAAGGCGTCAGCTGCGGTTTGAAATACTTTATTCATAACAAGCAATTACAAACCTCAAAAATAGTGATAGCAATGAATAATGTCTGTTTTAAATAACAGGCCTTGAATTGGATACAGAACGTTCCGATCTTTTCTGTAGTGAATCGAATATGGGTTTTAATAAATAGGGGTGCGTTCCATAAAATTCAACGCTTTTTTTAAAATCCTCCTGCGTTATTTTATGGATCTTGAAAACCTTTTTATACAAACCGGTATGTTGCATAAAGGCATTGATGGACGTATCTCTTATTACGTAATATTCAGCCATTTCATCAGCCAACATGGTATCCCACAAGACAGCTTCCATTTTTTCGGGCTTCAATACATCTTTTGGAATTGTATTGCCACTGCAGGACGCTACCAAAAACAAAAGGAAAACAAAATAGCTTTTCATTTTATCTCCTTGTAGGCGTTGGCATTTGTAATATCAATACGTGATAATATTTCCCGGGCCTGTGTTTTCTGGTTTTGATCTGCTTTACTAAAAGCTTTTACCAGTTCGTTACTTTTTCCCTGGAAAAAGAATTGTATTACCATAGACCCCGGGTTCTCGGTATTTACTGTGTTTAAATAACTTAATGCTTTTAATATACCTGTTCTGCCTTTGGCATCATTTTCAAAAAACTGGTCAAGTCCGGTGCGATAGTACGAATAAATGGCATCGTGTATAAGGTTAAACCGGTTGTCGGTTAATCCTTCTATTAATTTAAAGCGGTTACGCATGCCATCAAAAGCTTTCCATCCTGTTATCTGGCTGGATTCCGGAGCATTATTTACTATATACTGTGCTTTTTGAAAATAGGAATCACCACCTTTTGGGGCAAATGAATCATGATCCATTCCAAGAATTATATTGATGTAATAAGCCAGTACTGCTGTGATATTTGAAGATAATGGATCACTGCCCTGAACACGGTTTTCGTTAAATTCTATTGGCTGAAATTCGATGTATTTAAAAACAACATCTGCATCCTGAAAATTTATGATAGGTGACTCATATGTAGAATTATAAACTGGCCGGGCTGCCTGAACAGTTAAAGAAGCTTTATAAACATTAGAACCCATGTCCTGGTCAATAGACAAGAGAAAATTACATTTTATCTTTTCCTGTTGTTGGTACGTTTCAGGTGTCCACTTGCGGTTATTAACAAAATTGGTAAGTGCCGTTTGCAGGGTTTGAAAGGTTTTTTTATCCACCTGTGTGCTTACCCTGTTAGCCAGTACAGTAACCCGTGCCTGCAGTTCCTGTGCTCTTAACGGCTGCACCGCTGCAAGGATCAACAACAAATAAAAAATTCGTTTCATTTTATTAATTCAGTTATAGAATCAACTATATCTTTTGCCAGTTCTTTTTTCGATTGTAAGGATATTTCTTTTTTAAGACCGTTTTTAAAGAAAAGAGTTGCTTTGTTGGTATCTGTTCCAAAACCAGCACCTTCATCATTTAGTGAATTTAAAACAATGAGATCAGCATTTTTATCTTTTAACTTCTTCAAGGCATTAGCTTCTTCATTGCCCGTTTCAAGCGCAAAACCTACCAACACCTGGTTATCTTTTTTCTTTTCACCAAAAGATCCCAGAATATCCTTTGTTTTTTTCAAGTTAAGCAGGAACTCGGCTTCTGACTTTTTGATTTTTTTATCTGCAACAGTTTTTGGAGTGTAATCAGCAACCGCTGCCGCCATAACTGCTATATCATATTTATCATGCTGATGGCAGGCATTAAACATTTCTTCGGCGGTATTCACCCGGATAATTTTTATTCCATTGGCCGGCTTTACAACAGTTACAGGCCCGCTTACTAATGTAACCTCCGCACCCCGGGCTAATAGTTCTTCCGCAATGGCATATCCCATTTTACCTGATGAATGGTTGCCAATAAAACGAACAGGATCAATCGCTTCGTATGTGGGTCCTGCAGTAACTAATGCTTTTTTACCCTTTAATTGTTCTTTACCTAAAAAAAAACTTTCGAGGCTTTCAACAATCTCTTCAGGTTCAGCCATTCTTCCCTCACCTGTCAAACCACTAGCCAATTCTCCAAACCCTACAGGTAACTGCAAACAACCCTGTTGGTTAATTATTTCAATGTTTTTTTTTGTTGCTGGATGCTGCCACATATCTTCATCCATAGCAGGGGCAACCATCACCGGGCAGGTAGCTGATAAATATGTTGCCATTAGTAAATTATCACATTGTCCGGAGGCCATTTTACTTAAGCTATTGCAGCTTAAGGGTGCTATAAGCATCAGGTCGGCCCAGCGGCCAAGCATAACGTGGTTGGCCCAGGTTTCTTCTTCAAAAAGATCAATCAATACCGGGTTTTTTGACAGGGTTGCTAAAGTAAGTCTCGAAACAAAGTCGGTAGCTGCCGTTGTCATGATTACTTTGACTTCAGCACCTTGCTTTATAAGTAACCTTATGACGAGGGGTATTTTATAGGCGGCAATACTTCCAGTTATTCCAATCAATATTTTTTTACCGGCTAACATGAAGACTAAAATAGTATTTAAAAAAACAAAAGCGATCTGCCTACCGGCAAATCGCTTTCAAAATCAGGTAAAAAGATTATTGAAACAGGTCATCTTCGTTTTTACGATGGTAGATCTTACTCTCAATAAATTCCTGGGTTGCCAGAAGGGCAGGGTTAGGCATACGTTCGTAAGCTCTTGAAATCTCTATTTGTTCTTTGTTTTCATGAATCTCTTCAAGCGAGTCAGTATGACTTGCAAATTCTTCCAGCTTATTATGTAATTCTTCTTTCAAAGAAATATTTATCTGGTTAGCTCTTTTGCTAATGATAGAGATAGATTCGTACAAATTACCCGTTCTGTTCTTTAGTTCATTTACATCACGGGTTTCAATATTGTTGGATGTACTGGTACTAAGTTGACGTCTTAGCAGGCTCATTTGTATAGGTTTTTAAATTGTTTTGAGATTGAGTTAAATATTCCTGTACTTGTTGTGACAGGGGGCTTTGCGGGAACCGATCAATAAATTCATTGCATTCTTCAATCACTTTTTCAAATCTTTCAGCTCTTTTATCTTCCACACTTAATTCTGCAAAGCGATAATATGATTTTATGGCCATCATTTTATATTCATCTGACCTGCCAGATTCGGGATAAGCATTTAACAAGGTATTAAAGGCTACCGCAGCTGCTCTGAACTGTGCCAGGTCAAAATAAAGTTTAGCCGCATTATAATCTTTTGTTTCCAGTTTCTGGCGACAGATATCTATGATCTCAGCAGCTTCTTTATTCCTGGGCGAACCCGGGTGGGTGTTGATAAAGGTCTGCATCATACCCATTGCCTTTATTGTATTGGTTTGATCAAGTGGTGGTTTAGGTGATTGCTTGTAAAAGGTATAAGCCCTCATATAGTCCACTTCTTCCGCTCTTGAACTATTGGGATAAATTTCGAGAAATGTCTTAAAAAGATTTTCTGCATTCAAATAATCCCTTTGATAGTAAGCCGTATAAGCATATTTATAATAAATGTCCTCAAACTCAGGTGCCCCTCTGAAATAAGGCATAATATCTTCGTATACCTGTTGGGCGTAGTTGTATTTCTGCTTGGCATAATATTGTTCGGCCATACGCAGCTTGTATTGAGGGTCTTTATTTTTCAGAACCTTATTAATACCACCACAGCTTACCAATAAAACAGACAGAAATAAAACGCCGTAAAATTTCATAAAGGCTGGCAAAGTTAATCAGTTTAGGCAAATATTCTGGAAAAAAGGCAAATTGACTAAACCGGGCCGTTAAGATTTGTATAAACCTTTCAGGTAAGTTTAAATGTAATTGATTGAACAACACTAAAAAAACCCTCCTTAAAAGGAGGGTTTTAATTATAATATACTGAAAGTATTATTTACTTCTTCTCAGGTTTGGATGTGGAGCAGGTACTGTAGTCTGACCTTGCTCATCCTGGGCTGCAGCACGCAGGTCAACTGTATTGCAATCGCCACCTTCCTGACCATAGTTCCAGAAGAAACGATCCTGACTGATACCTTCTTTCTCAACCATATAATTAATTACAGCATTAACTCTATCCCAGCTTCTTTGTTGCTCAGATTTGCTGGAAGCGCAATAACCTGTAACTACAACTTTACAATTTGGATTGTTGCGTAAGCGGGCTGCAACAGATGCTAATAATGCCTGAGCGTCGTTATTTACGGAAACACTATTACCAGAGAAAGTAACGCTTGGTAACGCACCTAAAGCAGTTTCACACTCACCTATTTTTGAATAACCCTCGAAGCAGGTTGAATCAGGACAAGGACATTTACCTACACCGTCTGCATCAACAGGCTGGCAGGTTGTTGGAGTGATCTTTTCTTTATCACGACTGTCAGGAACACCATCACCATCTGTATCTAAACTAACACCATGAGAATCAACAGGACTTCCCTGAGGAGTTTGCTCCTGGTCAAATTGGTCAGTGATACCATCACCATCAGCATCAGGTAATACAGGTTTTGGTAAGATCATTAAGCGTGGCTTGCGAATTTCCTGGTAAGCATAATCCAATGGATTGATCCACCACAATGGCTCAACAGCGTTTTTACCAATGTTGAAATTCAGGCCAAGAGATAAAAAGTTATAAGTATCGTGATCTCTTGTCAGGTCACCTTGCTCAGCCCAACGCTGACCATCATAAAGATCATCTTTTGTAACTGTAACACGGTTTTCTAAAGCAAGGTTAACGCGGTTGCTTAATTTAAAAGCGATACCGGCACCCAATTGAAGAACGGGGTTTAATGTTTTACCACCTATAGTAGCTTTGTAATCTTCATCATTCTCAGCTTCAGTTTCATAATCATCATCCATTAATTCTTCTAACTGGTCTTTAATGTCTTTGCGATCTTCGTATACACCATTCGGAATGCTAGAGAAATCGTAGTTAGTGCTACCATTCTGAGCATTGATCTTAGCATCATACATAGATGCACCCACACCAACCAAAGCGTATACATTTACTTTTGACCTTGATTTGTGGAACAGGATGTTATTTAAAGAGAAAAGGCCCTCTAAATTCAAATCCTGGATGTTTGTTTTGTAATTATTGAATACCAAACCTGTATAACCCAATCTTTGCCATGGATTTTGGCTGCCGCCAGAACCATAACTGGTTTGGGAAGAAGGACGCCAGTTCAGTCCTTTTGCAGTACCATATACATATTCTAAACGGGCAGAAAACAGGTAGCCGAATGCTTTTCTAACGTGAACTCCAAAACTTGGGAATCCAAAGAATTTTGCATCTACATCACCATTAACCTGCATTGCACCAACTTTTACACCTATCTCCCACATGTTTCTTGGTTTTGCAGGATAGTTGTACGTGCCATTCATAAACTCTGTGTGCTGAGGAAGTCTTCGGGAAGGAACAACAGATGAGTCTGCGACGTCGTAAGCTCCGATACTACCGGTAGTAGTGGTAGTGGTTTGTGCGAAACTGTACGATGCTAACAGGCACAATACACCTGCGAGGAAAGAGTACTTTTTGCTTGCCATAACTATTGATTAAATTTTAAAAACAATGTCCTAATCGTTGGCAAAAATATAAATTGAGTAACAATTACCAAACTTTTAAATTTTATTTACTGTAATTGCCTTCAATTATTTATATATTTTACCTGCACCAAATCAGCAATTCTTATACCATATGGAAGAAATTATTGGTTTGCAGTTGTACCTTTCCACCATTTACGAATGCAGCTACCCGTTAATCTGATAGACAAGGAGTTAAGGATCTTTGAGGAGAAGTTCAAAGATGCCGCCAAAAGCAATGTTTCCATGCTGGACCGCATTATGCGGTATATAGTTAAACGAAAGGGTAAGCAATTGAGACCCATGTTCGTCTTTCTTTCTGCCAAGCTTTGCGGCCAGGTAAATGAATCAACTTACCGGGCAGCCTCCTTGGTAGAACTTTTGCACACTGCCACATTGGTGCATGACGACGTAGTTGATGACTCACCCGAACGTAGAGGTTTTTTCTCAGTTTATGCTTTATGGAAAAATAAGGTATCGGTATTGGTTGGCGATTATTTGCTGGCCAAAGGACTTCTCTTATCCCTGGATAACAACGACTTTCGAATTCTTCAGATTTTATCAGAAGCAGTACGGAAAATGAGTGAAGGGGAACTTCTGCAAATTGAAAAAAGCCGGTCCTTAAACCTCGACGAAGACATTTATTTTGAAATCATCCGGAATAAAACAGCTTCCTTGTTATCCTCTGCCTGCGGTGCCGGCGCCTGGTCCACCTCGGCTGATGAAGAACTGACTAAACGAATGCAGGAGTTTGGAGAAAAAGTTGGGATTGCTTTCCAGATCAAGGATGACCTTTTTGATTATACTTCTGAAAATGTGGGAAAACCGACAGGTAATGACATTAAGGAAAAAAAACTCACCCTACCGTTAATCTATACTTTGAACAATGTAGACAGGAAAACAAAAAAAGAAATTATCTACATTATCAAAAATGAAAATACACGCAAATCAAAAATTAATTATATTATAGATGTGGTTACTAAAACCGGGGGAATAGATTATACCGTCGAAAAGATGGAAAACTATAAAAAAGAATCACTTCAAATTTTAGATACATTTCCTGATTCTGAAATAAAAACCGGTTTTCGGGACCTTGTAAATTTTGTAACGGACAGAAAATACTAAGGATAAAAAATGAATGTCCAGAAACGTTGGCGGGTAATCCCGGCGGACCAGGAAAAAATAAACCGATTACACGGGGAGTTAAAGATTCATCCCGTTTTATGTAATATTCTTGTTGAGCGTGGGGTAGAAACCTATGCAGAAGCCCGGGATTTTTTTCGTCCGCAATTATCCCAACTTCATGATCCTTTTTTAATGAAGGATATGGATAAAGCAGTTGAACGAATATTAACAGCGTTTACTACTAAAGAAAAAATACTGGTTTTTGGCGACTACGATGTGGATGGCACTACGGCCGTATCCTGTATGTACCAGTTTATAAAATCTCACCATCCCTTAACCGAATTTTATATCCCCCACAGATACAGGGAGGGTTATGGAATTAGTAAAGCCGGGATCGATTTTGCGTTTGAAAATAAGTATACACTCGTTATTTCCCTCGACTGCGGTATAAAATCAATTGAATTGATCCAATATGCAAAGCAACTTGGAATTGATTTCATCGTTTGCGATCATCATTTGCCTGACGAAATATTACCACCTGCAGTTGCCATTCTCAATCCAAAACAAAAAGATTGTAAATACCCCTATAAAGAACTGTGTGGCTGTGGGGTTGGCTTCAAACTGATTACTGCACTTTGCCAGCAACTTAAATTACCTGAAGAAACAGCATTTGAATACCTGGACCTGGTTGCCACAGCTATAGCTGCCGATATTGTTCCCATCACTGGTGAAAACCGAATTCTGGCCTATTACGGCTTAAAAAAAGCTAATTCAAACCCAAACTTTGGCATAAAGGCATTAAGTATCCTGGGTTCTTTTACTAAAGAATTGCAGATCAACAATCTTGTATTTATTATAGCACCAAGGATAAATGCTGCCGGCCGTATGGATGATGCCCGCAAAGCTGTAATGATGTTTGTATCAACCACTTATGAAGAAGCGCTGCTTTGGGCAGAACAGTTGCATACAGATAATACAAACCGGAAAGAAGCCGACCTGAATATTACCGAAGAAGCTTTATCCATTATACAGGGAAGCGACGTTCTGATCAAGCGTAGCAGCACCGTATTGTTTCAGCCGCATTGGCATAAAGGAGTTGTAGGAATTGTAGCCTCAAGATTAATTGATCATTATTACCGCCCTACAATTGTGCTGACACAAAGTGGTGATTATGTGGCGGGGTCGGCCAGGAGCGTTTCCGGTTTTAATGTATATGAGGCCGTTCACCAATGCAAAGATCTGCTGTTAGGTTATGGCGGTCATTTTTATGCAGCCGGTATGACGCTTGAGAAGGATAAAGTTGATGCGTTTTGTGAGAAGTTTGAAGAAGTTGTGCAATCTACTATTCATCCTGAATTGCTGATTCCTGAAATTGTAATTGACGCGGAGGTTTTTTTGTCGGATTTAAAGCAACCCTTTTACGACATTCTTTGCCAGATGGAACCATTTGGGCCAGATAATTTGAGACCAACTTTTGTTGCCCGTAAGGTGTATAATACGGGGTGGAGTAAGGTGGTTAAGGATGCGCATATCAAATTTTCTGTTCAACAAAATGGAGTACGTATGAACGGAATAGGGTTTAACCTGGCCCATAAAATGCCGTTATTGGAAAAAGGCGCCATTGATATTGTATTTAAACTGGATGAAAATGAATGGAATGGCGAAAAAAGCCTTCAAATCAAAGTTATTGATTGCCAGGTAAGTGAATAACTTCCTGCTTTTCAGCGTTTTAACAGCCGCTTACCAAAAACCGTACTGTTGCTCCTTTCTCATAAGCTGCTTTTCCATACCTTTGCGCTCCAAATTTATTTTTTAATCAAAAAACAGGGTAATGAACAATTACGAATTGATGGTGATTTTTACCCCTGTGCTGAGCGACGATGAGTTCAAAGCAGCACAACGTAAGTACACTCAGTTGGTTACCGATAACGGTGGATCAATTGTAGCGGAAAACCCATGGGGACTGAAATCACTGGCGTATCCCATCCAGAAAAAAACCACTGGTTTATACTGGGTGATGGAATTTATTGCGCCATCCGACTTCAATGAGAAGCTGAAAATTCAGCTTCTGCGTGACGAGAGTGTTCTGCGTCACATGACTACAAAACTCGATAAGTATGCCGTCGAGTACAATCACAAAAAGAGAAGTGGCTTACCAACAGGAACCGAAAAAGTACAGGAGGCTTAATCATGGCAAAAGCAAATGAAATTAAATACCTGACCGCGATTAAAAGCGAGAAGCGTCCTAAAAAATTCTGTCGTTTCAAGAAATATGGCATTCGCTATATTGATTACAAAGACGTAGAATTTTTAAAGAAATTCCTGAATGAGCAGGGTAAAATGTTGCCGCGTCGCATTACCGGTAATTCTTTAAAATACCAGCGTAAAGTAAGTGACGCCATTAAAAAAGCCCGTCAAATGGCTTTGTTGCCGTATGTAACAGATCTTTTAAAATAGAATTTTTAACCTAACCCCTTGCAAAAGGGAGGACAGTTTCCGCATGTTTGTGGAAGTTGGCTAAAACAAATAACATGGAAATCATTTTAATTCAGGACGTTGATAACCTGGGCGGAAAGAACGAACTGGTAAAAGTAAAAAACGGTTATGCCCGTAATTTTCTAATTCCCCAGGGATTGGCTGTTGAGGCAAACCCTTCAAACCGTAAGCAACTATCAGAACGACTGAAAGTAGCTAAGAAGAAGGAAGACCTGATGCTTGCACAGATCAACAGCGTTATTGCCAAATTACAGGAGGCTCCTTTAAAAGTTGGTGCTAAAACAGGAACCAGCGGAAAGATCTTCGGAAGCGTTACTTCTTTACAAATCAGCCGTGCCATCCGCGATCAGAAAGG